>JAOACR010000022.1 GCA_026417735.1 Kiritimatiellia bacterium
CAAATGCGCAGCGCAGTCAGTTCACGATCACTGGCGGGGAGTACCGCAACATCACGAACGCCGCGGCTCAAATTCGTGTGGGGAACCGTGGCACTGGCGCACTGCACGTGGCGGGCGGCAGCTTTGTCGCCACAAACGGCGTCCCGTTCCGAATTGGCAACCACGGCGCCGGTAACGCTGTCGGTTTTGTGACGAACAGCGGCGGCACCATGCGGCTGACCGATGCGAACGTGTTGCGGGGACTCTGGGTGATTAACGGCGGAACGGTGTTGCTGTCTTCCACCCTGTGGCTGACCAACTCCACGGGTAGCGTGCAGTTTACCGCAGGGCTGGTCTCTGCCGGGGCGGTCGCCGCTTCAAACGGCACCGCGTTGACGGTGGGTGATGGAGCTTCGACGGCGGTTCTCGGCCTTGGCGGCACCTCGACATTCGCAGACGGCCTCGTGCTCAATCCGCTTTCGGCGCTGGTCGTTTCGAACGCGATCGGCGCCACACCTCATCGCCTGTTTGGCAACATCTCCGGCTCGGGCGGCCTGCTCAAACTGGGTTCCGGATGGATGATTCTCGAGGGCGCTAACACCTACAGCGGCGGCACAACCGCCCAAGTGGGCATTTTGGAGGCGGTGAGTCCTGGTGCGCTGCCGGGCTATAACACTGCCGGTAAAGTCCTAGCCGCAGCTGGTGCCGTTCTCGCGGTGATGGGCGGGGGTACCGGTCAGTGGACAGCTCCGGACGTGGACACGTTGCTCGCAAACATGGACGCGGCCGCAGGCAGCTTCCTTGGCTTCGACATCCCGAGCAACTCGTTCACTTACGGAACTGCAATCGCCGGTAGCCGCGGCCTCGTGAAGCTGGGCAGCGGTGTGCTCACACTTTCAGGTTCCAGCAGCTATACATTCCCAACGTTTGTGCGCAACGGAACGCTGCAACTCGGCGCGGCGAACGCGCTCCCCACCACCGGTGATTTGGTGCTCGGCTCCACGAATGTGTTGCTGGAAGGTGGCACACTCGACATGAACGGTCTGAGCCAGCGAGCTGCTCGTCTGTTCGCGGCGACGGTTACCAATGCGGGCGCCGGCGCGACGAATCGCGTGATTGGCCTCTCCCCAGGGCAGGAACTCTCGATCGTCTCCGGCGCCGCGGATCGGTTCGTGCAGGTACAGATCGGTGCCCACATGGAACTTTCGGGCGGCGGACGGCTCGCGCTGACCAACACCTCCGGCACCGTGATGATCTGGGGACAGGCATCCACCGATATGATCAACTTCCGCGGCATGGACGCCGCGCAGCTCGGCGAGCTCCATGCGGATGTGGGCTCGATCGTTGTTGGTTTCGACCCGACCGCGGGCGAAACCCAGCAGAGCCGCCAGGCGGTGCTTCTGCTCGCCAACACCAACACGATCCGCGCGGCAACGCTCACAGTGGCGCAGTCGCCGCGTGATGGCTCCATTCGTGGGCGGATGTTCCTCGGCGTCTCCAATCGGTTGAACGTCTCCACACTGCGCCTGGGCTACGACAAGGGGACGGGTTGGCTGCTGTTCCGCGACGGATTCACCGCCCCCAGCGTGTGGATCTCGGGGCGAAACCCCGGCGAGCGAGTGAACATATCTCAGGGCGAGTTCCTCTCGCTGAACTCCGGCACACAACCTCACGGTTACTTACTGGCGACGAACGATGGTGCGTCGGTGAACATCTACGCTGATCAATGGGTCCTCGGTACGCTCGGAACAAACGCAGGTTCAGCCACCGCCGGGGGGCGGGGCACGACGATCATCCGTGACGGCGCGGTCGACGTGAATACGCTCATCATCGGCCGCAGCTTTCCCACCGTCAGCACCGGCAGCGGCCTAGGATGGTTCACGCTGCTGGGGGGCACCATGACCGTGAACAGCGGCATTGTGCTCGGCCAGATGCTCGGAGGCGGCAGTGACATCGCCGGCACCCTCATCCTGAGCGGCGGCGTGACAACGGTTTCGGGCAACATCGCAGACGGCGGCGGCACGAGCACACTCATGCTCGACGGCGGCACGCTGAACATGCAGGGCAATGCGATTGGCAGCGCGGGCAATCCGATCAACAATCTCACCCTCGCCAGAGGCGTGCTCCGCAACGTGGGCCAGATCAACGGCGGCGCAAACTGGGCGAAGACGGGGTCCGGCACACTGACGATGGAGGGCACGCACAGCTACAGCGGCGCTCTCACCGTCCAAAGCGGCACTCTGCTCTACAACGGCACCTATACGGGCAGCGGCCTGATCACGGTTCAGAACACCGCTGTGCTCGGCGGCACCGGTTCAGTGGCCGGCATCTACGTCGCATCGGGCGGCACGCTGGCCCCTGGCGCCAGCCCCGGCGTGCTCACGGCCTCAGGCAATGTCACCTTTGAGCCCGGTTCGGTTTTCGAGGTTGAGGTGCTCGGCACGCTCGCCGGCCAGTACGACCAGCTGCTGATGAACGCGTCCTCGAGCCTGACGCCTGGGGGAGCCACCCTCTCGGTGATCGCCCCCAGCCCGCTTCCCTATGGGGCAGTCTTCCCGATCATCAGCGGATGGGGCTCGATCGATTCTAGCACGTTCGCCGGTCTGGCTGACGGGAACACGTTCGTTGCCGGCGCCAACACGTTCCAGATCAACTACGGCACGCTGAGCGGTTACAACGACGACGTGACGCTCCTGGTGATCCCGGAACCGTCCACGCTAGGATTGCTCGGTGTGGTCAGCGTCGCGGTCCTGCTTCGCCGCCGACTGCGTGGCTGATCCCTCGGCGCGGTTGCGCTGCCGCAGCGGCGTGATTCCACGACACACAAGAAATCGCGCAGCAGGGACTCATTCCCATCCTGCCCGATGCACCGTGGTGTGATCAGCAGTCGTGTGCTGGCTCCGTACTAGAGAATAGGACACGGGAAACCAGAAGCATGCCGCAGCCGCCCTCGCACGCCGGAGCCATCGGCGGAGTCGACCGGCGATCGCAATCCGCAGCTTCGGCGAAAAAGCGCCAAGTCGGTGCGGCGCTCTTCAACGTGGGCGCCGTCCACTCTCTGGAGAAAACCCTTCGCGCGTAGTCCAAGCTTTGGACGCGCACATGGGCGCGCTCTCCTGTCCACGACGCGGATGCCGGATCTCGCCGACGCTTTCCCCCCACGACACGTACGCTGGCGTCGTCGGGCAAGGTGGTACGCCATCGATCCTGCGCTGCCCCACCGCCCAGCTCGTCCGGTAGAGCTTCTGCGTATCGCCGCGAAGTCGTGCCAGCGCGGCTCGCCGACGGTGTGTGCCGGCCGTCACCGTATCCGGCAACGGGCTTCGCTGTTCCCCACCCCACGCCATCGCGTCTCAGCTCAACGCGGTGCCGCAACATTCCGAGAGAACTCGGATTCTCTCCATCACCAGCTCCGCGACACGCTCATAGGCCTGCGCCCCCGTCGCCCGTGCGGAGATTTCTTCCGGCCGGATCGCCTCGCCATAGTGCACCGCAACCGGCCGGCCGAGTCGAGGGCGACCCGCCCCTTTTGGCCACGCCTCAAACGTTCCTTCAATCCACGCCGGAACTACCGGCACCGCCGCTTTGGCGACAAGGAACCCGATCCCTCGCTTCGGCGGCTGCAGTTGCCCATCCGGAGAGCGTGTGCCCTCCGGGAACAGGCCCAACACATGCCCTGCTCGCAATAGCTCGAGCGCCCGGCGGATCGCACCGACATCCCCTTTGCCGCGTTCCACCGGCACTGCACCAACCGCGCGCAGCAGCCATCCCCATGGAGGCTGAAACAGCTCGGATTTCGCCAGGTAGTGCACGACGCGGTGCGGGATCGCACAGCCGAGCAGCGGCGGATCCAGCACGCTGGCATGGTTTGCCGCGATGATGCACGGTCCTTCCGCCGGGACGTGCTCCATCCCCTCGGCGCGGAGGTGATGAACGAGCCGGAAATACAAACGGCACAGCGCCCGGCCCGCCCGATAGACGAAAGGACCGCGCCCGCTCATGCGCTCGACAGTCCAGCGCGAACCCTCGAAACGATCCGCTGCACGACCTCTTCAACGGTCATCCGGGTCGTGTCCAGCACCTCTGCGCCCAGCGCCACCTGCAGCGGCGCCTCCGGACGCGTTCGATCCCGCCGGTCACGACGCTCCAGCGACTGCCGCACATCCTCCACATCCGCCGCGGCGCCCATCTGCGCAATATCGAGCGAGCGACGCCGCGCCCGCTCGGCAGGGTCCGCGTCGAGATAAAACTTGAAGGCCGCATCCGGGAACACCACTGTGCCAATGTCACGACCTTCCATCACCAGGGGGCCGAACGCGCGCGTTTCGCGCAAGCGGGCGACGATGAACCGCCTCACCTCCGGGATCGCCGCCACATCTGAGACCGCTTCCGCCACCTCCGGCGTACGAAGTTCCGGCCCCGCCCCTTCCCCGTCCAGAAAAAGCTTCACCGCGCCATCTTCAAGGCGAGTTTCCCAGCGGCACAGGCGCATCGTTTCGATCACCACGGCCGGATCATTCCCGCGCCACCCCCGCCGCAACACCGCCCTGGTCAGCGCACGATAGAACATCCCGGAGTCGACGTACACAAACCCCAGCTGCCGCGCCACCGCGCGAGCGACGGTGGACTTCCCCGACGCGGACGGGCCGTCAATCGCCACCTGAATGGACGGCATCTCGCTCACCCGCGATGTCCAGTCAAACATGCCAGGTCAGCCGCAAAGCCGGGATACGACGTGTCCACACACGCGACGTCATGCACCGTGCAGGGGCCGTCCGCAAACAGGCATAGCACCGCCAGCGACATCGCGACGCGGTGATCGCCGCGGCTGTGCAAGCAGTCCGACGCGCGGATCCGCCCACCGCCCCGCACCACCATTCCGTCCGGCCGCTCGATCACCTCCACCCCCATCGCCCGCAGCCCCGCCGCCATCGTCGCGATCCGATCCGATTCCTTCACTCGCAGCTCTGCCGCGTCCCGAATCACCGTCTCCCCCTCCGCCAGCGCACCCGCCACCGAGAGAACTGGCAATTCGTCGATGAGGTTGGGGATTTCCGCGCCGCCAATGACCGTCCCCCGCAGGCGACAGCCCCGCACCACCACATCACCTCGGGGCTCCCACTCCGCCGCCGCACCAATGGCCGGTTGAATCCGTACCTCCGCGCCCATCCGTCGCAGCACCTCCAACACGGCGGTGCGTCGGGGATTGAGCCCCACGTTGCGGACTACCACCTCGCCTCCCGGCCGCACCGCGGCGGCAACAACCCAGAACGCCGCGGAGGAGATGTCGCCCGGCACTTCCCACTCACCCCCACCCGCGGTAACAGGCCGCCCCCCCGATCCGCTCAGTTCCACCACCCGGTCACCATCGCTGCTGACCGGCAGGCCCATCGCTCGCAGAAGACGCTCCGTGTGGTCGCGCGTAGGCATCGGTTCCACTACGCGCGTCCGTCCCTCGGCGCGAAGACCCGCCAGCAACACGCAGGACTTCACCTGAGCGGAGGCGACTGGCGGCGCATACTCGATCGCCCGCAAATGCCCACCCCGTACGCGGATGGGCGCGCGTCCATCCACCCCCAGCAGCTCCACCTTCGCCCCCATCCGCTGTAACGGTTCCTGGATCCGGCGCATCGGACGAGAACGAACGGACGCATCGCCCGTCAGCACGGCCTCGATCGGATGGCCCGCAATCAATCCGGTCAGAAGCCGGATGCCCGTGCCGGAATTCCCAAGATCGAGCTCTCCGATCGGAGCTCTCAGTTCACCCCCTGCCCCTTCGATCAGCAGCGCGTCCCCCTCAAAGCGCGCGCGGGCGCCGAGCGACTCCATCGCCGCAACCGTCCGCAGGCAATCCTCACTGCGCAGAAAGTGCTGGATTCGCGCCACACCTTGCCCCGCGCCGCACACCATCGCAAGCCGGTGGGAGATGCTTTTGTCGCCGGGCACGTGTACTTCGCCCGACACTCGCTCGCATGGCTCCACCCTCCAGCACATTTCGCCGCCCGTGCTCATTCCACCGCCTCGTCTCCGCTGATGGCTCCGCGCAGCAGCTCGGCCCGGGCGCGTCGCCCCTCCTCGAGCAGCGCCCGAACCTCCGCGAACGCGCCTCGGCCCACCGCAGCCCGCAGCTCCGCCACGCCGCGCGCAAGACAGTCCAGCTCCCCCTCGATCGCGTCGCGATTGGTCTCCACGATGTCACGCCAAAGATCCGGTGATCCCCCCGCCACCCGCGTCGTATCGCGGAACCCGGGGCCGATCAGCGCCCTGATCCTCTGCGGGTCACCCCCGTCCCGGGCGGCGCAGCGAGCGACCAGCGCGGCGGCCAGATGCGGCAAATGACTGGTGCGCGCAATCCAGCGGTCGTGCTCCGCCGCGCTCATCCGGACGACCCGGGCACCGACCGCGCGCCACAGTCGCTCCGTCCGCTCGAGATCCGCGCGCTCCGCGCCGTCGGTCACCACCACCGTCACTGCCCCCTCATATAGATCCGGTCGGGCCGCGTCGAATCCCTGCTGCTCCGAGCCGGCAATCGGATGGCTGCCCACCATCGCAACACCGGCGGCCCGCGCGGCGGCCTGCGACCGCTCCAACACCCACCGCTTCGTGCTGCCAACGTCGGTGAGCAATCCTCCGCGCTTCAATACCGGTGCGATCCGCGCAACGAGCTCCGGAATCACGCAGACCGGCGCGCACACCACCGCCACGTCCGCCCCCTCCGCCGCTGCCTCCGGCGATTCAAACGCCGCATCCACCGCGCCCGCTGCGACCGCCGCGGCTCGGACCTCCGCCCGCCGCGAACTGCCAACCACCCGGCGCGCCGCGCCGCGCCGCCGCAACGCCATCGCCAGCGAGCCGCCCATTAGACCCAGCCCGATCACCGCAACCGTTCGCGGCAGCGCCATTCGCCGGCCCCTCACACCGACCGGCCGATCGCCGCGGCAACGCCCGCGATCTGGCGCATCAGCTGCTCGAACGTGTCAGGCAGCAGCGCCTGTTCCCCATCCGAGAGCGCCCGTTCGGGGCATCGGTGAATCTCGACCATGATGCCGTCGGCACCGGCCGCCACCGCCGCGCGCGCCATCGGCGCCACCAGATCCCAGTGGCCCGTACCGTGGCTCGGATCCACCACCACCGGCAAATGGGACTCCCGATGCAGCACCGGCACCGCGCTCAGGTCTAGCGTGTTGCGCGTCGCACGTTCGAACGTCCGGATGCCGCGTTCACACAGGATCACGTTCGGATTGCCCTGCGCGAGCACGTACTCGGCGCTCATCAACAGCTCCTCGATCGTGTTCGCCAGCCCCCGCTTCAACAGCACCGGCCGGCCCGATCGCCCCACCGCCTTCAGCAGCGTGAAATTCTGCATGTTGCGCGCACCGACCTGCAGTACGTCCGCGACATCGGCGACGAGCTCCACGTCGCGCGGATCCATCACCTCGGTGACCACCGGCAGACCGATGGCCGTGCGCACTTCGCGCAACAGCCGAAGCCCCTCCACGCCCAGTCCTTGAAACGCATACGGTGAGGTCCGGGGCTTGAACGCACCCGCCCGCAACGCCGCCGCCCCCGCTGCCCGCGCCGCAGCAGCGAGGTCGAACAGCATCTCCCGGCCCTCGATCGAGCATGGCCCGGCGATCACCACCACGCGCACGCCCCCAACCTCCACCGGTGCCTCGCCGGCGCGCGCCGGACCGATCGTCACCCTCGTGCCCTGCGGCCGTGCCTCGAGGCTCGCCAGGCGGTAGGGCTTCACCACACTCATCACCCGCTCCACGCCCGGCATCGCCTCGATCGGCTGCTCGCGAATCCTCGCCTCGTCGCCGATCACCCCGATGATCGTGCGCTCGGTGCCTCGACTTACGTGCGGCTCCAGCCCGCATTCGCGGACCCGCTCACAAACGTGCGCGACATCCCGTTCCGCCGCGCCCTGCTTCATCACAATGATCACGCGCGAACCCCCTGGGCGATCACCTCGGCCAGCGCACGCAGCGCCACCCGATTCTGCCGCCGCGTGCCGACCGTCACCCGAACATACTCGGGCAGGCCGTATCCGTCCATCGGACGCACAATCACCCCGCGGCGCTGCAATGCCTCGAACACTGCCCGGCCACAGCCCACTCTCACCAACAGAAAGTTCGCAACAGACGGCACCGTCTCCAGCCCCAGACGCCGGCACCCCGCCGCCCACTGGGCAAGGCCTGCGGCCACCATCCGGCGGGTCCGCTCGACGTGCTCCTCGTCCTCCAGCGCCGCCAGCGCCGCGGCCTGCGCGACCGAGTTCACATTGAACGGCTGACGCACACGATTCAGCGCGTCCACCACCTCCGGCGGCCCGAGGCCGTAGCCGATTCGCAGCCCGGCCAACCCGTAGGTCTTCGAAAAAGTCCGCAGCACCATCACCGGCCGCCCTTCCCGAACATACCGGATGGTGTCCGGTTGACGCTCCGGAGGCAGCAGCTCGATGTACGCCTCGTCGAGCACCACCAGTACGTCGGACGGCGTGCGCCGGATCAGCCGGTCAATCTCCTCCGCCCCTACCATCGTGCCGGTCGGATTGTTCGGATTCGCAACGAAGATCAGTTTCGTCCGCGGCTCCACGGCCCCGGCCATCGCGTCGAGATCGTGAGTGAACGCACGCATCGGCGTCTCGATCGTCCGCGCACCAAACAGCTCCGCCACCAGCCGGTACACGACGAACGCACACTGCGAGGCGACGATCGAATCGCCGGGCTCCAGCAGCGCCTGCGCCAGCAGCGCGATCAGCTCGTTACTGCCATGCCCGACCGCAACGCAGTCGGGCGGCACGCAGAAGCGCCGGGCGAGCGCCTCGCGCAATGCAAACGCACCGCCGTCGGGATACAAATGGGCGCGCACAGCCGCCGCGCGGATCGCCCGCCGCGCCCGCGGTGACGGCCCCAGAGCGTTCTCGTTCGACGCGAGCTTCACAATGCCCGCCGCGTCCGCGAAACCCTGCTCCCGCGCCACCTCCTCGATTGGCCGACCAGGTTCATAGACTGCGAGCCGACGAACTCGATCGGGAATCGGAATCATCTGTCGCTCACTCTCCCCGATCCCATGCCCGCGGATACGAACCCAGCACGCGCAGCACTGTGCATTCCCGTTCCAGCTGCTTGATCGCGGCAGCGACCGGCGGATCCTCCATATGCCCCTCCACATCGACGTAGAAGTAGTACTCCCACGCCGCCGAGCGGTTCGGTCGCGATTCGATCTTGCACAGGTTGACGCCATGCTCGCTGAAGGCGGCCAACGCCCGGTGCAGCGCGCCCACGCGATGCTGCACCGAGAACAGCAGCGACGTCCGATCATGTCCGGTCGGCTTGCCACACGCGGCACCCACCACCAGGAACCGCGTCGTATTCCCCCGCAGGTCCTGCACCTCCGAGGCGACAATGTCCAGGCCGTAGGTCTCTGCCGCCTGCGCGCCGGCCAACGCGCCCGCGCCGGCCTCCGCCGCCGCCATCTCCGCCGCCCGCGCGGTGCTCGATACCGGCACCAGGTCCACACCCGCCATCTCCGACTGCAGAAAACGACGGCACTGCCCGAACACTTCCGGTTTGCTGTAGATTTTTCGAATCTGTTCCTTCGGACACTTCGCCAGTAGATGATGCGAAATCGGCAGATACACCTCCGCAACGATCTTCAACGAGGTTTCCGCCAGCTCGTCCAACGTGTGCGTCACCGCCCCCTCCGTAGAATTTTCGATCGGGACGACACCGTAATCCGCCCGGCCCTTCTCCACCGACGTGAACACGTCACTGATCGTGTCGCAGGAGCTGTACTGCACACTCGCACCGAAACGCATCCGGGCCGCCTGGTGCGTAAACGTCGCCGGCGGCCCCAGGTACGCGATGTTCAGAGGCCGCTGCAGCGCGATCGCGGCCGACATGATCTCCCGGTAGATTGCCTGCAGCGACGCGTCGGAAAGCGGGCCTTCGTTCACTGCCCGCGTGCGGTCGAGCACTTGTGTTTCGCGGTCGGGCGCAAAAATAGACTCCCCGCGCTCCCGCTTGATGCGGCCGATCTCGATCGCCACGCGCGTGCGCTCGTTCAACAGCGCCACGAGCTGGCGGTCCAGTTCGTCAATCCGACGGCGCAATTCGTCGAGGTTCATCCGCTCGACTCCCCCTTTGTCCTCGCCTCCGCCACCGCAGACTCCTCCGGTCCGCCCGCCGTCGCCGTCGACGCCGCCTCCGGCGGCCCCCCGTACCCCGCCTCCCGACGGCGCAGCTCGTCAACCCCCGGAAGATCATCGATTCGGTTCAGCCCGAAATGCTCGAGAAATCGCTGCGTAGTGCCAAACAGCCACGGTCGCCCCGGTAGGTCGCTGCGGCCGGTCACCCGGATCAGTTGAAGGTCGAGCAGGTTGCGCAAAATCTGGTCCACCGCAACGCCCCGAACAGCCTCGATCTCCGCCCGCGTGACCGGCTGGCGGTACGCAATGATCGCCAGCGTCTCCAGCGCCGGTGGAGACAAACGTTGGGGACGCAAACGGTCCAGATGCACACGCACCCACGGCCCGCATGCCGGTTCGCTTTCGATCCGATACCCTTGCGCGACCTCCGCAACCCTCAGCCCCACGCCCGCCGTCGCCAGATCCTTCCGCACCGCCTCGATCGCGGCAACGATTTCCTCGCGCCCCACCTCGGCAAAGCCCGCGGCCACACCGCCCAGCCGCTCGGC
The DNA here is from genome assembly GCA_026417735.1 of Kiritimatiellia bacterium. Taxonomy (NCBI): domain Bacteria; kingdom Pseudomonadati; phylum Kiritimatiellota; class Kiritimatiellia; species Kiritimatiellia bacterium. Next base: position 10,681 of record JAOACR010000022.1, read on the forward strand.
AGTCTGACGAAACACCTGCGCCAGTCGGTCCACCGAAATCGGCGTGCGCGACACGAACAGCAGCGCGCCAACGATCGCCTTCAGCTCCGGAATCGCCGCGCCTTCAGTCATCGCCACCCGTCCCCGCCGCCACCGCAGCGTCCGCCGTTCGCCGGATCACAATCTCATCGAACGCGGCACTCTGCACCGCCTCGACCTGCTGCAGCCGGATCAGCTCCAGCACCGCCAGAAACGTCACCACGATCTCTGCCCGGGACCGCATCTGTTCGAACAACTTCGACAGCGAAAGCTCCCCCCGTTCCGCCAGCAGCTCGAGCAGCTGATCAATCTTCTCCCCCACCGTGTACCGCTCCGCGAAAATTTCGCGGAGGTCCTCGTTCGCACCGATGCGTTTGAGCGCAGACTGAAATGCGCCGAGCAGATCAAAGATGCTGACGTCCGCGAGCGTCGGCGGACCGACCGGCGCGTCCGCGTCCGACACCATCGCGTCGTGTCGTGTGAACACATCGGACTGACGCCGCTCCATGGCCTCCAGAAACCGGGCCGCATCTTTAAACTTCTTGTACTCCACCAGACGCCGCACCAGATCCCACCGGGGATCGGGCTCCTCCTCCTCCCCCGCTTCTGGCGTTCGTTCTTCCGGGGGCAATAACATCCGGCTTTTGATCATCATCAACGTCGCCGCCATCACCAAAAACTCCCCCGCAATGGACAGGTCCAGCATCCGCATCATGTCCAGGTATTCGAGGTACTGCGTGGTGATACGTTCGATCGGGATGTCGTAGATGTTGAGCTCCTCGCGGCGAATGAGATAAAGGAGAAGGTCGAGCGGACCCTCAAACACTTCGAGGCGCACCTTGTAATCCCGACCGACCGGCGACATCGGGGCTACTCCAGCCCGACCGCGCGCCGCGCGGCGGCGAGGGTGGTGCGCGCGACCGCGCGTGCCCGCTCCGCGCCGCGCCGCAAGACCGTCTCCACCTCATCCGGTCGCGCGGCGAGCTCCTGCCGGCGCCGCCTCAGCGGGCCGAACCACTCTTCGATCTTATCCGCCAATGCCTGTTTGGCGGCGGCATAGCCGAAACCGCCCGACCGGTATCGGGCCGCCATCGCCTCCCGCTCCTCGTCCGTCGCAAGCAAACGATACAGCGCAAACACCGTGCACCGCTCGGGGTCCTTCGGCGCCTCGACGGGCGTACTGTCGGTGACGATCCGCATGACCCGTCTCCGCGTTTCGGCGGGATCACCAAACAGCTCGATCGTGTTGCCGTACGACTTCGACATTTTCTGGCCGTCAATCCCCGGCACCACCGCGACCTCCTCACGGATCAGCGGCTCGGGAATCCGAAACACCTCGCCAAACTCGCGATTGAACTTGATGGCGATGTCGCGAGTCACCTCGACGTGCTGCTTCTGGTCACGTCCGACCGGCACGACCTCCGCCTGCACCGCGAGAATGTCCGCCGCCATCAATACCGGATACGCAAATAGCCCATGGCTCGCCGGTACCCCCTTTGCGAGCTTGTCCTTGTAGGAATGACATCGCTCCAGCAGCCCCATCGGCGTCACCACCGACAGCAGCCACGCCAGCTCGCAGACCTCCGGCACATCGCTCTGGCGATAAAAGACGGTCCGCTCCGGATCAAGACCGCAGGCGAGAAAATCCAGCGCCACCTCCACCGTCGCCGCCCGCAGCGCGGCCGCATCATGCACCGTCGTCAGCGCATGGTAGTTCGCGATGAACAGAAACGTTTCGTTCCCCGCCTGCAGTTCCAGCGCCGGCCGCATCATCCCGAAGTAGTTTCCGAGATGCAGCCGCCCGGATGGCTGAATGCCGGACAACACTCTCATCGGCGGAAATCGCTCCATGCGGCCGTGGCCAGCGCCCGGCTCCGCAGCCCGCAAAGGATATCCCATCTGTCCGCGTTCGCCAACCACGCGCCCTCCCCGCGCCCGCACGAAGGCCACTGTTTCTCCGTGGCCTCAACCACGATCCGCCCCCAAGATCGATCCGGTCCACACCGCTGTCTCCACCGCCCCCGGCGCGCTGCCGGCGGCGCCCGACGTCCCGCACCCGCATATTTGACGGCTCGCCAGGCGCCGGATACTCTGTGAGTTTGCCCGTACGGTAGAGGCGGCTGGGCCCTCCGGGGCCCTTGGTTCTTTGTCAGCGGACCGCAGATGGGCACCCGGCCGCGGCCGGAAGGAGTCGGCGTATGAACAGCGAGTTGCAGGCGGTGGTGGAAAACATCGAGCGGGAGCACAACCTCGATCGCGAAACCATCATCCGCGCGATCGAGGAAGGACTCCTCGTCGCCGCCCGGAAAAGCATGCACGGTGCGGCCGCCGTCCGCGTCCAGATCGACCGCAAGACGCTCGCGATCCGAATGTATGTCGCGAAGACCGTCATTGCCTCCGGAGCCCCCGCGCCCGACCAAATTCGCCTCCACGATGCGCAAAAAATCAAACCGGACGCCCAGCCCGGCGAGACCCTAGAGGTCGAAGTGCCCGCCAGCCAGCTCGGCCGCATCGCCGCGCAGTCCGCCCGGCAGTCCATCCTGCAGGAAATCCGCAAGGGCGTCCGCAACCGTGTGTACGAGTTGTACAAGAATGCGGTGGGCACCATCGTCAGCGGCACCGTTTCCGGCTTCGATCGCCGTGACGTGCTGGTGAAGATTGACGACGCGGAGGCGGTGCTGCCCGCGACGGAGCGGCCGGCCTCGGAGCAGTACCAACTCAACGACCGCATCCAGGCGCTGGTGCTGGCAGTGGATCCAACCGCTCACCCGATGATCACGCTGTCGAGATCCAGCCCCGATTTTGTCCGCCGTCTGTTCGAGCGCGAGGTTGCTGAAATCGGTGACGGCACCGTCGAAATCCGCGCAATTGCGCGCGATCCCGGCTTCCGAACCAAGATCGCGGTCGCGTCGCGCGACGAAAAGGTCGACCCGGTGGGCGCCTGCGTCGGGCTCCGCGGCATGCGGGTTCAAAACATCACCCGCGAGCTCAACGGCGAACGTGTCGACGTCGTGCGCTGGCATGCGGACCCGCGCCAGTTTGTCACCAACGCGCTGCATCCCGCAAAGCTCGACCGAGTGCGGCTCGACGAGGCAACCCGGACCGCTTACGTCAGCGTGCCGCAGGACCAGCAGGCGCTCGCAATCGGCCGCGAAGGCAAAAATGTGCGGCTCGCAATGAAGCTGACCGGCTGGCAGATCAAAATCGAGCGCGAAGAGTCGGTGCCGTTCGACGAAAAAGTCGCCGCCGCGGTCAAGGAGCTGGCGGCCATTGAAGGCATCGGGCGCCAGCGGGCGGAAGCGCTGGTCCGGGCGGGCTTCCTCGACCTGGAAGGCATTCTCGCCGCGGAACTTTCGGATCTGCTCACCGTGGAGGGGTTAGACGAAGCGTCGGCGGAGCAGTTGCGCAAAATTGCGGCGGCCGAACATGAGCGCCGACATGGAACCATCTCGTCATGAGGATGTTTGAGTTAGCGCGGGAGCTCGGGCTCCCCTCGAAAGAATTGATTCATCGTCTCCGCGAGCTCGGCGAGGATGTATCCGACAATCCTGCGTCGAACGCCTCGGTGACGCAGGTCCGAAAGGCCCGAGAGCTTTGGGGGCCCAAAGCCGCGGAGGCGCCACCGGCAGCCGAAACCGCCGCCGCTCCCTCTGCCGTAGGCGAGGCTACCGTTGCGCCGCCGCCGCCTTCCGAACCTCCGCCCGCACCTCCCCCCGCCGCGGTTTCGCAGGCGGCCGAGGCGCCGGCCACCCCGCCGCCGACCGCTCCGGCCCCACCCTCCGCCCCCACCCCAAAACCGTCGGTCGTCCGCATCCGCGAGCCGATCACCGTCCGGGCGCTCGCCGAAATGATGCAAGTCCGACCCAATCAGCTCGTCGCCGAGCTGATGAAGATGAACATCTTCAAGAAGATCAACGATCCTCTTGACTTTCGTACCGCGCTGCAGGTCGGGCAGCGCCTGGGCATCCGGGTGGAGCAGGAAAAACGAGCTCCGGTGGAGGGACCCAAGCCGCCCAAGAAAGCGATCGAGCGGCCGGCGGAACCGCCACCCCCCTCTTCCAGCGAGCTCCAGCCCCGTCCCCCGGTGGTCACCTTCATGGGACACGTGGACCACGGCAAAACCTCGCTGCTGGATTACATTCGCAAGACCCGGATCGCCGCGGGCGAGGCCGGCGGGATCACTCAACACATCGGCGCATACATGGTGCAGGTCCGCGACCGTTGGATCACGTTCATCGACACGCCCGGTCATGCGGCGTTCACCCAAATGCGCGCGCGCGGTGCGAATGTCACCGACATTGCGGTGATCGTCATCGCAGCCGACGAGGGCGTGAAACCCCAGACCCTCGAGGCGATCCAGCACGCGCGCGCCGCGAACGTCACGATCATGTGCGCGATCAACAAAATTGACCTTCCCGGCGCCAACGTTGACCGTGTGAAGGCGCAGCTGCAACAGAACGGCCTGACGCCCGATGACTGGGGCGGCAAAATCGTGTGCGTGCCGGTCAGCGCGGTCACCGGGCAGGGTATCCCGGACCTGCTCGAGATGATCCTGCTGCAGGCCGATCTGCTCGAACTGAAGGCGCCCCCCCATCGGCCCGCGAAGGGCTTCGTGCTGGAAGCGAAGCTCGCCCCCGGCAGTGGCCCCGTCGCCACAGTGCTGATCAAGAGCGGCACGCTGAAAGTCGGCGACGCGGTCGTGTGCGGTGAGGCGTGGGGTCGCGTGCGGTCACTGGAAAACGACCGCGGAATCCGGCAGCGGACTGCAGGGCCGGGCTTCGCCGTGCAGATGTTGGGCCTCAATGCGGTACCCCCGGCCGGTGCAGAGTTTGAGGTGGTCGAGTCCGACCGGGCGGCCAGAGAAATCGCCGAGGCGAGGATCGAAGCCAGCCGCCGGGCGAAGCTGCAGACACCGACCCGCACGCTTTCGCTGGACGACCTGCTGACGAAGACCGATCCGACTCAGAAGGTCGAACTCTCCATCGTGCTGAAGTGCGACGTGCAAGGTACTTTGGAGGCAGTCCAACAGGCACTGTCCGAAATCAAAAGCACCCGCGTCTCGCTGAAAATCGTGCTGGCGGGCGTCGGCAACGTGTCCGCGAACGATGTGTTGCTGGCGAAGGCGTCCAACGCGATCGTGATCGGATTCCATGTGGGTGGAGAGCCGGGCGTTGAAAAAATCGCAAAGCGCGAGGGCGTCGAAATCCGCCTCTACAGCGTCATCTACGAGCTCGTCGAAGAAGTGCGCAACGCAATGGCTGGCCTGCTCCAGCCCATCGTGCGCGAGGTGCCGCTGGGTCAGGCGCTCGTGAAGCAGGTGTTCCAGCTCAGCCGCAAGGGCAACGTCGCCGGATGCCTGGTGCGCTCGGGCCGCGTGCTGTTGCGCGGGCGCGCGCGGGTGCGCCGCGGCGGCGACATCGTCTACGAGGGTTCGATCGCGTCGCTCCGCCGGTTCCAGAACGACGCCACCGAGGTTCGCGAGGGACAGGAGTGCGGCATCCGCCTCGACAACTTCAACGCGTTCGAGCCCGGTGACATCATTGAGGTGTACGAGGTGCAAAAAATTGCGCAGACCCTCTGACGGGGTCCCGAGGAGACCGCGATGCGCGCCTCTCGGATGGTTCGGGTCAACGAGCTGCTGAAACGCGAAATCGCCGCAACGCTTTATCAGGAGATGGCCGGCGAGTCGCTCGACTTCGCCGCGATCACCGTCACCGACGTCCAGGTCAGCCCCGACCTTCGCCACGCGAAGGTCTTCGTCTCCATTCGCGGCAGCGACGCTGAAGCTTCCCAAATCTTCTCACGGCTCTATCGGCATCGGATCCGTCTGCAAGAACACTGCCATCGCCGCGTTCGCCTGAAGTACACCCCCGTGCTGGTCTTCGAGCGCGACTTTGCGATCGAACGCGGCGACCGGGTGCTCGCCCTGCTCGATCAGATGCAGCCGCAATCCCCACCGTCGGCCGCGGAACCACCCGCCGGCCCCAACCAGACGATCTGAAATGCCCTCCCCTCAGCCCCTCCCCACCGCCGCAGACCCCGACGGCGTGCTCCTGGTGAACAAGCCGCGCGGCTGGACCTCGCACGATGTCGTGGCGGCGGTCCGGCGCCGATTCCGCCTGCGCAAAGTCGGTCACGGCGGCACGCTGGATCCGATGGCCACCGGGTTGCTGGTGCTGCTCATCGGTCGCGCCACGCGTCTTGCGGAACGATTCATGAGCGCGGACAAGGCCTATGCCGGCACATTCCGACTCGGCGTCGAAACGGACACCGAGGATGCCGACGGCCGTGTGATTGCGGAGCGCGATCCCGGCGGAGTGACCGAAGCCGCGGTTCGCGCCGCACTCGCGCGGCGAACCGGCGACCTCTGGCAGACACCCCCGATGATTTCCGCGATCAAACACGCCGGCCAACCGCTCTACAAGCTGGCCCGGCGGGGTACGGTCATCGAACGGCGGCCCCGCCTCATCCACATCTACGAGTTCTCGCTTGTCGAGTTCGTGCCCCCTCGGGTGCGCTTCTACCTCCGCTGTACGAAGGGCACCTACGTGCGCACCCTTTGCGCGGATGTGGGCCGCGAACTCGGCTGCGGCGCCTATCTGGAAGAACTGACCCGCACGCAATCCGGCGAGCTCACGGTGGAAGCGGCCGCACCGCTGGACGACATTCTGGCCGGCGACCGTGTCGCCCTGGAGGCGCGCCTGTTGCGCCTCGACGCCTTTGCACCGGCACCGTGATGCGCGTCGAACGAACGCTCGAAGCGCTCTCCGGTCACGACCGGCCGGTTGCGCTCGCGATCGGCGTCTTTGACGGTGTTCATGTGGGGCACCGCGCGGTTCTCGCCGCCGCACGGCAGCACGCGCGGACGCCGAACGGTGAAGCATGGGTGCTCACCTTTGACCCTCATCCGCTGGACGTGCTCCGCCCCGCTGACGCTCCGCCGGCCATCCTCTCGCTTGCCGGCAAGCTGCGTCGGTTCGCCCAGCTCGGCATGGACGGCTGCGTCGTACATCCGTTCACGCCGGCGTTCGCCGCACTCGACCCGCCGGCGTTTTTCCGCCGTCTCCTGGATTCCCTTCCGCAACTGACCGCAATCGCAGTGGGTGAGACTTGGCGGTTCGGGCGAGGGGCCGCGGGGGACATTCACACGCTCCGTCAGCTCGCCGAACCCGTCGGCATCACGATCGTCGCGGTGCCGCCGGTTTGCATGGATGGCCGAATCGTCTCCAGCACGATGATCCGCCAGGCCGTGCAGAGCGGCGACCTGGCACAGGCCGCGCGATGGCTGGGTGAGTGCTTCTCTTTTGACGGCATCGTCGTTCGCGGCCGCGCGTTCGGCCGCCGAATCGGCGTGCCCACCGCGAATCTCGAGCCACCCCCTCGGCGGGTGTGCCCGCCAGCAGGGGTCTACGCGGCGTGGGTGCATGCGCGCGGCGCGATCCACCCGGCCGCCGGCTACATCGGCACGCGCCCCACCTTCGGCGAACAGGGCGGTACCGTCATCGAGGTCCATCTGCTGGACACGGACCTGGCGCTCTACGGCGAGGCGATCGAAGTGGACTGGGTCTCCCGTATCCGCGACGATCAGGCCTTTCCAGATGCCGATGCGTTGCGCCGGCAGATCGAGGAGGACATCCGCCAGATCCGGAGGATTCTGGCCCACTCTCCGAAGCCGCCCGCCCGCGATTCATCCTGGCAGGACCGCGTTGACAGCGGCACCCCACCTCCATAATCTGTGGGATCCCGCGCCGCGGCGATGCGCGGCCGCCACGTGAGGATTGATGTGTCGATGAAACCCTATGCAGTCATTGAGACCGGCGGCAAACAGTATCTTGTCCGCCCCGACGACCGATTGACGATCGAGCGGCTCGCTGCGGAACCGGGCGAGACGATTGCACTGGCGCCGGTACTGGCGGTGTCGGACGGCACAACGCTCAAGGTGGGTACTCCGGCGCTGCCCGATGCGACGGTCTCCGCACAGATCCTCGCTCACGGGCGAGCACCAAAGGTGATTTCGTACCGGAAAAAGCGCCGAAAGGGCTATCACCGCAAAGTCGGTCATCGGCAGGCGATCACAACGGTGCGGATCGTCGGCATTCCGACCGTCTGAACCGGAGGAACAACCATGGCGCACAAGAAGGGACAAGGCACCAGTCGCAACGGCCGCGACAGCCGCGGTCAGCGCCTCGGCGTGAAATGCTTCGCGGGGCAGACGGTGCGGGCGGGCCACATCCTGGTGCGTCAACGGGGCACTCGGCTGCACCCGGGTCGCAACGTGGGTATGGGACGCGATTTTACGCTGTTTGCGCTCATCGACGGCGTGGTGGACATGGATTCGCGCTCCCGCCGCGTTCACGTGCTCCCCTCGCCCACTCCCGCCTGAGCACACCTGTCGGATTCCAGTCCGACGCTCAATTGGCGCTGCGGCCGTGAAAGCGCCCACGTTCATTGACTGCGTGCAAATTCACGTCCGCGCGGGCCGCGGGGGTGACGGCGTCGCCACATTCCGTCGGGAAAAGTACGTGCCGTTTGGCGGTCCCGACGGCGGAGATGGAGGGCGGGGCGGAGACGTCGTCCTGGTCGGCGACGCGTCGCTCGACTCGCTGCTCCACCTGTACTACCAGCCCCATCATCGCGCGGAAAACGGCATGCCCGGGCGCCGCAAGCAGCAGACCGGCCGCAGCGGCGAAGACTGCATCGTGCGGGTGCCCTGTGGCACCGAAGTCCGCGACGCCGCCGACCGATCGTGGATCGGTGAAATTCTGCGCGACGGCGAACGGCTCGTGGTCGCGCGCGGCGGGGCCGGTGGCCTCGGCAATCTGCACTTTGTCACCCCGACGCACCAGGCCCCGAGGGAGTGCACGCCGGGACGCCCCGGCGAGGAACGCAAACTGCTACTGGAGCTGAAGCTGATCTCCGATGTCGGCCTTGTGGGCTTCCCCAACGCGGGCAAGTCCACCCTCCTCGGAGCGATCAGCCGCGCCCATCCCCGTGTTGCGCCCTATCCGTTTACCACGCTCCACCCTTGCATCGGTGTGGTTCCACTGGATGAGGAGCGGATGCTCCGGGTTGCCGACATTCCCGGCCTGATCGCGGGAGCCCACCGGGGCGTGGGCCTTGGCCATGACTTCCTCCGACACATCGAGCGCACGCGGTTTCTCGTGCTGCTGATTGACATGGCCGGCGTCGACGGCCGCCACCCCGCGGACGATTTTTTCAGCCTCCGTCGCGAACTGGAGATGTACGGCCGAGGGCTGGACGAGCGACCCTATCTCACTGTCGCAAACAAGATGGATCTGCCCGATGCCGCACACCATCTTGACGAGTTCATCGCCCGGACCAGCGTCACGCCGCTGCCCATCTCCGCCCACTCCCGTCAGGGCCTCGATGTGCTGATCGGCGAACTGGCCAGGCGAGTCGCTGAGCTGGACACCGCCGCGTCGGCAAAGTCCGCCGCAGCGCCGCCTCCATGAGAGCCTGGCTGTTTTGGGCCGGGATTCTGTTAGGAGCCGACGCGCTGGTGGGTCTGCTCGCGCAGCGGTGGTGGGCGTCACGCTTGCCCGGACTTCCGATCGCATTCATCGCGACCGTCGAAGCGGTGCTCGCGATCGCTCTCCTGGCCGCCTATCTTGCGCTGAGCCCGTCCTGATCGTCGTCGCGCCGTCAATGCCGCCACGGTTCCACGAGCGATCCCCAAGCGGTCGGCCCACTGCGCACGCGCATTACTGCGACTGCCTCTGCCGCAGATACGCCTCCAGCTCCCGCCAACCCTCCGGCCTGCCGATCTCGTAGAATCGGGTCGGCGCAGGCCAGGCGGCAAGCTCACCTGCGCTCACCAGGTCTGTGAGCACCGACGCAAGGTCCAGCGGCATAGAGGCACTCGCATACCGGCTGATCACCTCGCGCCGCATCGCCAGCAGCCCCCAATCAATCCAGTCGGCCTCGCCGGGTGCCGCGGACTTGGAGTAAAAAACCACCCGCCCTCCCTCGACCCGCGCGTTGCTGGCGTCCCACCGGCCCGCGTTGCGGTACACCGCCATCATCGCTGGCGCGCCGCTCTGCTGAAACGCACGCGCCATCGGCCGGTAGTCCGCCGGCAGATACGAATCGCCATACATCACAAAGCACCACTCGCGCAGCAGCGGGAGCGCATTCACGAGCGCCCCGCCGGTGCCCCGCAGCGCGTCCGCCGGCTCGCGCGAATACCGCGCCCGGATCCCCCAGCGCGCCCCGTCACCCACGTGCGCGGCGATCATCTCCGCACCGACGCCGACACACAACACCACATCAGACACGCCGCTGGCGGCAAGCAGCTCCAGCTGGTGCTCAATGAATGGCCGCCCGGCCACCGGCAACAGGGATTTCGGCCGATCGCCAGCGAGGGCGCGGATCCGCGTACCAAGACCTCCGCACAAAATCGCCGCCTGAAGTGGCAGCTCGCGGTCACTCCGGGGACTGGTCGAAGTCATCCGATTCGGCAAACTCGGCCACCACGCGGGCACCGTGCCGGCAGGGGACCCAGCTGACCCGCGGCATGCCGTGCCCCGCCATGAACGCGTCGAGTTCTCGCCCCCGCTCCGGACAGTACAAGAGAAGAAACCCCCCCCCACCCGCGCCGATGATCTTGCCCCCCAGCACGCCGTGCTGCCGCTTCACCACCTCGTACAGTTCATCCACCGCGCCGAGGCTGACCGCTGGGGACAGCCGTCGCTTGCACGCCCAGTGCGCGTCCATCAGCCTTCCAAACCGGTCCAAATCGCGGTCCAGGAACGCCCGGTGGATTTGCCGCCCGATTTCTCGGATCTCGATCAGCGACTCCACCACCCGCGCGTGGTCCGGCCGCTCCGTGCTGCGTGCAGCCTCGTCCTGATTTTTCAACACCGCGGTCGCCGACCGCTGAATCCCCGTGTAGTACATCCGCGCCTTGTGCGCCAGTTCGAGCGCAAGCGTCGAATCCACTGGCACTGCGCCGACCGTGACCGTCCCGTCGCGCGAAATATCGAGCGTGCGAAACCCCCCGAACGCGGCGATGTACTGATCCTGTTTGCCCACCGGCTCCTTCAGAATCTCCATTTCGATGCGGCACGCCTCCTCCGCGACCTCCGCCGGCGGCGCCGGTGTGCGTCGCCACGCGCGCAGCGCGGTGAGCAGGCCGACCAGATAGGCGCCGGACGAGCCCAACCCCGTGCGCGCGGGCAAGTCGGCGAGACTGGCCAGTTCGATGTATTCCCGCACGCCGTACAGGCGCAGCGCTTCGCGTGCCAGCGGATGCCGGATCTCGTCCACCGAGCTCACCACCTCCACCTGCGAGTACCGGATCATCGTCTTCCGCTCCGTCACCGGCAGCCGATGCAGAAAGATGTACATGAACTTGTCAATCGCCATCGTGAACACAAAGCCGCCATGCTCGCGGTAGAACGAGGGTAAATCGGTGCCGCCACCGCCCAGCGTGATGCGGAAAGGGGTCTGTGTGATGATCATGTGAGCTCTCCGTCTCCGGCACGCATTCGATCAGATCTGAAATCCACTGTTCAGTGCGTCGCGGCGGAACATCCGCACGGTATCCAGCGAGTACTCCGTCAGATCCCGCCCGAAATTTTCCGCCTTCGCGAGCAGGTCCGGCGTGCAGGTGATGATCGGGCAGCCAATCTGTTCCGCCTGTAAAATGTTCAGCGCCTCGCGCGGGCTAGCCCACAACAACTCCGCGCGCGGCAGGGGCCGCAGAATCTCGAGCGCCTCGCGCATGATCGGCACCGGGTCACGGCCGGTATCCGCGATCCGCCCCGCAAAGACCGACACAAACGCCGGGCACGCCGGGTCCAATGCCGCCGCGACCGCACGGACCTGATCGAGCGTGAGCATCGCGGTGATGTTCAACGGTATGCGCTCGCGCGACAACCGGGCAATCAGCGGACAGGACGATTCGCCCCGGGTGTTCGTGATCGGAATCTTTACATGCACGTTCGGGCCCAGTGATCGCAGCACGCGCGCCTGGCGCTCCATTTCGTCAAACTCGTCGGAAAAAACCTCAAACGAAACGGGCATGTCCGGCACGATGCGCAGCAGCTCCCGGGCGAAGAGCAGATAGTTGGTCACGCCCGCCCGCGCCATCAGCGTCGGGTTCGTCGTGAATCCCTTCACGATGCCCCTCGCACGAGCGGCTTGGATCGAATCGAGGTCGGCGCCGTCGCAGAAAATGCGGATTTTGAGTTCCTCCAGTCGGGGCACGCGATCGGGCATCATCGCGGAGACTCCTGCGGCGCCGCGGCGCCGCCGCGATCTAGATGCTCCCAGTGCGTCGGCATTACCTTTAGCCGCGGATGCGAGACCAACAAATGCGCGACGACCGACTGAAATGCCTCCGTGTGCGGCGTAATCGCTTCCGGGTTTACCACCGGGATGACCACGCACGCGTCCGCCGCACGCGCGGTAAATCCGCCGTCCCGACCGACCACACCCAGCACCGTCGCGCCGACGCGCCTCGCCTCGCGGATCGCCTGGACCAAGTTGGGGCTGACGTTGCGCGCCTCGTCCCCTCCGCCGACCGAAAACACCAGCACGCCGTCCAGCGGACCCAAGCGGCTGCCGCGCAGCCACGCGGCGAGCGAACTCGCCCACCCCTCGTCATTGATCCTCGCGGTGAGCTCGGAAACGTTGTCCGTCGGCGCGTACGCCTCGAATCCACAAAGCTTCCGAAAGTCATTCACCGCGTGGCTCGCGTTCGCGGCGCCCCCGCCGACCCCCAGCACGAAGAGCCGCCCCCCCCGCTCGCGGACCTCGGCGAGACGCTCCACCACTGCTGCGATCGCCACCGGGTCCAGGCGGCGCGCAATCTCCATCGTCTCCTCCAAATACCGCTCAACAAAGGGATCTTTCATGCGCCCCCTCCGCGATACACCGTCTCCACCACAGCCAGCACAGCACGCGCATCCTCGACGCCGCAGGCGGGGGTCCGACCCAGCCGGATATCCTCTGCAAATTCAGCCCATTCGATTGCCCACGAATCGTCCGGGCCCGGAAACTCCCAGATGGTCGTCTCCGGGGGTCCCATCTCCGGTTTCATCCGGTAGTACGCGAGCCGCTCAACCCCGTAGCTGCCACCCAACCCTTCGATGTGGAGTTTCGCGCTGCGCCCGTAAATCTCGAGCGAGAACAGATTTTTCCACTCAGAGCAGCTCGCGTGCAGGAACGCGACCTGACCGCCCGCGGTGCGCAGCGTGAGAAACGCATTGTCGTCCACCGGCATCGCCCAGTACAACGTGGTCGCCAAGCCGCGCACGTCCGTAAAGTCGCCCAAGAACCAGCGCGCCAAATCTATCAGATGCACCCCCTGATCAATCAGCTCGCCACCCCCTGATCGGATGGGGTCCGCCCGCCATTCTCGCTCGTAGCCCGGACGGCCCCCGTGGCCGTATCGCCCCCGCACCATCATCATCGGCCCCAGCGCGCCTTGCTCAAAGAGCTCTCGCGCGCGACGCACCGCCGGGTGGTAGCGGTGATTGAACCCGACATGCACGAGGCACTTCGATGCGGCCGCCGCTCGCTGAATCATTTCGACCTCCGCGACCGTCCGGCCCGCCGGCTTCTCCACCAGCACGTGTTTTCCCGCCAAGAGCGCGGCCACCGCCGTCGTCGCCAGCGCGTCATGAGTGGTCGCCACAATCACCACGTCCACGTCCGCCCGTGCAACCAGCTCAGCGGCGTCACGGCAGACCGCCGCCCCCGCCGGCGCCGCCAGCGCCGCGGCCCGAGCCGGGTCGAGGTCGGTACATGCGACCAGCCGGTGCGCCCCAAGGGCGGCCGCGCGTTTGCGTCCGATCAGCCCGCAGCCCACGATGCCCACCTGCAGTGGTGTCGCGGAAGTGCTCATCTCGCCGGTGGCTCCGCCGCGGAGTCTACCGGATCGCCCCAATCCAGACCACGATCCCGCGGAGTGATCCGACGCAGCGTGTAGACATCCGTGGCCGCCAGCTCCGCCGCAACGTCACCCAGCCGAGACCACGGATCCCACACCGCGCTGATCAGCCGGCCCGTAATCCCCACGGCCGCATCCGACGCCATCCAAAGCGCGCAGCTTGCGGCACGATCGAGCGCCGCCGCGTCCGGCTGCTCGAGCGCTCGACGCGCGATCGCTACCTCCCGCTCACCCGCCGCAGCCTCGCCGGCCGCCGACACCTCGCGCAACATGTCGGTCGGCAGCACACCCGGCGCAAGCGCAAGCACGCGAATGCGCCGCGGCCGCAGTTCATCCGCGAGGCACTCGGTCAGTCGCACCAGTGCGGTCTTCGCCACCGCATACGCGGAAAAGTTCGGGCGCGGCGCGGTCGCCCCACCACCGCCCACGTTGATGATCACGCCCCCGTCCGACATTCGCGGCAGCAGCTCCACGATCAGCCGAACTGGTGCCAACAGGTTCACCTGAATCGTCTGAACCCACGCCTCCCATCGGTTGCCGATCTGCTCGAGCGGTCCAATCGGACCTTGTACCCCCGCGTTGTTCACCAGCACGTCCAGCGGCCCGCCCAGCGCCCCCGCCGCCGCGGCCACCTCCTCGGCGACGGTCCCCAGGTCGGGTACCGCAAGGTCGGCGACCACCGGCAGCGCCATCTGTTCCTCGCGGGCTGGCAGCGATGCGACGAAGCGGCGCAGCGCCGGCTCCCGCCGCGCAAGCAACACCAACGAGGCGCCCGCTTCCCAGAACCTGCGCGCGATCGCCGCACCGAGACCGCGACTGGCCCCGGTGATCAGTGCCCGGCGGCCCGCGAGCAGCCGCGCACTCATGCGCGCGCCTCCAGCAGCCAGCGGTTCGCCTGCAGGTAACGAAGCGTGCGCACGATCGCCTCACGGATCGAGAGTTTGGGCGACCACCCCAGCGATCGGATCCGACGCGTATCCAAAAAAATGAATGGGCTATCCCCCACCCATCCGCGGATTCCACCGGTGTACCGCAGCCGGGGGCGCACCCCCAGCTCCTCGCAGATCCAGCGGACCGAGTCGTTCACCTCGCAATACTCGTCGGTGCCGAGGTTGAAAATGTTCACGCGGCGGTCGGCACGCTCGATCGCCAGCCACATCGCATCCAGGCAGTCCTGCACATACAGATATGACTTCCGCTGATGTCCGTCTCCCAGCACTTCCAGCTCCGTCGGATCGGCGAGAAGCTTGCGGTAAAAATCGAAGACGTGACCGTGAGAGTAGTGTTCTCCGAGAATCGAGACGAACCGAAAAATCCAGCACTGGAAGCCAAATCCCTCGCAGTAGGCCTCAATCAACCCCTCTCCCGCGAGCTTGGAGGCGCCGTACAGAGAGGTTTGCACGGGAAACGGTGCGTCTTCCGGTGTCGGGAACACCTCCGGCTCGCCATAGATGGAGCCCGTGGAGGAAAACGCAATCCGGCGCACTCCCGCGGTCCGCATCGCCTCCAGCACGTGAAAGGTGCCAATCGTGTTGTGCTCGAGATCCTTCCGAGGGTGGTGGGTGCCGAACCGGACGTCCGCGTTCGCGGCCAGATGGATCACCAGGTCCATGCCGTCGCAGGCGGCAGTCAGCGCGGGCAGGTCCAGCAGGTCACCCCGGATCAACTCGAAGTTCGGCGCACCGCGAACGGCCTCCAGGAACGCGAGCTGGCCGGTCGAAAAATTGTCAAACACTCGCACCCGCTGCCCGTCGCGCACAAGGCGCTGCGCGAGGTTGCTGCCGATGAAGCCGGCGCCCCCAGTGATCAAAACGTTCATGCGGCGGACGAACCCGGCGGGGCGGCCGTCGTCTCGCGCCACAAACTCTCCATCGCCGCCAACACCAACGCGGGCTCAAGCTCTTCGAGACAGGCCATCGGGCGAGGATGCGTACATCGGATCCCGTGTTTCGAAAAGAAATAGCAGGGACTGCAAGACAGACCAAGCCGCACGACGCGAGATCGCACGCGGTAGGGACCCGTCGCGCGCGGGTCCGTCGGTCCAACGATCTCGACGGTCGGCACCTGCATCGCCGCGGCGACATGGGTCAACAGTGTGTCGCCGCAAACAAACATGGCCATGCGGCGAATCAACGCCGCCGTGTCGAGCACGCGGCCATCCGGAGCCAGCGCGATCCGCGACGCATCCAGCCCCGACTGCCGGATCACCTCCTCCCGCAGTGCTCGCTCGTCGGGACTGCCAAACAACAGCACCCGGACGTCGGGGTGCAACTCGACCAGTCGCCGAGCCAGCACCGCCCAGTGCCGAACGGGCCAGCGCTTCAGAATGAGATTCTTCGTCGTGCCAGAACCAGGATGAAATCCGAACCAGGTCCGGCCCGCAGCACCGAGCTCGCGAAGCACGGCGTCTGCCCGCGCCTCGTGCTCTGGCTGCACGAACAACCGGGGAATCGGATCGGCGCCGTGAATCGGCAGACCGAGCCCCTCGGTCAGCAATCGCAGATTGTTTTCGACCACGTGCAAACGGCGGTCTTCGCGCACAACCCTCGTAAGCCAGAGGCGCGGCCGGGCACCGCAGTCCTCCTCGAACTCAAACCCCACCCGTTCCCGGGCGCCGATCAGCCACGTGATCAGGTTGTACTCAAGGCGGTTCTGGGGCATCACCGTGAACGAGAGATCGTAGCGCCGTGTCCGCAGGCGGAGACACTCGATCACCGACCCCACCCGTCCCGCCGCAGCGAAGTCAAAGCCCAGCACTTCATCGAGGGACGGATTGTGGGCGAGCACTTCGCGCGGCGCGCGCCCCTGCATCGTCAGCACTTCAATGCGAGCGGCGGGGAAATGGCGGCGCACCTCGGCGATGAGCGGCGTCGCCAGCAGCGTGTCGCCCGCTCCCGCAAGGGAGAGAAACAGAATGCGGCGGGGCGCCCTCATGCGGCGCTCGACTCACGCCAGAGGCGAAGCACCTCCGCGGCCAAGACCAACAACGCACAGAGCCCGGCGACCACCATCGCGAGGATGATACCGATTGGATTGCCCTCGCCCGCCGTCAGCAACACTCCGACGTATCCGGCCACCACCGGCGCCAACGCCGCAGCCGGCCCGGCGGTGCGGTGCCGGGCCCAGAGGTATTGCAAAAGGATCCCCGTCAACGCCAGCGGGATGACCCCCCACACGTAGGCGCGCACCAGCCGGACCATCACCGCACTCTCCACACCATACATCACTCGCAATGCCAGCCCCGGCACGGCCGTCACCACCGCGGCCAGCGCGGCGGAAAGCCCGAGCGCCATTGCGACCGGCTGCAAGAGCATTCGCCGGCGAGCCGACACCACCGCACGGGGAAACATCGCCACCACCAGCGGCATCGGCAGAAAGAGAACCGATCGGGCCAGCATCGCCGCCTTGCCGTAAGCGGACAGGACGGGCGCGGAGAGCAATCGCGGCGCAAAAATCAAATCCGCGTTCATCAACACATACAACACCAGTTGACCGCCGGCGACCGGCCCGAAATATCGGGCGAATGGCCTTAAATCCAGCCGTTCCGGCTGCGAGGTCGCCAGCGCACGGCAGAGCGGCCCCAGCCCCACCGCCAGCCCCGCCGCCACACTGGCAGCATAGACCCCCAACATCGCGGCCGCATCGCCTCCCGCGCGGGCGACGGGCCAAGCCAACCCCAGCCGGACGAGCCCCGGTGCGAGCGCCGCCGCGGCAATCCAGCCGAAGCGGCGCGCCCCCTGCAGCGCACCTGAGACAACCGGCGCATACAGGCTCAGCCACGCGATGAGGCCCACCCACCGAACCGCCCCCACTGTCGGTGCCCGCAGCCACACCTGAAGCGGTGTCGCCGCCACGCACCAGCCGGCGGCCAGCAGCGCGCCGCCCGCGGTGACCAACCGCACCACCGACCCCACCAGCCCGCCCCACATCGCATCGTCACGCGCATGGCAGTACTCCGAGGCATAGCGGGCCACCGCCACTTGCAGCGCCGCGGACGGCACCAGCACAATCCACAATAAGCCCAGCAGCGACGCAAACGCCGCGTACTCCGTCGGCGCCATCCAACGCCCCGCCACCATGTGCACCGCCAGAAACAACAACCCGGCGAGGCCGTTGCTGACAATCATCACCACTGAATCGCGCGCGAGGCCGAGATCCCAGCGCATCCTCAACCGCCCCCCGCGCGCACGGTCCCTCAGAATCGGCCCACGGGCATCTGGACGTCGTGACGCCGCTCAAACGCGGCAATCGCTTCTTCGTACTGTAACGTCTGCCGGATCTCGTCGAGTCCCTCCAGCAGCGTCCGGCGCGCCGCCGGATCCATGGAGAACTGAAACTCCACCGGCACGGGAGTGTGCAAGGTGACCGCAAGCCTCTCCAGGTCCACTGTGGCTTCAAGCCCCGGCCGCGCCTCGACCTCGCGAAAAATGGTCTCCACCTCCTGCTCCGCGAGCTCAACCGTCACCAGACCATTTCGGGTCGCGTTGTTTCGAAAAATCTCCGCGAACGCCGCGACACGCTCTCCGTCGCGCAGCTGCCAGGGAGCGATCACTGCACGAAAACCATACTGTTGAATCGCCCACACGGCGTGCTCGCGGCTCGATCCACAGCCAAAATTGTTGCGCACCACCAAAATGGTCGCGCCCTGGAAGATCGGCCGGTTCAACTCAAAGTCCGGATTGGGAGAACCGTCTGGCAAATAACGCCAATCGAAAAACAGGGCGGGACCAAAGCCGGTGCGGCGAATGGATTTTAAAAACTGTTTTGGAATGATCTGATCGGTGTCGACATTCGCTCGATCCAATGCCGCGATCCGGCCGCGGTGACGAAGAAACGGTTCCATTTGCGCGCTCTCCCAACAGGTCTCAGCTCGGCCAGCGACGGATGTCCACGAAATGACCCGCGATGGCGGCGGCCGCCGCCATCGCGGGACTGACCAAGTGCGTCCGTCCACCCTTGCCCTGGCGCCCTTCAAAGTTCCGGTTTGACGTCGCCGCGCAACGCTCGCCCTCCGCAAGGCGATCCGGATTCATCGCCAGACACATGCTGCAGCCCTGCCGGCGCCACTCGAAGCCGGCCTCGCGAAAGATGCGATCGAGCCCCTCCGCTTCTGCCTGACGACGAACCTGCGCCGAACCCGGAACCACCAATGCGCGCACACCCGGCGCGACCTTCCGCCCGCGGACCACCCGGGCGGCCTCCCGAAGATCCTCGATGCGGCCGTTGGTGCAACTGCCGATAAAGACAACCTGGATTGGCACCTCCGTCATGCGCTGGCCCGGCCGCAACCCCATGTATTCCAGCGCGCGCTCGGCATCTGCCCGACTGTAGCCGGGCACGCGGTCCGGCGTCGGAACCGGCTCGTCCACATCCACCACCATGCCGGGGCTGGTACCCCACGTCACCTGCGGGGCGATCCGATCCGCCGCGATCGATAGCGCCCGGTCGTACCGAGCATCGGGATCCGGCGCCAGCGCCCGCCAACGCGCGCACGCTCGTTCCAGCGCCTCGCCCCTCGGCGCATACGGCCGATCGCCAGTGGCAATGTACTCGAAGGTCGTCTCGTCCGGAGCGATCAAACCTGCGCGCGCACCGGCCTCGATACTCATGTTGCAAACCGTCATGCGCCCCTCCATCGACATCGTCCGGACGGCCTCGCCCGTGTACTCCAACACGAAGCCCGTCGCCCCCGCAGTGCCAATCGTGCCGATCAGCTTCAGAATCAGATCCTTCGGCGTCACCGGTGACCGGAGCCGCCCGGTGAACTCCACCCGAAACACCTTCGACTTTCGCTGTCGAAGCGTTTGCGTTGCCAATACGTGTTCCACTTCGGAAGTGCCGATGCCAAAGGCCAACGCACCGAACGCCCCATGCGTGGCGGTGTGCGAATCTCCGCACACAATTGTGGTGCCCGGTAACGTGAGGCCGAGCTCCGGACCGATGATGTGCACGATGCCGTTTCGCTCGTCGTCAAGGCCAAACAGTTGAATATCGAACTCGCGGCAGTTCGTCTCCAGCGCTGCAATCTGCTCGCGGGCGACGGGATCCCGAATCTCACGCCGCTCATCAGTCGGTACATTGTGATCCATCGTCGCAAACGTCAGGTCCGGACGTCGAACCCTCCGCCCTGACAGCCGCAAACCGTCAAACGCTTGCGGACTGGTCACTTCGTGCACGAGATGCCGGTCAATATAGAGCAGGGCGGTACCATCATCGAAGCTCCTGACGACGTGAGAGTTCCAAATCTTTTCGTAGGTTGTTCCACTCATGGGCTTTACATGATACGGCCGCCGGCACCCGCGCGCAAGCGGGGGCGGAATGAGTGACCACGCGACCGAGGCGAAGGCAAACGCGTTTGAAAAACGCCGCGCCGATCAACGCACGGGGGTCAGCCGCAACACTTCCGCTCCATGCCGCGCCACGCGGATCTCGATCATTCCCTCCACTTCGCCGAGGTCCCGCTGCCGCCAAAGGTCCCGCACGCGCTGTGGTCCCACAACTCCCAGCTCCGACCACGACACCGCAATCTGCCGCTCAGCATCACTAACTGCAAACAGCCCCAGCGCGAGCGACCCGTCCTCCAGTGGCTTCACCACGACCCACTCCTCATCGCTCGCTCGTAGCAGCCGCCCGCCTCGCCCCAACGGGTCCTGATTGACCGCGATGATCTCGGGATTGCAGAGCACATTCAACGTGAATCCGTTCAGCCGCTCCATGTCACCGCTGAAAAACAGGGGCGCCGGCATCAGCGCCCAGAGCGACATGTACGCGTACTGCTCATCGCACGTGAGGGTGGTTCGCCGGGGCCGACGCTCCCCCCGAGCATCGCCATACCAGCCGATCAGGATGTAGTCGGGATCATTCCACCCGCCGGGACCCGTGTGGTCGGCCAGCTTCAGTGTGCGGAGCGCCACGCTGTAGAATGGCGGCAGCGACCGAAGCGGCCGCTCAAGACCCACATCACCCGTCGTCCGCCAAGAGTGCCCGCCCACCTGCCGCCCCCATGTCCAAACCTCGGCCATGCCGTACTGGCACAGGTTGAACAGCACATCCCGGTCCGCTCGCGCGAGCAGCTCGCCCATGTGTCGATACGGCCGCCGGTGCAGCTCGTTTCCCTCGCCGGTGGCCCACCAGCGGTACGAACACCAGTCGTATTTGAGCAGGTCAAAGCCCCACTCGACGAAGGTTCGCACGTCGAGCTCCTCATGGCCATAGCTGCCCGCGTATCCCGCGCACGTGAGGGGGCCGGGCGACGTATAGATTCCCGCCTTCAGACCCAGCGAATGGATGTAGTCGGTCAGGCCCCGCATGTCCGGGAACCAGCCATTCGGCAGAAGGCGGCCGTCGGCGCCGCGAGTCGGTCCGATTCGGGACGGATCTCGCGGCCGTCGGAAAGAAAAGTTCGTCACTCCCCTCTCCGCCAGTTCGCGCGCCAGACGCCTCAGCTCCTCCTCCGGCGGGGCGCGCATCCAGCAGTCGTCAATGCTCACATACTCGTACCCATGATCCGCCATCCCGCTGGTGACCATCAGCTCCGCCGCCCGGCGAATAATGCCATCGGTGACGCGGTCATAATGGGTGTACCAGTGGTTCCACCCCATCGGTGGCGTCAGCGCCAACGTCTCCCCGGCGACGATCGTGAAGGGGCGCTCATTGGTCCCATGCCCGTTCATGGCGCGCAAAATCACCGTGTACCGGCCCGCCGGCGGCGTCACGCCACGCAGCACGCCCCCCGCACGGTCGAGCTCCACACTTGGCGGAAGTTTCTCCGCTTCGAACCGGATGGGACGCACCCCCGTCGTCGCAACCCGCCGAAGAAACGGCCGCCCCGGCCGCGCGCCGACCACCGCCGGCAGATTGATCCGCGGGGCCGCCGGCGGCGGCGGCGTCCGCATGGCCGCTCGCTCCTCATCGGTGAGCGGCTCATCGTCGATCGCAGCGCTCGTTCCCGTCGGCGCAGCGAGCATGCACGCGACGATGCCCCCCCAGGCCCGTAGCGCCCCCCGCTGCAACGACCGCACGCGGCAACGAAGAGACACAGACCTCCGGCAAAGTTTACGGGAGACGTTCATAGCGCTGACCCATCCCCTCCGGTGTTCGCGATGCCCCGGGCAACCGCGAGCCTGACCTGAGCCTCCGCCGCAGCAGCCCGCAACAGCAGCCTGTACGCGCTGCGCGGTTCGGACATCGTTCCTCCCGCCACACCCTTCGCGTCCCGAGGAGAAACTTTGACCTGCGTATGAGATGGTGCGCCTGCCGCGGATCGAACGCGGAACCTTCAGCTCCGGAGGCTGACGCTCTGTCCAATTGAGCTACAGGCGCACGCCGACGCTCACCCGCAAAGTTTCTCACGTGCCGGTGGCCGGCGCAAACCGCGCCCGCGCCGGCATCAACCGTTCGCCGCCTGAAACTCCCGCATGAACTCCACCAGCGCATCAACGCCGGCAGGCGGAAATGCATTGTAAATTGAGGCACG
>JAOACR010000023.1 GCA_026417735.1 Kiritimatiellia bacterium
CCGCGGCGTGCCCGGCCGCAATGGCCAGCTCCCGAACCCGGACCTCGACCCGGAGTCCGGCCTCGGCGCGGACGCAGGCCTGCACTTCGTCTACCCGAAAGGCTACCTCGCCACCCTGCGCGCCTTCGCGAACGTGGTGGACGACGCGATCGTGGAGACCGTCGTCAGCGAGACGCCGTCCCAGTCGCAATCGGTGAACGCCGGCCGCACCACCGCCTGGGGCATCGAGCTGGATCTGCGGCGCCCGCTCACCGAATGGCTCGGCGCGTTCGCAAACTACACATACACTCAAACCGACATCGAAAACGACGAGGACCCGGACCAGGACGGTGCGGACGTGCCGTTTGTGCCCGCCCACATGGGCAATCTCGGTATCACGCTCGCGCTGCCGGCGGACATTACGGTCGCCGCCTATCTGCACCTTGCGGGCTCGATCTACGACAGCACCTCGAAGTCGAATCGCCGCAAGTTCGACGCCTACGAGGTCGTGAACGTGGACGTGCGCAAAGGGCTGTGGCGGTCCGGCGCTCGCAGCGTGGATCTCTACGTTGAGCTCTACAACGTTACGAACAATGAGTTCGAGATGCCGTGGCAGTTCCAGGACCCCGGCTTCTCGGCGATGGTCGGCGTTCAGGCGTCGTTCTGAGGCCCGGACGGGACGAACCGCCGCCGCGACGCTCGCGGTCGCGGCGGCGGTGTTCTTGTTGCCGTCTCCGGCCCGACCGGAGGCGCCCGCCCGCCGCGTGGTCTGCTTGCTCGAAAGCGCGCTGAGCACGCTCTACATGTTGGGAGCGGACGGCGCACTCGTCGGGGTGCCCGCGGACGCAACGCGAGGGGAAGCGGGACGGCGTTACGCGGCGTTGGATCCGCGGCTCGCGCGCGGAGAGCTCGCCACGCCGGGCAACTGGGACTTCGTCAGCATCGAACGCGTGCTTGCGCTGCGCCCGGATCTGGTGGTGCTCTGGGCCGCACAGCGCGAAGCGATCGACGCGCTCGAACGCCACGGTCTGCGCGTGCACGGGGTGGATGTGCGCAGTTTTGCGGACGTGCACCGCGAGGTGATCGAGCTGGGCCGGCGGACGGGCCGCGAGGCACGCGCGCGCGAGCTGGTCACTTGGGCACAGTGCCAGACCGCCGCGATGCGCGCCGCCGCCGCACCGGGTCCAGCGCCGCGCGCCTACTTCATGTGGCCACAGAGCCCGCTCGACACCGCAGGCCGTGCGAGCGCCGCACACGAACTGCTCGAACTGGCCGGCGCGGTGAACGTCTGCAGCGCCGCGACTGAACACGTCGTGGTCCGCATCGAGGACGTACTCGGCTGGCGGCCGGAGCTGATCGTGATGTGGCCCTCCGCGCTGTCGCCCGCCGCGCTGGGAGAGCTCCCCGGTTGGCGCGCGGTACCCGCCGTTCGGCAGGGCCGTGTCCATGTGCTGCCCTCCCCCTTCTGGTGCGACCTCTGGACGTTGAAGTACATCTATGCGGCGAAGGTCGTCGCCGCGTGGTGCCGCCCCGACCCCATGCGGCCGGCGCCGGAAGCAACGGAGCTACGTCCGATCATGGTCTTCCTCTACGGTCCGCGCGCGGAGGCGTGGTTCCGGTGAGCGATCGCGCCCGATGGTGGATGATGGTCGGTGCTGCGGCGGCCGTGATCGCGGCTTCGCTCGTGATCGGGCCAACCTCCGCACTGACGATTCACGACTGGCTGCGGTGGCCCCTCGCCGCCTCGATCGGCGCACCGGCGCCCGATCCAGAACGGATGGAGCTGGTGCGGCAGATCCTGCTGGAGGTGCGGTTGCCGCGGATCCTGCTGGCATTTCTGGTCGGCGCGGCGCTCTCCGGCGCCGGTGCGGCGATGCAGTCGGCGTTTCGAAATCCACTGGTGGATCCGTACGTGCTGGGCATCTCCTCGGGTGCTGCGTTCGCGGCCGCGCTGGCGCTGGCCGCCGGGGTGCGGTGGGTTGCACCGGCCGCCTTCGCGGGCGGGCTGGGCGCGGTAGGCCTCACGCATGTGGCGGCGCGGGGCGGCCCCCGCACGGCGGTCCTCTCGCTGGTGCTGGCCGGAATCGTGATCGGGGGGCTCTTCACCGCGGGGCTCACACTCGTCCAGTTCTGGACCGATCCCTTCCGACTGCAGACGATCGTGCACTGGACGATGGGCCGGCTCCACCATGCTGGCTGGCCCGCGGTGCGGCTGGCCGCCCCGTGGATCGTGCCGTCCCTGGCGCTGCTGCTCGCGCAAGCATGGCGGCTGGACGCGCTGGCGCTCGGCGACGACGAGGCTCGCGCCGCCGGCCTCGATCCAGTCCGGGCGCGGCTTTGGGCGCTGGCGCCGGCGGTGCTGGCCGCGTCCGCGGCGGTCGCCGCCGGCGGCGTGATCGGGTTCTACGGTCTGGTGCTGCCGCACGCCGCACGGCTGCTCACCGGCGCGGCCCACCGCCACCTGCTGCCCGCGGCAATGCTGGGCGGCGGCGCGGCGCTCGTCGCGGTGGACACGCTGTCGCGCACGGTGTTCAGCTTCGAGCTGCCGGTGGGCGTATTCACCACCGCGCTCGGCGCGCCGACGTTTCTCTGGTTGCTGCGGCGCTCACGCATCCCGTGGGAGGCCTGAAGGCGTGAACCGCGTGCCGACCGTGTCGATCGAAGTCCGCCAGCTCCGCGCGGCCTACCGCACACACGACGTGCTGCGCGACCTGACGCTCGAAATTCGCGCCGGTCGGCTCACCGCGGTGCTGGGGCCCAACGGGGGCGGAAAAACCACGCTGCTGCGTGTGCTCGCCGGTCTTCATCCACCCGCCAGCGGTGTTGTACGGCTCGGTGGTCGCGACCTGCGCGAGTTGCCGACGCGTGAACGCGCGCGCCTGGTCGGCTACCTGCCGCAGCAGCACCGCGCGGTGTTTCCACTGACCGTTCGTGACGTTGTGCTCAGCGGGCGCGTCGGACTGGGCGGATGGCGGCCGTCGCCCGCCGATGAACACGCCGCCGACGAGGCGATCGCGGAGCTCGGCCTCACCGAGCTGTCCGCCCGCCCGTACACCGCGCTCTCTGGAGGCGAACAGCAGCGCGTGATGATCGCCAGACTGCTCGCGCAGCGGCCGCCGGTGCTGTTGCTGGACGAACCGACCGCGCACCTCGACCTGCACCGGCAGACCGAACTGATGCGCCGGATGCGCGCCTGGCGGGACGCCGGCCACACGGTCGTGGCGGTGCTGCACGATCCGAACCTCGCGTTCGCATGGGCCGACGATCTCGTCGCGCTGCGCGACGGCACCCTCCTCGTCTGCTCCGACCCGCCGCTCTGGACCGCCGCACGGCTCCGTGAACTCTTTCCCGCGCCGCTCGACGTGGTGCGGGTCGGCGAACGGGGTGCTGTTCTGCCCTCGGTTGCCGTCGCGCCGTGGGGCCGCCCTTCGGTGCCGGCCGAGCCGTCGATATGACCACCCGCGCGCCACAGTCGCTCCGGATCCGGTTGGAGCTGTTTGTGCTGCCACCGTGTTGGGATGGAAATCTCCGCGCCCGTCGGCTTCTCGTGCCGCTGGACGGTCCTCCCGACCTGGTCGCCCGCCGTGCGCTGGGCCGGCGCCGCCCGCTCTGGGTGCACTCGACCAGCTGGCGCTGCACGCCCACCGGTATCGTGCTGACCTATCTCGCACTGCTCGCCCGGGCCCCTGCGGACATTGGCACGGCCATCGAGATTTCCACCGCGGACCTTCATTCGCAGGGGCAGCAAGACCCGAGGAATCCCTGCACCGCGCGCTGCCGGCCCGCCGACGTGCTGCGGCATGGACTGCGCCACCTCGCCTCGCTCTGCCGGCGCCCGAAAGAGACGCCCTGTCTCGCCCGTCTGCCCATGGCGCTGCGCGAGCGGCTCGCGAAATTGGATCAGCCCGTTCACCCCCCCCGGTGATCGTCGGCGGCCCTGAGCCGTCGGGGTTGCGCAGCGCGCCCGTGAACCATAGAGTGCCGCGTCGTTCCAAGGAGGACCAGCCGATGCGACAGCGATCTGCACTCCTCGCCGTTTGTGCGGCGGCCGCATGGACATCCTTCTCCGCACCGCCGGATCCTGCGGGCTGGTGCGGGTTCAACCTGCTGGAAAAATTCACTGCCCGTAACCAGCGGCCATTTGTCGAAGACGACTTCCGCTGGATTGCGGAACTGGGGTTCAACTTCGTTCGGCTGCCCATGGACTACCGCTGCTACGCACCGGACCACCTCTCGACCAACTTCAACGAGTCGGTGCTGCGCGAGATTGACCAGGCGGTCGAATTCGGGCGGCGATATCGCATTCACGTCTGCATCAACCTTCATCGCGCACCCGGCTTCTGCATCAATCCGCCACCGGAACCGGCGGACCTGTGGACCGACGAGGCGACGCAGCAATCGTTCGTGCGCCACTGGGAAATGTTCGCGCGCCGCTACCGCGGCGTGCCCGCCGGCGAGCTGAGCTTCAACCTGCTGAACGAACCCGCCCGCACCACGCGCGAACGGCATGTCGCAGTACATGCCCGTGCGATTGAAGCGATTCACGCGATTGACCCGGAGCGGCCAGTGATCGTGGATGGCTACGAGGTGGGCCGCACGCCGTGCGAGGAGTTTCTGGTGTACTCGAACGTGATCCAGGCCACCCGCGGCTATCATCCGGCCACGATCTCGCACTACCGCGCCAGCTGGGTGCGGGGGTCCGATCGATGGCCCGTGCCAACATGGCCGGAACTCAAACTTAACGGTTACCTCTATGGCCCCGTGAAGCCGGACTACCGCTCCTCGTTGGTGCTCACCGGCGCGGTCCCGGCCGGTACCACGGTGGAGCTGGATCTTGTGCAGATCAGCGGTTCCCTGGAGGTCGCCGTCTGCACGAACGGAGTGCTAGCGACACGCTCAACCATCGCGCCGGCCGCCAGTCCGCGCTGGGAACGCGATCCCGACGAGCCTCGCTGGCCCATCTTCCGCGCTCGAACCGCGGAGGTACTCCGCATAGAGCTGGCGGCGCCGTGCTCCCGCCTCGAGGTTCGCGCCGACAAGGGCGACTGGCTTCTCTTCCGGGAGCTGCGCATTCAAATGCCCGGCCGGCCTTCGGTGGCAGTCGGGGCGGTTCCGCGCTGGGGAGAAACGCAACAGACCTGGGCGGTCGCGGCGACCGGCGCTCTGCTGCCCCCGCCGGGCGTGATGCGCGACCAGCCGCTGCGGGAGTACCTGGCGCCATGGCTTGCGATCAGAGCCCAAGGCGAGGAGGTCTTCGTGGGCGAGTTCGGTTGCTTCAACAAGACGCCCCATGCTGTCGCGCTCGCGTGGCTCGAAGATTGGCTGCGGCTCTGGCAAGAGGCCCGCATCGGCTGGGCAATGTGGAACTTCCGCGGTTCCTTCGGTCCGCTCGACAGCGGCCGGGCGGACGTGCAGTACGAGGAGTGGCACGGTCACAAGCTTGACCGCGCGATGCTCGATCTGTTGCG
Source organism: Kiritimatiellia bacterium (assembly GCA_026417735.1). Lineage (NCBI taxonomy): Bacteria > Pseudomonadati > Kiritimatiellota > Kiritimatiellia > Kiritimatiellia bacterium. Next base: position 5,448 of record JAOACR010000023.1, read on the forward strand.
GAACTACCGGCCGCGCGTCCGCTGACCACCACTGGGCATCATGGTGTCGCCGCCGCCCGCAGCACGTGGGTGACCTCGCGGTTTTGCACGCGCACGATTCGCTCTTCTTCGCGCTCGCTCCGGTCCTCGCGAATCCGGATCCGTACGCCGACCTCCCATGCGGCACCACTGCGGCGCACGCCCCGCCAGGCGATCGGCTCAATCCGCCGCGCCGGCGTTTCAAACAGCCGCAGGTGATGCTCAACCAGCGGCACGGAACCGTCCGGCCGAACTTGCGGCGGCGGGTTCTCGTCCGGCGCAATGCCCAACCACGACAGCAACCGCTCCCACCACGAAAGCTCTGCGCGCGCGGCGCGCCACACGCGCTGGCTGCCAGTCTCCCGACTGCCGCTCCCGAAGCACGTGCCGCACGGCAAGCGACCACGCCCCTCACAGACCGGACAGGTGGTCCGCGCGGCGGTGGTCTTTCCCGTACCGCGACAGGCCGGACAGGGCGACTCCGCAGAGCCGAGCGCACGGTCCGGTCGCGCTCGCCGCAACAGCGAACCGGTGACGACCCGTCCCTTTCCCTTGCAGGTGGGGCAAGAGGTTTCCACGCCGGTCGTCGAGCCTGACCCGCCACAGGCGGAACAGACCACCTGACCCCTACCCTGACACATCTCGCACGGCGAGGTGGTCACCACCGGCTGCGAGCGCTCTACGGTCACGATCGGCTGGGTGCGCCCGAACAGATACAGCGCACCCACCGCCGCGGCACACACCAACCCCAACGCAATGATCCCGCCGCCTCTCAAGCGTCCGAGTCTCCGATCCGGTTCGTCGCCGCGCCAAGCGCAAGCAACGCATACCAGGTCGACTCCACATCCGAAATGCCACCGCCGGGCCGCTGTGCGAAGCCGCCATCCGCGCAGCGGTGCGCGAGCACAAACTGGCGATCGCGCTGACGGCGCTCCGGCGGGCGGTGGCCCGCATAGTCCAGCGCGAACACTGCGGCTGCGGTCGCCAGCAGATCAGCGTCCGGCAGGGCTGCCGCCACCCTCCAGCCACCTGCCGAATGTCGCAATTCAAGCAGTCGCGCCGCGAGCTCGTCCACCACCTCTACATTGCCCGTTCGGACGGCGACCGCGATGGCGGCCGCCAGCGTTGTCGCGAGCATGGGCCGTACTGTGGAGGCCACCAAATCCGATCGCGCTCGCTGCGACGCAAGTCCGGAGAGAGCGTCCGACCCGATCAGGTCCGCCGCGAACAGCGTCAGAAACTGCTCGTACGGGGCTGGTATCCCTGCCGCCAGCCTCTCCGCGATCGCCGGCGTCGCGACCGGCTGGCACCCCAGGGCGCGCCGGCACCGCAACAACGAGATCGCGGCAATGCCGTCGGCACCCACCGCCGAACTCGTCTCGATATAGGCAATGTCCACCGGCCGCGGGGACAGGAGGAACACCTCGGCCAGTTCAAATCCAAACGCCGAGAAGTACAGGTCCCCGCGGCCGTCAAGTCCCTGGAATCCCCCCTCCGGCGCGCGCAGCTCGATGAGGCGGCGGTACAACTTCGCGCGATGCTCGTGGCTCAGCTGCGCCGCGCCGTCTTTGAGCCGCATCCGGCAACGGTCCAAGAGTGAAAGCGTGCCGACGCCGCAGCGCTCCGACCTCATGGCCTCGGCAGCATCCGGCCAACGATCCGTCGCAGCAGGCTTTTTAGATGAACGTTGTGCAGCTGCTCGAGCGAGCGAATCGCGGCGTTCCGGTGATGTTCCAACAGCAAGCGGGCCCGTTCCACCACTCCCGCCTGGCGAATGAACGCTGCCAACCGTGCGGCCGCACCGGCGCTGGGGCGGCACCAGTCATTGGCCACGCGTTGCTTCTGCGGTCCGGCGGCGGTTTCCCATGCGAGCGCCGACAGGATCGATAGCCGCGGTACCAAATCCCCGTCGGCCGGCGGTTCATCCAGATCGTCCAGGTCGTCCCGGATCTGATACGCGACGCCGATCGCGGCGCTGTACTCGCGAACGGCGGCCTCCACTGCGGCGGAGCGGTCCCCCGCCGCAAGCGTCCCGAGCCGCAGCGCAACCTCGAACGCCGGCGCGGTCTTGAGCCGGAAGATGTCCAACACCTGCCGCGGTTCGAGCGGCCGGGGCTCGCGCAGCCAGGCGAGCTCCTCGCCCTGCCCCTCGCACAACGCACGGTGCCCTTCCGTCGCGGCCGCCAACAACGAGGCGATCCGCTCCGCCGGCGCGCCGCACTCGGCGATGCGCCGGTACCCCTCGCCGACCAGCGCATCCCCCACGTTGATCGCAATCGGCACGCCATGCTCGACGTGAACGGCAGGCCGGCCGTAGCGAATCGGATCCCCGTCCTCGATGTCGTCGTGAATCAGAGAGGCCTTGTGGAAGCACTCCACCGCAAGCGCGAGCGATCGCACGGGCGGCGGAACCTGCTGACCGTTCTCCTGCAGCGCCCGCCAGGCCGCGGCCACCAGAAACGGCCGCCACCGTTTGCCGCCGCGCGCAAGCCATTCGCGCGCGATCCGCTCCGCGGAGCCCGCGGGTGCGCCAAACCACCGCCGCAGTTCCTCCTCTCGAAACCAGCCCATCACCTCCTCGTGCAGCCGCTCCAGGTCGCTGCGGCCAAACCACTCCGCCGACGACCGCAGCTCGATCGCCTCCCGCGCCCAGTCCAGATCCATCAAAGTGTCCCGACAGCCCTCGCGCAATAGCGGAATTGCAATGCCGGGAATCGCCTCCGCCGATAACCGCGGAAACGCGCGCTCCAGCACCGACAGACAACTCACGCCAATCACCGCGTCCACCTGCCCGCTCTCGATGAGCCGGCTGACGACCGTCGCCCCCTCCGCGACCAACGTCAGATACCCCAGCCGCTCCGCAAGCTCTTGGATCTCACCGATCGGGCAGCGGCCGCACGCCTGGCATAGCACGCCGAGCGCGTCGGTCTTCGCCGGACAGTCCCGCGCGGGGCGCAGACACTGCGGCAGCAACAGCAGTCGTCGATCGAAGGGTGTCGCCGCGACGATGTCGCGCCAGAGCGCGTTGTTCAGCAACACCGCGACGAACTCCAACCACTCCGGCGCCCCGCCCTCGCGCACGAGCAGGCGCCGCGCATGCATCCGCAGATCGTCCGCGGTCAGCGGCGGCGTCAACTCGTGCTGCCGCGCATACCGATCCGCCGCGGCGCGAAGTCGCTCGCGATCCGCCCGGTCCGCGGGCACGGCGTTGTCACGGTCCGCCGCCGGTGGCGCCGAGAACGGGTTCGTCTCAACCATATGCGCTCATCCCGAAAAACAGAGTTCGTTTCAAGCGGCGGTACATCGCCACCCTTTCCGCAACCGGCGGCGCAAGCCGATGATCCGACCGCGGCCGCATCCGCGCCAGTTCCGCGCGCGCGGTACCGCGCCCGCTGGTGTCGCGCGCGCCGACCCGGTCAAGGCACTCGGCAAGACCCGCCGGATCGCTCAGCACCATACACCCTCCGCCCGCCTCCGCCAGCCGCGCGCGGACTGTCGCCAAGAACGGCGAGGCGGCGATCCGTTCGCGGACGCGACGGCCATCCCCCACCGACTCCGCGGCGAACTGGATCACCGGGCAAGGCTCGATGTCGCCGCCGGGGCCGACATGATGGCTCAGTCCGATTGCCGCCGGACAGATCGCGCGCCCCTCTTCGTCCCAGTAGGAATCCACCAGCAGCAACGGCCACCGGCCCCTCGCTGCAACCAGAAACTCCCGCACCTCTCGAATCTGCTGTTCGTCCAGCGCCAGCTCCGGCGCGGGCCGGGGACCCACGGGCCGGTAGAGGTAGTACCAGACGTAGTGCACCCCCCGCTGGACGCACTCGCGCAGAAACACCTCGCTCGTCATGTCCGCCAAGTTACTTCGGCACAGACTCGTGGCGACACCAGTGATCAGGCCGTGACGACGACACGCCGCAACCGCCGCCCATGCCCGATCCGCCGCGCCCCGTGCGCCACGCCGCTCGTCCGCCGCCCCGCCAGTTCCCTCAATGCTGATCAACGGCGACACGTTGCGCAGTTGTCGAAACCGGCGCGCGACCGCCTCGTCCAACCGCCATCCGTTGGTAAACACCTGAAAGTACGCATCGGGGTGCCGGCCGATCACCTCCAACAGCGCCGGATACAACAGCGGCTCGCCGCCGAGCAGCCCGATCAGTGGCGCACCACCGTCGGCGATCCATCCGGCGATCAGACGATCCAGCGTGGCCGGTTCAATCGCGCGCGGCGGGCGTGACGGCGTCACCCAGCACCCAAGACAAGCGAGGTTGCACTCGTCCGTTATTGAAATGAACAGAAACGGTGGCGCGGCTGGCCGCCCCGAGCTGAGCGCATGCCGCCACCTGCGCACCGCCCGTCCCGACCGGAACGCCGCTCGGGCAAACCTCGCCAGCAGCATCGGCGAGCTGCCCGTTGCCCATCGCCACAGCAGCCGCGCGGCGATCATGCCGATGGCCCCGAGCCGCGCCCGCCGCTCGCCCGTTCTGCGGTCGCGCGGGCCGCCAGGGCACGGCGCCGGCGCGCCTCCAGCGCGTCGCGCAACTCACCGCCACCGAGCATCTCCAGCCGCTCGCGCACCGCGCGCGCTCTCTCCGACGCCTCGTCAGTGACCTCGGACCCATCCATCGGCGGCTCGTCATACTTCGGAAACACGATCGCGATCTCCGGACAGATCCGTGAGCAGGCGGGACACCGCGGCCGACAGTTCGCCGGCCTCGCCACACGGACACGGCCCTCCTTCAGCTCGTACACACCAAAAAGGCAGAACTCGACGCACAGGCCGCAGGCGGTGCAGCGGGCCGGATCAATCACCGGGAACCAGGGCAACCATCCTTCTGCTGCGGATCGCAGCTCGCGTGACGGCGCGGCACACACCGCCGACGCCGTACCGACACGACGCACCGCCTCCGTCGCGTCCGCAGCCACGAGGTCCACACACCGGACCGCCGGCAATGCACCGCCAAGCGTGTGCGCCATCAGCGCGCGGACCGCACGCGGCCGGCAAGCGCAAATGACACCCGGCGACGGCTCCCGCAACCATTCGAGCCACCAACTCGCAGCGACCGCGGCGGCCTCGCAGAGATCGTCCACCGTACGGACCGTCCACCCCGCAGCCGCCAGCGCGGCTGCGACCGCGTCCGCCGCCGACGGCTCCACGCGCCGGCTCCACACACAACGGCACACCACCGCGCGTGTCGCCGGCGCCGCTTCGCCCCTCGGATCCATCGGACCGGCCATCCACTCAGCGCGACACCCGCAGGCTCGTGATGGTGCCGCGATCGCTTCGCATGAACAGCCGCCCGCCGCTCCACACTGGCGCGGTCCAGATTTTGCCATCCGTGACCACACGCTCCCGGCGCGCAAGCGGGCGGTAGCCGGCCGGCGAAGCCTCCACAACAGTGATATCGCCCTTCTCGTTGAAATGCACGAGGCAACGGTTGATCAGGATGACCGAACCGAAACCCATTTTCTGCCGCCAAACCTCCTGGCCGTCGGCCGCACGCACGCAGACCAGATCACCCCGCCCCGTGTTCCCATCGCAGCCGTAGATGTGGCCCTCCAGCAGCACCACGCTGCTGAAGTGGCTCGCGATCGTCTTGTTCCGCCATACCTCCCGCGGCCTCGGGCCGGACACGTCCAGCAGTGCGCAGCCCTTGTCGTAGCCGGACGAAATGAACCACCGGTTCTCCGCCACAGGCTCGGGATCCGCCGCGTTCACATCCCACGAGGTCTCCCACGGATGTTCCATGACAACCTTCCCGTTCGACGCATCCACAATCAAGAACGCTTTGGCACCAAACAGCGCCAAATGCAGCCGCCCCCGCCGCTGAAACGGCACGGGCGTTGAATAGCCGGTGGTGCCGCCACCGCCGTTCCAGAGCATTCGCCCAGTGGCCTTGTCCAGCGCACAGCCCGAACGGCCAACGTTGAGATAAACGACTTCGCCGACGATCACCGGCGAGCCGGCCAGCCCCCAACGGCCGACATCCGCGCCGATCTCCTTCGCTACGTTGCGCGACCACACCAGCCTGCCGGTCTTCAGATCGAGACAGGCGGCGTCCCCCCAGTACCCCAACGTGTAGACGCGATCCGACTCAATCCACGGCGACGCGCGCGGTCCGGGATAACTGCCCGGTTTCGCGGGGTAACTGTGCCGCCAAATCTCACGTCCTGTCGCAATATCCAGCGCGACGACGTGGTCTCTCTCCCCGTCGTTGCCGAGCGTGACGCCGGTGCCGCCAACCACCGACAGCGCCGAGTATCCCTTGCCGACCGTCACAGTCCATTCGATCTGGCCCGTTTCAACCCCCTTCGGGTCAAACGTCTTGTCCTCGACGATGCCGTTCCCGTTAGGGCCGCGGAATCGCGGCCACTCAGCACGGGTGCCGCTCTGGAACAATATGGGCAATCCGAGCGCAACCACGATCATCGGACAGCGGGCCCAGGCCGGTTTCATCGCGTCTCTCCTTTCCGTGATGGCGAGCGATTTGGAATCCCGTCAATTCGGCGCTTGCGCGAGGCAGCGTAGCCGGACCACTGAGCTCTGGCAAGAAGCCGGAAGAAACTAGGCGCGGTAAGAGCCGCGTCGTCTGTCCGATGCGAACGGACATGAGGCAGACAGCTTCCCACCCCGCCGCGATGCCCTCCGCCGAGGTTCATCGCACCGCCGGGCCAATGAACCGCATCGCCGCCATGCCGCTTAGCGAACCCGCGGTCGCGGAACTATTTCACGGGCGTCAGACGCACGCTCCGCAAATTGATCGCCCGCCATGTTGCCGCATCCAGCGGGCGCACTCTCACCTCATACACGCCGGCAGTCTCGACACGAAGCCGGCCCGCCTCAAAGGTACGAAACACATCCCAGGCGCGTGTCGGCGGTATGTTTGCTCGCAGCGTCTGGCCGGCCGCCTCGATCGCCCAGCCGCTGCCCTCATGTACCGTCGCCGCCTCGACAACCACTCGCCAGACGCCCGCGGTCGGCACCCGGATCCGCCACACCGCAAACTCATCGGCGCGATCCCAGTATCCAATGTTCGCATGTGAACCGTAGGACTCCACGCGCAGACGCTCGCCGTGCAGGTCGGCGTCATCGGGATCCAGCCGAAATGCTCCATTCCGATCCGGTGCAACGATCGTCGGCTCCACCGGCACGGGAGCCGGCCGGAGGTTCACACCGCGAATGCGTAACGCACAGGTCCACGGGTTCAGCGGCGTTGTGGGCACGTCGACTTCCAGCGCACTCTCGGTCTGGCGCCAAGCGGGCGGCGCAGCCCCACCCAACAACTCCACCTGGTGAATCTCTCCCGCCGCGCGCGCGAGCGAACGAACGACCATCAAACCGTTCGTCGGCCAGCCCAGTGCAATGGCGTACAGCGTCTGCCCCTTCGTCGTGAACCGGACGTCCGCCGGACCAAACGCAAAGTCCTCCTTGAACCCGCCGCCCCGTACACGCGTCGGCCCCTCTCCATACACCGCCCAGGGGCGCGTCCCGTAAATCGCCTCGCCGTGCACATCAAACCACTGCGCAAGATCCTCGAGTTGCTGCTCCACCTCGGGGTCCAGCGATCCATCCGGTCGCTGCACAACGTTCAGGAGGAGATTGCCATTCTTGCTGACGATATCCACCAGCAGATGAATCACCCACCTCACCGGTCGGTATTTCCAATCGCGGTTGTAGTACCAGTCGCCGATCGAGGTGTCCGTCTGCCATGGGTGGGGAAGAATCGTTGGCATGACGCCGCGTTCGATATCTTCCACCCATCGCCCCTCCGCACCGCGCTGTTTGCAGGTGTAGACCACCTGCGGAACACCCCCGTGCCGCGCAGCGCTGCTGTTGTAGAAATGGGCAATCATGCTGAGGCCGGCCGCATCGCGACCGGGCCCGAACGGCACTCCGCCGTCGGTGTACAACAGATCCGGCTGGTAGCGGTCCACCAACTCGCGAATCACCGCATACCAGCGCCGGTGCCACCGCGGATCACGGCTGTACCAGCCGGTGTCGTCCGGGTCCGCCGGCCAGTGGTACAGGTCCTGAAACTCCGGATGGGCACCATCGTATCGCACGCCGGCCAACGGGCCGGAGGTGTCCATGCCGTGAGCAACCTGGAACCAGGTGAAACTGGCGCCCAGATGCTCCGAGACCCCAAACTTCATGCCGTGCCGGCGTGCCGCCGCCTGCCACTCCCCAACCACGTCGCGCTGTGGCCCCACCCGGACCGACGTCCACCGGTGCAACGCAGAGTCCCAAAGAAAAAAGTTGTCGTGATGCGACGCCATGCTCACGAAGTACCGCGCGCCCGCCCGCCGATAGAGCGCCATCAGCCGATCGGGGTCCCACCGTTCAGCCCGCCACAGCGGCAGCAGATCCTTGTAGCCATGCTTCGATGGATGCCCCCACCGCTCCAGGTGATCCCGGTAGACCGGCGTCCCCTCCTGATACATTTTGCGCGCGTACCAGTCACCCCGTTCCGGAACCGCTTGCGGTCCCCAGTGGGACCAGATGCCAAATTTCGCATCGCGAAACCAGTCCGGACATCGGTACGCGGCCAGCGAGGCGAGGTCCGGGCGAAATGGCCCCTCCGCATAAGGAAATTCCGACGTCGAGCCCCACGCCGCGCAAGCGATTCCCACTGCGACACACCACCACCGTTTCATCGTGGCTCTCCTTGGGCTTGCGCCGATACTGTAACAAGGCTGACGGCAAAACGGGAGCCCCCATGTTGAGCGCGCATCGCGCCCGGCGGCGCCGTTGATTCGGCGCTTCCCCCCCCGCATGCCCCGCAAAGCCGACCTGAGAGCAACAACCCTCACCCTCCATCCCGCCCGCACCCTTGCGCGCTGCGACTGCTGCCCGCCGTCGGCCGGAGAAGCGGCTGGCCCGCTCCACACCGGCCCTGGCCACACACCGGCGGCCGACGGCGCGCACCCGGGGCGTGGCTGGCGGAACCCCTCGCCACTCTTGACGCTGGTTCCACGACCTGACCATCCTGTAACTGCAACCTGGGAGTACCGCCATGAAACGCTACGGGTGGGTGATTGGCCTACGCGCGGAAAAAATGGAGGAGTACAAACGCCTGCACGCGGCAGTCTGGCCCGGCGTGTTGAACATGATCAAGGCGTGCAACATCCGGAACTACTCGATCTTTCTGCGCCGCTTGCCGGACGGAAACTACTACCTCTTCAGCTACCTTGAATACACCGGCAATGACTTCGCCGCCGACATGGCGAAGATGGCGGCCGATCCCGAAACGCAGCGCTGGTGGGCCGTTTGCAATCCCTGCCAGCAGCCGCTGCCCGATCGCAAACCCAACGAATGGTGGGCGGAAATGGAAGAAGTTTTCCACCTGGACTAGCGCGATGACCTCACGCGAACGAGTGCTGGCCGCTTTCGCGCACGTCGAACCGGATGTTGTGCCACGCTGGTGCGGCGCTTCGCCGGAGTTTCTCGCCAAAGCCCGCCGAGAGCTGAACCTTCCCGATGACGAAAGTTTTTTCGTGCGGATTGGCGACGACTTTCGCCGCGTGTTTGCCCGCTACGCGGGCCCCGAGTTTCCGCTGTCGCCCGGCGCAGTCTCACGCACCATCTTCGGTGTGGAACGAGCCGGCTACGGATACGGACAGCCCCTCAACCATCCACTCGCCCACGCGACGCTCCGCGAGGTGCACGAATATCCATGGCCGGATCCAAACTGGCAGGATGTCTCGCACATTCGCGCGGACGCGCTCAAATGGAAGCGCCAGTATGCCATCCTCGGAGGAGACTGGTCGCCCTTTTGGCACGACCTCATCGACCTGCTCGGCATGGAGAACCTGTACTTCAAAATGTTCGACGAGCCGGAGATCGTGGATGCGGTCCTTCAGCATGTGGTGGACTACTACGCCGGCGTGAGCCGGCGCATCTTTGATGCCGCCGCTGACGTGATCGATGTGTTTTTCATCGGCAACGATTTTGGAAGTCAGACCGGCCCCTTGCTCGGCCCCGCGGAATTTGAGCGGTTTATTTTGCCGCATCTGAAGCGCCTCATTGACCTCGGCCACGCGTACAATCTGAAGGTCCAGCTCCACTGCTGTGGCGGGTTCGAACCGCTGATCCCAGCGATGATTGCAGCCGGCCTCGACGGTCTACACGCCGTCCAACCAAGTTGCGTGGGCATGGATCTGCGCACACTGAAGTCGCGCTACGGCTCGAAGATTCTCTTCAACGGCGCAATTGATTCGCATCACGTGCTCATCAACGGCACACCGGACTTCGTCCGCCAGCGTACGCGCGAAGTGCTCGACATCATGGCCCCCGGCGGCGGCTACGTCGCCGGCGCCAGCCACGACTACATCCTCGAGGAAACGCCGGTCGAGAACATCGTCGCGATGTTCGATACCGTTGCCGAATGGCGGTACCCGTGAGGCCAGCTGCGTAGGCAGCCGCGGAAAAACCCGAGGGCCCCCCAGCACTCAGCAGCCAACGGACGGCGGCGCTCTCTCGCCGGGACCGTACCCGAAGGTGCGATAAATTCAAGGGCTCGAACACGACCAAAAACCGCACCACGTATCGCGCAGCCACGGTCGAAGCATGGCAACCTCCACTGACCACCGCGCCCAGCAAGCCGCATGACGTCGTGATCGGATGGGGCACTCCTCGCGGAGGCTGTTAAGAACGACGTCTGGATCGGTGGGGAACGACACAGTTCTGGTGAGCTTGCGACCGTAACGCGACGTTCCTGCGCACGGAAGAAACCTGGCCTCAAACCGGCCCTCGGTCTTCTCCATTGTCCTGCTGGGGATTGGCCGGTTCGGCGACTTCGCCGGTAAGGCACAGCTTCTTGGCCTTCGTCGCGCTCACAGCGGCCTGCACTCCGAGATTCTGGAGGCCGGGATTCGGGCGGTAGCGATGATTGGGACCACCGGAGAGGCGGGGACGTCGTTTCCTTGCTTGACGGAGCCGGGCGAAACGTCCATGACTAGCTTTCGCGGTGCGGGGTCACACAACGCAGCCTCCGCCAGAGCATTGACGACGAGCAAAGGGTCGAGGGAACGATGACCAGCCGCTTCACGATGAACCGCCGTGGATTTCTCGAATTGTTGTCCCTCGCGGGTATCTCCGTGGCGGCGCCACGTTCGTTCTCTGCGGACAGCCGGGTGACGAACACGCGCCCCTTCACGGTCGAGGGATGGGCCGAGCGCCCGATGCGGTGGGCCAATCTGACGTTTGTGGAAACGGATCCGCCCAAGGTGGATCTCCAGTGGTGGTTCGACCTTTACCGGCGGGCGCACTTTGACGCGGTGGTGCTCAGCGCGGGCGGCGCGGTCGCCTACTACCCCACGAAGGTGCCGCTGCATCACCGGAGCCGTTGGCTGGGCGAGCGGGATTTGTTCGGCGAGGCGGTGGATGGATGCCGCAAGCTCGGAATGGTCGTGGTCGCCCGAGTGGACCCCCATGCAGTGCACCAGGACTTCGCCGACGCCCACCCGGACTATCTCGCGGTGGATGCCAATGGCAACAAGCGACGCCACTTTCACTCACCAGACTACTGGCTGACGTGCGCGTTGGGGCCGATGAACTTCGAATACATGCCGAAGATCATCGAGGAAATTGTCGCCACGTACCGCGTGGATGGGGTGTTTGCGAACCGGTGGCCCGGCTCCGGCATGTGCTACTGCGAACATTGCGAACGGCTCTTCCGCGAGGCGACGGGTCACGCCGCACTGCCGCGCATGCCAAAGGAAGCGGGGCCGCGCCCGCCAATGGACTGGGAGATCAACCCACGTGATCCGGTCTGGCGGGACTACGCCAAGTGGCGTGAGGAACGGCTGTTTGCGCTTTGGGACCTGTGGGACAGCGTTGTTCGCCGGCACAACCCACACGCGCGCTTCATTCCCAACATGGGACCCGACATGCGCCGCGTACTGGACATGGTGCGTTTTGCCAACCGAGCCGTCTATTTGACCGCCGATCGCCAGGGGCGGCGCACCAACGAGCCGGTATGGGTCATTGGTATCGCGGCGAAAGAATTCCGCGCCGTGCTCGGTCGCAAACCGCTCGGCGCGGGCTTCGCCTTTGGTCCGCAATCACAGTACCGCTGGATTGATTCGACGCACGGACCCGCCGAGATCACGGCCTGGTTCGTCGATGCGGTGGCCAACGGCATTCGGCCATCCATCGGCAAGACAGGAGCGACGGTAGCGGACACACGCTGGGTCCCCACGGTGGAAAAGCTCTTTGGGTGGCACCACGCCAATGAGCCATATCTGCGCAACGAGACTCCGCTGGCGCGCGTGGGTATGGTGTTCTCCCAGAAATCCCATGTGCTGGACGGGCAGTGGTACACCGATTCTCAGCTGGGGATGTATCAGGCCCTGCTGGAAGCGCGTATCCCCTTCGAGTTTGTCCACGACGGCCTGCTCGAACCCGAACGCCTGCAGCCGTTCAAGCTGCTGGTGCTGCCGAACATCACCTGTCTTTCGGACCGGCAATGCGCCCAGTTGCGCGAGTTTGTCCGACGTGGCGGCAGTCTGCTGGCGACCTACCAGACCTCGCTGTTTGACGAAGATGGGCGCCCGCGCAAAGACTTCGGCCTCGCTGACCTATTCGGTGTGAAGATGTCCGCGCGTTCGTCCGGTCCGATGAACAATTCGTTCATGCGCCTGGTCCGAGGCCCAGCAGGCACTCCCCTTCATCCCCTCTTGCAGGGCTTCGAGGGTACGGAGCGCATCGTGAACACGGTCCATCGCGTGGTCGTCGTGCCGACCGCACCATTGGACTCGGTTCCCCTCACCTTTATCCCCCCCTTCCCGAGCCTCCCCATGGAGGAACTCTATCCGCGCGTTGAACGCACGGATACGCCGCTGGTGTTCCTGCGCCAGTTCGGTAACGGCCGAGTGGTGTACTTTCCGGGCGATATTGACCGCACATTCTGGGAATTGCTCATCGAAGATCATGCCCGCCTTTTGCGCAACGCGTTTCACTGGGCGCTCAACGAACCGCCTGTGGTCACCGTCACCGGGCCGGGATTGATGGACGTGACGCTCTGGCGACAAGCGAACTCCATCACCGTGCATATGGTCAACCTCGGCACCGCCATGACCATGCGCGGGTACCTGCGAGAGTTCATCCCACTGCCGCCGCAAACGGTGCATCTGCGTTTGCCCCGGGGTACAACCGCCAAACGGGTAAAGTTGCTCGTTGCCGGCCAAACGCTACCGGTGCAGGAGGACAACGGAGTGCTGACCGTCACCGTCCCGAAAATTGACGCCCACGAAGTCGTCGCGGTGGATCTTTGAACCGATGATCAGCTCCTGCCGTATCCTGACCATAACACTGCCGCTCGCCGTTCTTCTGCTCCGCGGAGCGGGCGAACTAAAGGCGGCGCCGCCGCCGCTGCGTGAGCAGATTTCCCTTGCAGGCGAATGGCCAACTGGCGGTCATGTGCCCGTCTATGGCGGCCACCGCAACCCGATACCCAAAATCACTTGCGCCCGGACGGTCGTCGTGCCCGACCAGTTCCGAGGAAAACAACTCCTCATCGAATTCGCCGCGGTCAACTTTGCCTGCGACGTCTTCATCAACGACCGGCATGTCGCCTCACACGTGGGCGCGTGGATCCCATTCGCGGTGGATGTCACTCGGCTTGTGGAGCCAGGCTCCGCATTTCAACTGCGCGTTGAAATCGAGGGCATGCGAGGCCCCCGGACCCTCGGAGCGGATGGTTGGGAACGGTGGCCTGTGGGCAGCCAGAAACTCGACGACCGCTGGACCGGCATCGCAGACGACGTCTGGCTGCGCGCATATGGGCCCGTCAGCATTCGCGACGCGTTCCCGCAGCCGAGTGTGCGGGAGCGGCGTCTGAGGGTTGAGTACACGCTCCACAACGCGACCGCAGAGCCTCAGACCGTCGAAGTTCATCCGGCTGCTCACCGCTGGTCGGCCCTCCACAGCCAGGAGCTTGGCCCCGCGGAAAAAAGCTGGCCGCCCCTCACGGCCCGCCTGGCCCCTGGTGAAACGAGAAGTTTCATCGCCGACCTCCCGTGGAGCGATCCGCAGTTGTGGACACCTGACACTCCGCACCTTTACGTGCTGGCTAGCCGGGTTGTGCAAAATGGCCGCACTCTCGACTGGGAACACCGAAGGTTTGGCTTCCGGGAGTTTGTGGTGGCCGGTGACCGGTTTGCGCTCAACGGTATCCCCACCACACTCCGCGGTGATTACATCGGGTACGGCGGATACATCCCCCCCGAGATGCAGACTCCTGCGGGGCTGCCGGAAACCTATCGCATTCTCAAGCAGGACCTTGGCATGAACGCACTCCGGTGGCACATGCATCCGGCACCCGGCTACTGTTATGAACTGGCGGATGAAGTCGGCCTCTTCATCGTCTGTGAGAGCGCTGTCTATGGCCGCCCCGACCCTCGCGCTCCGATGCCAGAACGCGCCAAAGCCGAATATCTTGCAAACGTCCACCAGTGGATCTCGCGGTGGATCCGAGCCCGGCGTCATCATCCCAGCATCGTCCAATGGAGCGTTGTGAACGAGATGGGGCCGAAATACAAAAACCATCAAGGACTGTCCGTCGACGAGCTCAAGGCCATCGGCGCCGTCGCCCGCGCGCACGACCCCACTCGACCGATCGTCTATCACGGGAACAGCGAAGTGCGGGACGAGGACATCATTTCCTACCACTACCCCGGCCTTGCTCCGGACAACCCTCGAGCCAGTTTGTACGCGTGGCGGCGGCTGTTGGTGCCGGGCAAACCGGTGGCGGTGGGCGAGTACTTCCAGACCTCGGTCACCGCTCCCGGCATGGGCGACACTCCGGCGGCCCGGCAGGCGCGCGCGGAAAACACCAAAGATTGGTTCGGCCTTTGGAATCGTGGACTTCGATACCTGGGTGTCGCTGACTTCCGCCCGAAAACATTGTTTTGGACCCGCACCGAGCCGCCCGGCTCCTGGCGCGTCGAAATCGTGAAAAACTCGAATCTCCCCGTCGCGCTGTTCGACCGCGACTATGACGAACTCGGCATCGCACCCTTGCGCCCGGGCGGTCCATTGCCCGTGTTGGCCGCCGGCTCAACGGTTCAGCGTCGGCTCGTACTGTTCAACGAAGAGTGGAACGGCGACCTGCTCGACTGGGAGCTGGAAGTCCGGCGAGAGGGCAAAACGCTGGCGCGCAAGGCCGGCCGACTCACTGTCGCCCCGGGGCACCGCTACGAATGGGTTGTCCCGTTCGACGTGCCGGAAACACCCGGCCCTTTCACGGTTGTACGTCGGGTCATCAAGAACGGCCAGCTCAGGTTCACCGAGACGCGCTCGTTCCTTGCCGAGTAAGTAACCCCACCACAACAGTCCCGGACGATCGTGGGAACAAAGACACCTCACGATCGGCACAGGGGGGCCGGAACTCCGCGAGACGAGCCATGCGTGCCGGATACGTCGACTGTGATCCGTGGCGAGGATGGTTGACGTCGCCGGTTGTTGCACCAACTGGCCCAATCCCGCGAGCGCAGGTTCGATGCGCCGTTGCCGCGCTCGCCTACCCCAGGGTACACTTCGCCCACCACGGACATGTCCCCCCGCACTTTTTGACCACACACTCAAATACCCGAGGAACTTTTGATGTCGCCAAAGGTGGATCCTGAAGGCCGCACCGCGCGAGGAAAAACCCACACGAACGCAGGCCTGAAGGAAATCCCGACGCTCGCGCTCCCGACCAGATTCAGCTCGCGCTAATAGCGCGTCCCTTATAATTCCAACCTGCATTCACGGTAATATTGCTGCGCCGCCCGCACGACTCCCTCCTCAAACAGCGCCGGCTGTGTTGACCAACCCGAGTACCGCTGCCATACGACCCATGCAGCTTCGAGCGCAAAAAACATCGAGTCGTTCGCGTTCTTAAAGTCGGTGCGGACATGATCGAGGGCCGCATCAATTTCCGACGGAGAACCGCGACGCCCTGCCCCAACGCTCTCGATCGCCCTTTGAAGATAGCCGTGCGTATGCCGCCAGTGCTCGAGCGCTTTCTGCAGCTGCGGGTCGGTCGCCCTCCTCGCCGCCAGAACACTCTCCAGAAGCCATTGAAGCCACTCGAACTCCCTCATCTTGATGCTGACATCCGGCGGGGCGACCAACACGCTCTCGCTGACGGTCGTGTAACGCTGGCCACCCACGCCGATGACCTCCCGCCGAACATCCTTGGAGCGCGTGATGGTTTGCGCCCGGCCCATAGCGCTCCGAATATCCCGCAAAATGGGGTCGGTGATTGCGCAGGTCGCAAGCAGCACGTTGGCCAGGAACGCATCATTCGCCATCGAGCCGAGCCGGCTCATCGGCGTGGGGCGCAGCGGCGCGGAAAGCAGACGAATCACCTCGCTGCTGTGAACACCCCGAATCTTGGGCGGACTCCACGAAAGCTGCCATTGGCCGTTGCGCCCAAGAAGTTGCTGCGGCTGCCATTTGGAATGCACCGCATGAACCCGGCCGGCCGCGTCAAAAACCGGTGCACCTGAGCTGCCCGGCCCGGTCCCGCTCAGCGAAGACGCGGGAGCCTCGACGGTTACCACTGGATGGAACATCATCGGCGCGACCGAAGCTGGAATCTGACGCGCCGGCGACACCGCATACTGCAAAAGGCGGACTCCAAATTCTTCGACGATCGCCTGCACCTTCACGCTCGTTCGACTCCATCCCGCCCCGTCTGGAGCCCCGAGAAGAGTCAGATCCATGCCAACGGCCGTCTCGCGCGGATCGGCAACCGCAAGCCACTTGGTGTTCGAACAGCCGGTCGCCAGCACCGCAAGGTCGCCGCGCGGCCACACGTTGATCACATTCAACACCGCGTGCTGGCGTCCGTCACGGGTCCGAATCCACCCGTTGTATCCCCCTTCGATGACGTGGTACGCGGTCACAAACCAGCCGTTAGAGTTCACAAAGAACCCACTGCCCTGTTTGATCTCACGCCCTTCGGCATCACGGACCGCGACGATCGCACAAGCGTCGTCCGCCAACGCTGCTTGATCCTGCACACACGAATCCACTCGTACAGCTTCGTCGGCCGAGTGCGCGCGCCCGATCAGCCAAGAACAAACAAGAGGTACCGCGAACACTCGCGAGAACAGGTATTCATCCTTCATTCTTTTTCCCTCCGAGCTGAATGGCACGGCGGCCAACTTACCGGCTGCACAAAGAGTTGAACGATCGGCGGCCACATTCACTCGTTGCGCCTACGGAAGAGTCTTCAAGATGTTTGCACTTCCTCCTTTGTGTTCACGGGCAACACCGGTGTCACGCGTCGCGCCCCGGAGTCTCTCGTCGGAATGCGGTGCCGTCTTTTCCTACCCTCTGAATCGCAGCCTCGACTTAGGCTTCCGCCGCCGCTCCCTCCGCGATGTACGCCTCATCCTGAGCTTTTATCTCTGCCTTCTCCGCCGCCTTCTCAGCCAGATACGCCTCAAACTCGGCTTCCATCGCGGGGCTTCCGCAAGGTGCGTTTCAAGCTCGTCTCTTTGCGCCACCAGCCCCGCTTCGCGGGCATTCACCGCTTTGAATGCAGCCGCGCAGTCACCGCGCCGGCTGGCGCGGCGAGCCATGTTCCCCCGCGAGCTCCGATGCGGTTTCCCGGCTCTCGAGCGTTGGCCTCCGTCACGGCTTTGTTCGCTTCGTCATCCTGCTTTTTTACTGATTCCTGTTCCCCCTTCCTTCCGGACATCGGCTCGCCCGCCCCCGTCACTTCAACGCAGCGATCCAACTGAGCAAAGCTAGCAGCGTGGCCGCTCCGCTCACAATGATCGCAATCTTGACGCGCTGTCCAAGCTTATGAGCAAGCGCCGTGCCATGTTGTCGCAGATTTTCGATGCTGCTGCTCAGACCTTGAATACCGCTGTCGATCTGCTGTTGAAGTGCCTGAACCTCACCGGGAAGATTCGTCAACACCGCCAACGGCTCGATGACATTCCGCGTCTCGCTCATCGCCGCCGCATGGGTCTTCAACGTCTTCTGAATATTACTGGTCAGAACCGCTCGCTCTTCAGCAATCTTCGAAGCTAACTCGTTCAATCCTTGGACGGCCGCATGAAGGTGCTGGAGCAGTTGGTGGGTCCCCGCGACGATTTTTGCGCCCGTATCTACGACCTTCTCCGCCGTCTGTCGGCTGCCCTCTAGCAGCGCCGCGGCGGACTTCAGGCGGTTCAGCTCTTCAATCACCTGCGCGATGGTTTGTTCGGCTTGTTCAAAGTAGTCGGTCATATTGTGTTCTCCGTCTAATTTGTCCCCGCCGTTCGCCAGAATCCGCATGCCAGTACTGGCTTCAAAATCGCCGCGGCGAGCAGACCAAGCGCAAACTTACGGACCGGCCCCTGTGCACCGACGGGTGTTGCGAGCAAGAGGCCGGCAAGCCAGCGATCGCCGGTTGTTCGGAGCAGCCGCTCCGCCGTCGCAGTTGCGGCCTGTGGCCGGTGCTCAACAAGATGATTGAACACAAACATCCACGCCTTCGCCGCAGCTCTCCGGGAGATCTGTCCCTCCTGCTGCATGTGGCCGAATAGCAGCATTGCTTCTTCGAGGATCCCCTCGTCAGTCTCCGTTGGGCAGATGGCGCGCGCACAAACCGAGATCAATCGCAATGCAAGATTGTCCGGCTCCTCGTCTAGCAACCGCCGCACCGTTCCAAGCATCCGCTTGATCTGATCAAGAGTCTGCGCGCTCTGCAACATCTCCGTCACCTCCCGCAAACCAATCTCCGCGAAGGGGCGTCGCAACCATTTCTTGAGCGGCTCGGTGAACTCCGACTCTTGCAAGTATGCGAGGATCGCCTCTCGGAATTCGGCGTCACTACGAAAATTGCGGCACAGCTCGCCCATCGTGCGCAGGGCCTGCTTCCGTCTCTCGACAATCTCATCATAAATGAAATCCACCAGCACCCGCGCGGCGGTTTCAATCGCCGCGGATAGCGGCCCACTTGGAACGTTCGCCAGCAACGTCTCCACGTGCTGCGGAAACTTGTATTTGCCAATGTACTGCGCCAGATGCTGGCGCACAGTTTCCACGCCAGCATGTCGGACACTGACTTCGAAGATCTGCTGCGGCCAGTCCACCGTGTAATCCTCCACCGCGCCAAGCAGCACCAATCGGAAAATCGCCTTCTCGGTCGCGTCCCGGCTTCCCATCGCCCCAAACGGAACGCGAGCCAAGTTGATCGCCCCCACGGGTAGGCCCGCGACGGAAGCATGAAGGAATCTCCACATCTGAACGGCATTCGCTGTTTCTTGTTCACGTCCTTTGTAGGAATTAAGGAGCAGCCAGAGCTGGACCATGAGGTCGCCGCGGTAGTCCCAATCGACTGTTTCCAGCCGAAAATTGGCCTTCGTGTGATCGCGCTCGCTTAGAATCTGCACACCGGTTTCCCAGTTGTCGTCGCTGTACAGAACGATGCACCGCGCATATCCATGTTGTCCGTTGCGCCCGGCGCGGCCTGCTTCCTGATAGAACCCCTCCACCGACTGCGGCATTGCATAGTGGATCGTGTAGCGGATGTTTGGCTTGTCAATACCCATACCGAACGACTTCGTCGCCACCAGCTCCTGAATCCGGTTGTGCTTGAACGCGTGCTGCACCGCGAGTTTGTGCCGGTTCCAGGTTGCGATGTCCCCGACAAAGCCGCGGGGCATCTCGCCCGCAAAAATCGCTGTATGCCCGAGCCGTTGAGCCACCTCCTTGACGCCCAAAGGGCCGTTGACGTGCGGACAAAACACGATGCCGCTGTTGGTCTGCCTCCCACGAAGCTCAAAAAAGGTCTCTGGGCTTTCTCCGAGTGTCTGGGGCAAAGCCCTCCGGACCTGGAGAAGTGCCTGCAATTTGTCCCGCCGGCGAACCTTCTTCACCTCGAACACCAGCTCTTTCCGATCGAACGACCGGGGCACCACCACCGCCCGCTCGTCGGTGATCCCCAGTTCCGCCTGCACGTCGGTCAAGACCGCAAAGGACGCCGTGCCGGTCAGCCCCACGAGCGTCGGCGGCCGATTGTCTGGTCCGGCGCAAAACCGCTGCACGTTGAGCGGCATGTGCAGATAGGAAGGCCGGAAGTCGTGGCCCCACTCCGAAACGCAATGCGCCTCGTCAATAGTCACCAGCGAGACCGGACACCTCGTTACCGCCCTCTGGAGCTGAGCTCGGAAGTCCCGCATCTGCAGCCGCTCCGGCGCAACAAAGAGAAACATCAGACGTCCCTCTGCGAGATCGCTCAGGCTCCGCTCCCGCTCGACTTGATCGGTTTGACTCGAGATCGAACCAATCATGTCGATTGCAAAGCTTTGCAGATTCTCCAGCTGGTCGTTGATCAACGCGACCAACGGGTCCACCACCAGCGTCATTCCAGGGAGCAGCAGTCCACTGAACTGATAGGTCAACGATTTTCCACCGCCGGTGGGGAGCAGTACAACCGTGTGTTTCCGCTGCAACAGGCGGGATATCACACGCAGCTGGCCGTCCCAAAAATCTCGTTTTCGAAATAGCTGACGCAGGAAATACCGGAGTGCCGAGGTTTTCTTCGTGGTTACCTCATCGAGCGAGGGATTGTCGGACGTCGCTGCCGACTCAACATCCTCGAGCTCATATCGCAAGGGATCGGCAACCCGCAAGGCACGCGCCTCGCGGGACCCGACTGCCCGCCGCAGACGCGCTCTCTGGCCGGTTGGGGACAGTTGCGCAGCACGCTCGGTCTCGCTTGCCCAACCGGTCGCCAGCCGGAAACTGTGTGAAAGCACGAGGTCATAGGTTCCCGTCGGCGCGGGAACTTGGCGCAGCTTGATCGCATCGGGCAAACTCAGACTGAACATCGAACCGATCAGATCCACCTCCAGGCTCGGCGGTGGCGGCGTAGACGGTGCCAGTTCGTGCAGATGCGACCACATCACCCACAACTGTCGCAACGCCTCAACCGCAGCAGGAACATCCTCCTCAATGAGCAGCACCCGCTGCGGCCGGCCGGGAACGATCAGCCCCTCCAGCAACATGGCGATCCAGCCCCGCAAACAACGATGCACCGCCTGGGGAATCACAACCGAAAGATAGGCGGCCACATGCATCCCCGAACCAGCAGCGGCTTCGCTGATGGTCGGCCATTGCAGCTGCGGTTGCGCAGTCCATTCGCGCCGTCGTTCCGCCAACCACTCTGCCAAACCTGCGCGGATCGACTCCCGGGGGAGCTGGAACACGTTCCATCCCTCCCCCTTCAGCACGGCGTCAGCCGCACCGTCCTCCGGTGATGCGCGCCCCAAACGGATCGCCCACTTCACCTTGCCACGATGCACTGCAAGCTGTACCTGTTGTTGCCGCGCGACCGCAGTCTGCGGGCTCTGACGCCGCTCACCCACCAGATCGCCAACTTGAACATTGGTCCAGAGGTGCTCGGGGCCCGCCCCAACGTGATGCCGCAGAAGTTTAACCAAATGGGACAGTGTCTCTTCGCAAGCACCGTCCCCGTCCCCTCCCTCCAACACCACCGCATGCGGTCCAGCCTCCGGAGCCGCGAGAGGCAGCTGGCTAAGCTCTGCGGCAGCATGAATAAGATGGCCCCAGTGTGCGGCGAAGGCCTTGCCAGTGATCCGCCGCTCAATTGTCAGGGGAGTTTCAGGGTCCGCGACCGTTAAAAGCTTACTCTTTGCGAGACTGACAAGTAGCCCGCTCTCAAACTCAAAGTCCACCAGCGTCGGATGCCCACGGATCACTACCTTGTCCAACACCGCCGCCAATGCAGTCACATCAGCATCTTGCCGACTCCCTGACGGCGCATCCGCCTCCAACGTCGCGTGACCGTGCTCTCGCAGAAACGCGTCCAACAGCTCCGCGAACTCGGTGTCATGCTCCAAGACTGCCGACCACGCGGACAGGCGCGCCGATGCGGTGTATCGGAGCACGCTCTTCATTTACCAGCTTCTGTCCCCGCCGGAAGTTCGTGCCTCAACAGCCGCTCGACCACCAGCCCCGTGAGCCACTCTTTGCACCGAAGACGAGGAAGCATCTGACCACCCCGCCGTGCCACCACAGGCTCGATGACGAGCATCAGACTGTTGAGGTCGCCTGGCTTCAGCCCTCTCTGCTCCGCCTCGCGTGCGGCCTCATTCGCCGAGGTGGCGGACCAGCTCACTACGAGCTCCAACGGGTAATCTCCCACTGCAAGCGGCCCGGAGACCTCCAGAACCCAAGGCCGATATCGCCCGGCCGGAACACTGAGGGGCAAAAACACCTCGCTAACTCTGAAACGCCCGGCCAGGATCAGTCGGCCGGAGCCCGCGAACAGAAGAACACAGGGATACGGGCCCAGGCTCATTGGCCAGCTGCTCCTCCGAAAGAAGGCAGGGCATTAACATCGAACTTTGTCTTGCGCCCAGACCGGTAGGCGGATGTATTTTCCGAAAACCAGTTCCACGTCTTCATGCTCCCCTGTGCGTCTTTCTTAAACAAGAAGAGCTTGCCCGCTTGGAATCCAACGGCCCCGGCGTCCTCGATCGCCTCAAGGTCCGCGCTCAGAAACACCAGCTGCCAGCCGTCTTTCGCCGACCGCGCCTGAATCATTGCGAGGATCTGTTCCTCGCGAAACTCGCGGCTGGCGTTTTCTTTTCCGTGAGTCACGACAACAAAGATCACCTTGGCTGGCCGATCCGACTCCGGTAGACCGAGCAGATTCTGCCGAAAATCTTGAATGTCTCGGCCAATCGCATCCAGCAGCGGTGTGTTCACGCGTGGAACGTCGGTGGCATTTGTCAGCTCCGGCATCTCGGTGATGGGCCAGAAACAGCGAATCACCTCATAGGGTCTTGGCTATCGAACCGGAACAGGGTAAGTTTCCCGGTGCCAGTCTCGGCCTTCTGACGATTCAGAAACGCATTGAACCCTTGGATCGTTTCCTCCCCGATGCCCCAAATTGAACCCGTACGATCCAGGATGGCCGTGATGTGTGCGGAGTCCGCTCTCATGGTCCCCCCTTCGATCGGGCTGGGCAGTCGCCGCCTGTTTTCCTCCCTTGTCAACCTCCTCACCATTCGCCTCTGCTTGCCTTTCCCGACTCAGCCTCCTCCTTGTTGCGATTGTCGAGAACAGCCTTCAAGTTGTCCACAAAAGCTTTTGCCATTTCTCCCGCAAACCACCGTGAGCATCGGAGGCGGTTGGACTGAGCACACATCTCCAGCGCGATCAAATTCTTGCCACCTAACACAACCCCCTTGGCGGCGCAGAATCGGATCGCCTCATCCACCGGCTCCGGGTTGCATTCAACGAAGAGCCGCACTTGGTCGCCGACGAGCACTGGAAACTCCAGTGGCGCTGCCCACCTTGGACACGTATAGCCAGTCGGTTGCACTTTCCCGACGCGAGCATAGCCGGCGACGACCAAACTCTCGCCAGAGAGCGCAATCACATCTAGAGCTGGGAGCCGCTTCGCTATATTGGCAGCCCCAGCAGCGAGCGAGTCATTCACATCGCACTCCTCTCCTGCTCTCATTTCACTGCCGTTGCATGGTCCGCTTTCGGATTCCCCGCCGAGCAGCACAGCTTGCATATTTTGGAGGAACGCGCTCGCCATCGCATTCACGTACCAACGGTCAAAATATAGACGGTTGAACGAAGCACTAAGTTCGAGCACAAAGAAGTTGTCTGACCCTGGAACGAATCCCAGCGACGCGGCAAGGAGGGCCGAGTCCGAATCGCTGAAAAGTTTCAACTGGAGAGGCTCTCCGGTAAAGGCAGGAAAATCGATAGCCATCGCCTCCCCTGCACTCGAGCTCCCACATGAACGAAGAGCACTCGCAGAGATTCGCCCAGCCAGCGTCACACAGCGATCGGAGAGCGTAACCGCTTGGAGCATGTCAGTGGTTCCCCCGCGCGATGACCAGCTTGAACGGCGGCAACACCAGCGCCTCGGTACGCTGTCCCGGCCCCCAGTTGATCGAGTGCTGAGCGAGGACGCGCCGGATATGATGGAGCTCGCGTCGGATGTCTTGACTCATGTCCAGGTTGGGAAACGCTGCGCTCCAGCCGTGGCGGTCTAGGAAGCTTCGAAATTCTTCCTCAGGGACATTGATCGCCCGAGGCCGAACCCCCCTCTCGGCGAGATCCACGCAAAAGCGGAGAACCGCATAGGCACGGGGCCGCAGGGTGATCCACGGGGAGACGTCCACCCGGAAACGGCGCCCCATGTCGTCCATCAGAAGCTTGACCGGCTCACGGCGATCTTGCACCAGCGTTTGCGCGTACCGGCGCACAAGCATCGAGAAACTGCCGGGCATGCTGCCGAGATCCTGAAAGCGGTTTCGCAACGGCACAAACGGAATATCGGCCAGCACGATTTGGCGTGCCTCTTGTGACGATGCGGGGAAGTAGAATCGCGGTTCTCTCCGGCGTTCCAAATTCTCCGACACCAATACATGAGTGACGCGGTCCGTCTCACGTCCAATCAGCGTCATCGCCGCGTAAATCAGCGCACCCATCGTCTTGCGGCCGCCTGCGATCGAAGCGACGACATGCACGTCCGGGTTCTCCACGAACGCGCGGAGATGCTCGAGAATGAAGTCCGCCGCAGCGGTGTTGTCCTCGGGCGTTCGTAGATCCTCCAGTTCGTGTCCCCGACGGGTGAACACTCGCAGGTGATCGCCCGTGTCACCGAACACGAACTCGTCGTCGCCGGCCTTCAGTGTTCGCCGCAGCCGCTCCCACACGCCAGATTCGAGCAGTTCGCGCCGGATGGACGCCGCGCTCTGCGTGGTGCAGAACGCGATCACCCGGCGTACTCGCGTCGCAGGCCGCTCGTGCGCCAGCGCCCACACCGTCTCGGTGAGAATCGCCGGCGACATGCCCGTGACCGCCACCAGCACGGTCTCCCGCTCGTCCGCCCGTGTCGTTGCCATGGATCGCCTCATCATATCTTTCTCCGCGAAGATAGTTTCACCCGCCAATGCGCGCAGTCTAAGCGTACATCGCCGATGCAGCAATGAAACAAGACGTTGCGGGACGTCGCGCGGGCGTGGCCTCGCGCCTTTACAACTTCAACAACTTTTCAAGCTGCTCCCACAGTTCTGCTTTGCGGACGAGAGTCACGCCATGGCTCTGGGCAAACTGCCCAAGATCCTCCGTTGGCTGCGCCCGCCGCACACACACCACCCGCCCCATCTTCCCTCCGATCTCCGCGGCATGTAGAAGGTCCTCCTTCAGCACCTTTTGCTGACTGCTCTCCAGCTCCCCTGCAAGGCGGCCAAGGTCTCTTCGCCACGCCTCCTCGTACCCTTCTCGGGGCCCCCCATGACGACGGAGATTCTCAAGCAAAACATTCGATGGCTCGCGATCCTTGCAATCCACCAGCCACAGCCGCCCTCGATGAACAAACACGGTGTCAAACTCCGCCACGCTCGAGGGATCACGCTCGCCAATCTTGCCCACCGGTCGAATCTGAATGCCCTTCCTGGCCTTCAACACCCCGAGACTCAGGACTACAAAGGCAACGGCGTACTCCAAATGTTCACCCTGTTGTCGGTGACCAGGCCGTCGTCCTCGGATCGAGAGCCACTGGCTCAGATCCTCCTCACCCCTGGCAGTGGATCCGGTTCCGATCGCCTGCGAATATAACTTCCTTCGTTCCCCGAGCGGCAGCGATCGGCATCGTTTGGAGAGCTCCAGCAGTTCACCTTCGGCGGCCAGCTCGCTTTCGACGAGCTGACAACGAACCAGCTCCAGTGGGTCGTAGCCGTCAGCCAGTGTGGGGTCCAACCGCTCGGCGCGGGACACCATCCGGCCGCCCCGCAGCTCGATACGGTACAGCTCGTGGTTCTGCTCGATGTACAGCGCCGGCACCCCACGCCGCGTCGCCCAGTCTAAGAGTGCAACCGCCATCAGCTTATTGCCACCGGTAATGTGAACCTCGACCTCGCCGCAGTCACCGATGATCTGTTCGAGCCGTTCCTGCAATGCGGCGACGTCATTGTGAGGCACGCAAGCCCGCTCGATCTGATCCGATTGAAGAGCTCCGACAGCCTGGAAAAATGCGGCCAGCTGTTCCGCCGGCCGTTGGGACTCCACCACGTGATCGCTGTGGAGGATTAGCAGCCGCGACGGCCGCCGATTCAATACGGCCAGGATCTGCGGCCATACCTGCCGGCTGGCCAGAGTGACTAGGGTTTGCTCCTGCGTTCGTAGTCCCATATTTGCCACCCTGTCGAAGCACTAAACCGTCTTGGAAACACCCTCATCAAGCCGCTGCAAAGCATCCTCCGCGGCTGCCCGTTTCGCAGGCTGCTTTCTCTTTCCCTTCCCTTCACCCCTCACTTTTCCACCAATGGTCACCTTTGCGGTAAACAGCGGCTCATGCGCCGGCCCCTCCTGCTCCACCATGTAAGACGGCTCACCCAGTTGGAGTGCTTTACATGCGGCATCGAGTCTGCCGATGGCATCCCTTTGCTGTAGAGCGCCCTCCGAGAAAGAGGAAAAACACTCTGCTCCGTGTTTCGTCTTTCCTTGGCCATCAAGTGAGGGGCCCGAGCTTGGTGTCGCCGATCTACTGCAACTCCTCGTTCGCCTCAGAGCGTCTTCCGCCGCCGCTCTTTTCGCGTCCGCCTTTCGCTTTCCTCTTCCCTCGCCCCACTGCCGTCCTGAGACAGTAACCCGAGCAATGAATTGCGGCTCATGCTCGGGTCCTGTCTTATTCACTTCATACGTGGGGGCCGCAAGCCCCTTCTCGCGACACCACCGCGCAAAAGCTTCGATCTCAGAATTCTGAGTGCCGCTGTCTCGTTTCGGAACGGGCCCAACCTTGCGCACAAGCCGTTCCATGCGGCCGTCGCGTAGCGGCACGTCAGCGGGCAGCGCGCGGCCCATAATGTGTGGCTCTTCGCTCACCCATTCCCGCAAACGTTCCTCAAGCATCAGAATCTCCGGACCACTGACCATCCGCACCCCTAAGTGAGAGGCCATCGCCTGCGCGGCCGGCGACTGCATTGCTGCAGTGACCAAAATCGGCTGACCCAATGGCCCAAACAAAAACTGCGTGTAGCACCGGAGGGCAATCATCGCTCGCGGAAATTCCGGCTTTCCCGACTTACACTCAACCACGAACATTTGATTGCCCCGTCGAGCTAAAATATCGTATTCACGCTGATACGACAGTGAGGAATCTCCGGATCCGTTGAGCTGGAATTTCACCTCCACCTGCGCGAATACCTCATCAAACAAACTGCTGTTTGTCATTACGCTCCAACAGTATTCTTCGAACCACATGCCATTAAGGTAGCTTTTGATCGCCTCTGCCGCATCAGGATTACCACTTTTTCTCTCCAGGCCAAGCGTCCGTGCCACCTTTTTCCAAAAGCCAGCACCACAGGCAGCGACGTTGTGGCCGTTGGCGCTGTATGCGGCCAACTCTTTTGCCAGGTCTAGCCGCGCCAGCACCTGCTGCCCTGCTGGATTGTCCTCCGAGAGATACCCCTCCCGCAAAACTCCGCCGCGCAGCCGTAGCCAGATGTGAAGCGGTAGTGCTCGCTCAACCTCACGAACGTAAATGTGGGCCGGCGCACCGCGGTCAAACTCGCATGTGGTCAGCGTGCCACCCGAACGACTCATCCAAGCCGCTCGGGCGTAGTACCCCCACGGAGGTGCAGTCGCTGCGACCAAGTGATACAGACATTCATGCGCGGCCGGACCTTCGCAGAGCAAAACCACCTCTTGGATCACCTGCCAATCCGCAATACGTCGGCAGGTCCACTCGCCGCATTTGTCCAAGTGGGTATATACATGAATTGCAACGTCTTCACACCCTAACCCCTTTAAGACCTCACGGACCGCTCGAAGAAGTAGCTCAGCCGAAGGCCGGCCCAACAGCACCACATACCTCGGAGATTCGGCCAACGCAGCCTGAACTACAGTTTGCGGATGTTGGTCGACCTCGGCCACCAGTACCTTCGCTTCTCGATTAGGGAAACTGCTAATGTGGGGCAGAGCCGCTGATGCGGTCGGTGTATCCATGTTTCTGCACCCGCCCTGTGTCGCCTTCAAATTGTATCGGGCAGGCCACTTGTAGCGCAAGCCTCGACCACAGCTCAAGCTTCTCGCCCACATTACTCACCGAGGACCCCGCGGAGATTCAGCGGAGGTCGCAAAGTTCCGCCTCGGTCAGGCGCGGGCGGCCCCGCACACGACAACAACAGGCCGGGCCGACGTGGACTCGCCCCACCTCAGACCGTCGCTCGTGAATTACGCCCAGAAATTGAGGGGCCGTGTGGCCATCGAGAGAAAGCTCCTCGCGCAGTTCTCGAGTCAATGCCCGACGCAGCGTGCGTACCCAATCCAGACGCCGATCGCCCCCGCAGACCATGTCGCCAGGGTTGATGTGGCCACCAACACCCATGGAATAGAGATTTCTCAGGCGCGCTTCTGAACCCGAGCGGCAATAGATCGCTAATTCCCCAGAGTCTTTCTAGATTATCACATGTGGAATCCATTAAAGGTATTCTTCATCCGTTTCCGCCCGCTCTCGCAGTAGCCAGAACGGCGTGACGGCGGTCATCTGGCGCGCAAAGCCTGCCTCGTTGAGCACCGCCAGCACTTCGAGCTCGCGCCAAGCCGCAGCGAGCTCAGCAGCCCGACACGCGAGAACCTGCTCCCTGTCATTGGATCCCAGAATCTGCTCACATCGCTGCAACAAGGAACTACGTTCGTCGAACGAAACAAACGCCATCTGAAGAGCGTTTCTCGCCAGCCACAAAAGGTCAATCCGCCGGAGAGAGCAACAGCCGTGCTGCGATGAGAAGGTTGTCGCTTAAACCCGCGCCGGAAATGCCAATGTTGTCGGTGTTCACAGCTCCGCAATCCCGTTTTCGAGATACTCCTTTAGCGGATAGCGAACAGTCCCTTCGCGAAAACCGGGCACCGCATATTGACGGATTTGCAGGTTTCCGTAGGGACACATCTCAACGCCGATCTCACGATCTGCAACCGAGCGCATGAGAGCAGGAAACTCATGGAGATGTAGGGCGTGCCCCAGCAGACGCGCGTTCAACTCAAACACTGCACGCCAAATCGCCTCCGATTCGTCTTTTTCTCCCGCATGCGTGGTGACCGCCACACCACAACGATGTGTTGCTACAAACTCTTCCCGAAAGTAATGAGCCCGAGCGCTTGGATTTTTCATAACCTGCAAGGTCAACGCCAACCACACGACAGGCGTCAGCGGCACCCCACTGTTCGGCCGCTGTTACGGCCAGGGCCATATGGCGCGCCATCGCCGCACGGAAGTCACCTCCTTGCGGCGGGTCGCGATAATCAGCAGATTCGCATGGCAGAACCGCAGAGGGTCGGCCTGACAAGCGCGCTCCATCTCCTCTTGGAACGTATCGCGGATGTCCACAAGTACCGCCCATGCCGACCGCCCCTCCCCAGCGTAATTGGCACGAGAACAGCATATCTCCACATACACTGCTCTCTCCTCCCATCAAGTGGCGATACAACAGTCTGCAGTGAGCCTTCAGGCAGCCGAGATCATAAAGGAGTGATGTGCCTGTGTGTTCTCCGAGCGAAAGGTACTGGTCCAATGAGACGCTCTCTCTCGGCACCGGCATCCCTTGGGTTTCATTATGGGTTTCACCGGAGGAAGGCGGCCGGGGTGCTGCGCCGCCCGGCGAACTGTCTCCAGCAGCGCCCCCTCCGTTGCAAATCCTCTCAGGTGACTGTGCAGCTCCACCTTTGGAAGCTGGCGAATCCAACTCTCCTTCCTCGAAGGGTCGACAGTCTTGTTCAGCCAGTCCAGCTGCGCCTCCGGCCACGTCACCAGTACGTGAAACGGAAGATCGCTGAGTCGTGACCAAGCCCCGGCCACGTTGTGACTGCGCTTGACAATCGCTCGCGAACGGCAGCGAAACGAATCATCGGGCGCCGTCAACACCACCACACCCTCCTCAGAAGTCTCATCGAACAACGGAAACTCCGCTGAGCTGGTGCGTCGAAATTGGGGCCAGCCGCTCTCCCGACCAAGCCGAATCGATTGCAACCGACCTTCCTCTCGCGCCCGGTAAATCTCCTCGATCGTCTTCGGCTCGTCGGGAGAACCTTTTACGCCGTTTTTCGAGGGCTCCACCAACACATGAAAAACCTCGGCCGCTCCGAGCACGGCCGCCGCCTTATGCATCGCCGCGGACATTGTCTTATACCGGCCAGTGAGGCAGACATAACGCTGATCGGCAGGCAAACCAGTACGAAGTACCCATCGATACAGCACCTCTTCGAAGATGAAATGGTCCTCTCCCGTCTTCAGCTCGGAAAAATCTTTGGTTCTACTGATCGTGAGGTGGACATGAGGCGCTTCTCGCCGAAAAAATCCCAGATCAGGTCCACCCGTCCCCTCCCGCTTGTGAGCACATGGATCGAGCGAAAAGCGACACCGGGCAGCCAAAAGGCCTCGGGCACGACGGCCGCGGACATGCCGCAGTTAATTCGAAGGTCCGCATCTTGCGACATCGGTCCCTCCCCCCGCCGGCCTCAGATCGCGAGGGGGAGCGGTCCTGTGCATGTTTTTGGGGCTAGATCAGCGGCCGTACCGCCCGAATTTGTTGGGTAACCATCTCGTGCAGCCGATACAGATCCTCTCGCCACACAAGCGCTCCCCCAAGCGAACGGGCACGTGCTTCCTGGCTGCTGATGTTCTCCCCAGCGGTATGACGCCACTGATGGATGTAAAGAACCCACCCGCCAACGGCCCGGCCTACCTTGCGCACGACGGCAGACTGCTCTTCCGCCAAGTCGGCGACGCGCTCGTCGTTCCTGATTCCACTCTTGCACTCGACCACCATCAGCCGGGCATCGCGCTCCACCACCACATCGAGCTCCATCAGCTCTCCCCGCTGACCCGGATTCAGCTGCACGTGCCACGCTACCTGGTCGAAGCCGCCGCGCCTCAGCTGCGACCAAACAAACACCTCGATATAGCCGGACCGGAAAAACTCGGCGTTCGACTCCTGAGGCGAGCGCAGGTAAAAGAGGCGCGTAAACCATTCTGAGGGCTCGACCACATAACCCGCACTGCCGACGGGGCGAATCAGGCGAGCATCCTGAAGAATCTGTAGCGTCGACTCGGACACATTGTCGAGACGATACGGAATCGATGTTGCGGTGGCCAGCCGCGAAAGATCGTCAAGCTCACGCCCCCCCATTCATGATTGCTTCGGCAGCGCGGACCAGCTCCGGAGCGGGGGTGTGACGCTGAACAAACTCACTCGAGCGCTCCACTCCTTCCACCAAGTGGCCGGCAGCCAGCAAATGAGTCAGTGCATCAACGCCAAGGGCCCGCGGGGAAAATCGGATGTCGGCCCGTCAACGGTTCGCCCGCTCCCTCCACGATGACTTCCAGCCCTTGAGTGTTCACGTACAAGCTTCGCCATCCTTGCTCCTCTGCAACCCGCCGGGCCGCGCAGCTCATCATTTTCGTGCCACCGGTCCAGTTCACGCACACTTCGCCGCCGGCCTCGGCTGTAATGCTTCGGATCAGCGAGGCACAGTGCCGCCCATCGAAGGGTTCCACTTCCCGCGCCGGCTCAATGACTGAACGGCAAGTTGCCGCTGAGAGCGCCCGCCGCAACGGTTCAACCTGCGCACGCGACTGGTCGGTAACAATCGACACCGCACGGTCGGGTTTGTCCAACAAAATGCCGATCACGTTCGGCATCACCTCACCACTCATCAGGCAAATTTGTGTCCTGGTTGCCATACAGAACTTGTTTACCGAAAGTCGCTAAGTTTTGGATCCTGTTTCATCTTTTCATACAGGTCGAGCCGCACGCGCCGCGTTTCGCTGTGCAGCTGCACCTGGTTGTTCACTCGCCTCTGGTGGCTCAGATACACCGGCCGCTCCACCGGCCACTTGTGCGCTTCTACAAAGATGACCAGAGCGTGCCAGCGCCCCCCCGTATCTTGGTAGGGCCGAAGCAGCACTGGCGACGCAAAGCGCCCCTGCCCTCCGGGCTCCGGCCCCCAAAAAACAGTTGCGGCCTTTCCCCGTAAAGGTCCATCCTCTCCTCCCAGACTCGAGAAGTATTGTACGATCGGCAACCCGAGTGCAGGCCTGAACGTTTCTCCCCGCTGCCCATAGGGCGCTTCTCGGTCGGGATTGGGTGCCCCCGTCCCTTGGACATCGAGCCCCTCATTATGGTCACGCCGCGCCCATCTGAATCCGCATTTTCCACGGTTTTCCTGCTTTTGCTCGTCTGGCACAGGCACCCATCTCTGAGCTTGCCTGTTCCATCGCCGGTTCATTTGCCCGTGATGACGCCAGCTCCGATACCAGTTCAGGAGCTTTTCAGCCGCCTGCTGCCAGTCCGCGTACTGACCAGCTATCTCTCGTATGACGATGCTCCCCGGATTCGCAAAATGAGCAAGCTCCTCCGAAAGGACAACCTGCGGTTGGAGAAGCCGAACCGCACCCCAACCCCGCCGCTGACGGAACCCCAGTCCCCCGAGATTGGCCCAAACAGCGGCCAACGCGCGGATTGCTGGCCAATTCTCGCTTCCCCCCCGCCAAATCAACTGCAGGGAAAATGCTCGGTTGGCCTCGATCATGCCGCGCCTCGCGTCATCGTCCTGTGTCGGTCTCAACGGAAACAATGCGTATCCGAGGGGACTCCCCACGCCCGCATTCAGGTCTTCAGCATTTACCTGCCGGGTGCTGTCCACTATCCAATTCAGCCGAAGACTCAGTCGGGACGCGCGACCACGGTCGCCGGCGGCGTTCCCAAAGACGTATTCCTCTTGTTCTCGAACGCTCATGCCCTTTTGATGGAGAGCCTGAAACCCACCCAATGTGCGGAGCCACCAACGAAGCTGGCCCCGGATCGATGGCACACGAAGCTCAGCTCGCTTCTTGGGATCCGCGCCCCCGCAGAAACACGGCGTGATCAACTCCAGCTGATACGTCTCGGTCTTCATAGGAGATTTGCGCGGCGGGCCTGCTCCACAACGGAACCTCGACTGCTCTCTGCTCGAAGGGTCTCCCTACCAAGAATCCGCTGATGCGGCGCTTCAAGCAGAGCTAGGCGAAGATCTCCACCAATTCGAACCGGTCGCAGGTGCACTGCGCTGGCTTGTCGGGGACTCGCTGAGCCCAATACGTTCGCACGCGATCCCCCCCTCCCCGCATTGATCCGCAGACCATCGCGCCCCCGCAACTTTTCTTTCAGCAGCTTGTCGGCACGCTCCACCAGCTCATACCATGTCCCAAAACGATCTCGCAAGAGCTCGACCTTAAAGCCCGCCGTCTCAAGCTTTCTTTTCAAGTCCTCCCAGCGTTGCTCATCCAAGGAATACTGCCGGCTTGTGATCGCCCCAGCAGTGCGGGTGGCGCGGAATCCAAGCGCGCCAATCGAAAAGAACGCCCGAACCGCTAGCTTGGTCAGGTCGTCGACAGGCTTACGATAGATGAGTTCGACGACCGCCTCGGCTCCCGGCGCGATCGCACCATTCCGCGTAAGTCGGTTCGTGCGATCACAGAAAAATCCCAACAGATAAACCGCGGGCGCGGCGCCTTGACGCAGCCGCTTCATCCAATCCGACTCACCATCTCTCGGTGGCGCCGCAATTCGCACGATTACCCGGCTGGCCAAGGGCGAACTCCCATGAACCCTGCCGAATACTTCTTCTTCGCGCTTTTTGCCTCCCCCAAGGGCGCGATACCACCAGCGAAGCTGGCCGCGGATGGCGGAGGCTCGAAGCTCAGCGCGGGACGAGTCTGCACCGGCACAAAAACACGGTGATAAAAACTGAACCTGCAAGGTTTGTCGGTTCATCGGGCCGGAGGCTGCGGCGGCAGCCACTCCTGAGGAAACCACTGCTTGTTGCGAAGCCACTGACGAGCGTTGCGCCCATCCGCAGAGCATAGATAGCGCTGCAATTGGTCCAGCCACTTCTGATTCTCAGGTTTTCTTAAAGTCTCGATCTCCCCCTGAAGTTGTGCCAGCTCACCCAACTTTTGGAGGCGGCGCAAAACACGGTTGCCGAATGTCTGCTCGTTGTAGTCACTGGTTGCATCGCCGCTTCTCTCTGTGGTCTGCTGGTGGTCAGCCGTCTGCACTTGGAACCAGCCGTAGCCTGCGGCCGTCTTTGCGCCGATGCCGAACGTTTCAAGCCCGCTTTGGAGCCACCGCCGGGCACAATCGAGCAAAAATGCATCGCTGCCGCGCGAGGTAACCAGCGCAAATACAAACTCGTGGCCGGGTGCCACCGCGGGGAAGACCACCGGATTGGGCTCCTCGTCATCGGTGGCGACATCCTTTTCCCGCTTGTAATAGTTGCGATGGTGGCAGGTCACGACGTCTAGCTCGAGGTCCGTTGTAGGAGAACGAATTGGATAGGCCGGCAGAAAACTCACGCTGCCCGCGTAGTTGCGCAATCTCGTGCGAGCTTGCTGCCATGAGCCGCTGTCGTTTGTCTCTCCCTGCCGGCGAAGTAAAGCGAAAACTACCGCGTTCAGAATCTCATCCCGTCGGCCGCCGACGTCGGTCGCCCACACGTAATCGGATTTGTACTCGCCATCCTTTTTCTCCTCGCTCCACTCCAGCTCCGTCCATCCGAACACGAGAGCGACATTCTCCAGCATGCGCTGCTGCGTTTCGAAATCCTCGCAGCATCGGGCAAGTGGGTGGTCCCCGGCCGGCTTCTGACCGGTCTCGCACCACTCGCGCAATGCCGCCAGCGCAGCTCGCCTCGCGCAGCCCTTTACCGCGCTGCCAGGGATGTACGGAACACCAAACCGGTCAATACACAGGCCGGCATTTTCCATCACGCCGCCTGCCATGTTGACCATCATCCTCGACTGCAATTTGACTTCGAGCTTGAAGGCATTGGCCTGACTGAGAAACTCAGCCCAACTCTTTGCTTTCTGCTTACACGGTTTTTTGCCCATCGCAAATAGGAGGGCCGCTTTGCGATCGTCTTCCTTTGCTCGCGGATCACAGAACCGGTCGAACATAAGCGACCGGCTTTCGCACTCTTGACCATCGGCCAAAAGCTTCTTGATCTCATCTGTCGAGAGAAAAGGCATTTTTCTTTCTTCTGGTCCGGGTCTATTCATCGGAGTGAGCCCCCGATTTTGGGGCAAATCGCTTCAAGTAGCCGAGGTAAAGGAGCGCCTCGTCCGTTGCGACGCGCAATCGCTCAGAACTTCCCTTGCTGCTCACAAGGCGAATGTAATCATCCAGGCCCGGTTTATCGCCCTGCGCCGGAGTAGGCGGAGGCAGAATTCCGACGTCTTTCGCAGAGAGATGCCGAAAGACCGCGAGGAGAAGCTCTTCGTGTCCACCGCCTTTGGAATGCGCGAATGCCGCGGTGGCAAGAAGCCCGTTCGACTGAATCAACGACGGCAGCTTGCTCACCACATCACCGGAGTTTACACCTCGTGCGGAGGACGGCTGTTTTCCAAAGCGGTCCCAAAATTCGATCGCGTGCTGCGCTCTTATCTGTTCGCGATTGTTCATCGTCATGACCTCCTTAGACAAGTTTCACTGTGCACCAGCCGAGGCCGGTGGACGCGTCGGCTCCGAACTGGAACGCCTTGCCGATCTTTTTGCCAAACTCAGTTACGGCGTCACTGGCTGTTTTGCTGCCGCTGTACCTGCCACGTCCATCCACGAAGTGAAGCACCGCGTAGAACATCGTTTCGCTCGGCACATTTTCCTGATTGAACAGCCCGCCCTGTGAGGCCGTGCCGGTCTCATCGTCAATCCGGACGTGCTGTGCAATCTCGCAGGCATGCTCCGCGAAGTAGCTCATTATCCCGTCCGAAACCACGACGAGTCGCTTGGCGACCTCGGACCACACCGCATCGTTGTCCAGGATTTTCTGAAAAGCCTCGCCCATGCCGACAGGCAGCTCGCCCGCATGTTGGAAAACGTACTCCTCCAGCACGAGCTGATTATTGATCGCGAGTGCCCCCTTTGCGGGGAAGAAGGCTTTGGAGTCCGCATCTTCCGTCTGACCCTGCGGGCCCGGCCGGAAGGACGGAATTTGAAGGTCCGCTGGCAGTGCACCATCACGCTTGGCTCGTTGCAGAATGAGCGGGCAGGTGATCCACGCGAAACTGCCTTTCGCCGAGCGCACCGGAAACGCCAGTAAACGTGCCTCACCGAACAGGATCGCTCCCGCACAGGCGTTGTTCGCGTCCGTCTCACCGAACAGCCATTTTCCGTCCTCCGATCGTTCGAGTTTGCCGTTGTTGGAGCAGTTCCACTCGTCTGCAAACGTCCCCTTCAGGCTCGTCGCCGGAATGATCGGGAAGCGCGTCGGGCGCTCGCGGATAATCGGCAGGTCAATTGCGCCGACCGAGCTGCCTGCACCCACATGCAGCGGCGTGCGCGTGAAAATGTAGAGAATCCTCTTTTCCATCGCTCGCTTCTCCTTCCTGATTGCTGGCTACCCTCAACTGCCTTGACGCCCCCACTCTAGCCGGGTTCCACCCCACTTCAACATGCGGAGACGTCCTCAGACGTCACTGGTCGCCATGTCCCGCAGACGCCTAAACCGAATCCCTTCTCGCCCAACAGCGTGCTGCGACGGTTGACCACCTGATCTCCGTTTCCTGTTCCATGCCAGTTTAAAACTGCGGCCAACTTTTTCGCGTCGTCGGCTGAGTCCGCCTCGAAGTAGTAAACCGCGCCGGCCGGCACCGCCAACGACAGCGGACGAGCTCCATGTGCCGCTTTCCCGTCCTTGGTCCAGTCGGACTCATGTGGCACCAGGTGGATCCGCTCCGTCCAGCCCGATATTGCGATGGCCTTCGGGACAACCGCCGCCACCAGGTATGCGTTGATGTCACTCTCGTTCTCCGCCCGCCGAACGAACCGCCTCTTTTGCGGATCCCACTCCCGGCGCCGCTTTCCGGTTCGGTACTTGAGGAGAACGGCTCCACTCTTCTCGTCCACCCAGTTGGGCAGCCATCCCCCACGATGCTCCCCCTCCGGAGTCTTCAGCCGTGGCCAGATCGAGGGCGACAGCAATACCCATTTCACAAGGAATTTGCCCCCATGCTGATTAAACTCGTTGGTCTGCATCCGGGGGAGCGGTAGTTCTCGACTCTCTTTACTGGACACGCACACCACGCGTTGCTGGCCCCCCAGAATCAGTTCTTTTGTCTTTTCAAAAAGATGGCCGAGACATTCACGCCGGTCCTGCGGATTGCCGTTTTGCTTCATTGGCATCGAGGCCAGCGCTCCCATGCTCACACCAGGTCTCAATCGCAAATACTCTGCCGCGTAGATGTGCTCTCGGTCCTGGGCTCCGGTCACCGCAGAGATGCCGATTCCGGTCATCGATTCCGAAGCGTACAAATCGTCCGGAGTCGCCGTCTCACACTCCTTCAACGTCCCCCCGCCACTTAGCCTGCCTTCCAGATAACTGCTCCATGCCTTTGCGCTCCACCAGGCTGGCGTCTCGGCATGCTTCAGCGGGGGCACCGGACTGACAACGGGGTACCTCAGCGGTTTCGGTAGGTTCGACTTCACACCCTCGGGCAGGCCGGTGTTTGTGCGCACCTGCAGCGCGTACAACTTGTTCCCGTGAGCAAGCACATCCGCCGGCGCCGGGAACAACCACTGCTCGGCACCATCCCACAATCGAACGGGGAAGGGCCCCGCGGTCACAAGGGAACCAAACCGTTGCGTGTCCCCTGCGCGGGGGCGGTTGCTGCTCCGCCCATAGTCGTGACGGTGTTCCCAGGACTGAACTGTCGGGAACGCGCGCCACAGCGCCGCGTGGATCGCATCGAACACAACCGATGGCTGGGGCCACCGAGCGCCATGTCCGCCGCTGGTCTCAAAGGGGCGGCCATCCCTGAAAAACAGCACATCCGTCGGCTGAAATAGCAGCACGTTCATGTTCGCTCCTCTGCCTGTCGGCCAATAAACGCCTCGACGAGGAACAGCCCCACGAATTCTTTTAGCGGTCTGGACCGGCGCCCACCCCCGCTGTTGGCGACGCCCTGCTGCGCTTCCTCGTCCGCCCCGGTCCTCACGCTGGCGAAGTTCGCCAGCTCTTTGAGATAGCTCTCGCAGAGCTGCTGGAGTTCACGGCGGCAGAACTTGTTCTGCGACGCCGTTTCGTCAGAGAGCGTCTGCCGTTCGATCACATGCGCCACTTCTTTCTTCGCGATCTCCAGCATTTTGTCGGCGTCAAGATTGACATCGCCATACCGGCTCAGCAGCTCGGCCAGACGATAGGGGAACCGGTTGCCGATCGGCATCCGCCGCTTCGGCTCGCCCCACGGCGTGCGGTAGTGCCGCCAGAGATACTCCAGCAACGGCCATGCCGCGCTTCTCCCCCCATCCCGTTGCGCCTCACCAGC
Organism: Kiritimatiellia bacterium; assembly: GCA_026417735.1. NCBI lineage: Bacteria > Pseudomonadati > Kiritimatiellota > Kiritimatiellia > Kiritimatiellia bacterium. Next base: position 43,802 of record JAOACR010000023.1, read on the forward strand.
CGTGTAACTTGCGCTGAATTTGGTTCCCCAATAAAGGGTCTCCCCGCTGCGCTTGAACAGCGTTACGGAGACTGCGTCCCGGCCCCACCCCCCCTTCTCGGGTGGCCCCTTCGCACGATGCCCCGCCGCCTGCGCGGCACGAACCATCTCTTGGAGCGGCTCACTGTAGTGCCCGATCGCGATACCCACCGACACCGTCGCCCGCGGTCCTGGCACCAGAAGAGGCCATCCCGGCTCGTTCGAACATTCCCTGCCGCCTTTGGGTTTCATGAGCCAGATGAATCCTTCCGGCGCTTTGCGGAACAGCTCTCTGCACCTCTCCGACATGTCCTCCCAGCGCCCCTGCCAGGCCGCACGCAAATCGCATGCGCACGAGAGCGCTTCACCGGCCGGCAACATCGCCAGCACGTCATCGCCGCCACTGTAGATGAGCTGCCCGTAGTGCACCTCTTCTACGATCCGGCGTACCGCATAAAGACCAAAATTCGCCAGCGATTCGCTGAACTGAAGATGCCACGAGGGACTCACCGGGCGGGGCGACTTCAGCCACTTTGCGACCAACTCCTGATCAACCAAATTCTCCTCAAAGTACTGGCGGGCGCGTTCGGCGAGGAGCTCTCGCACTGGCAGTGTCTTGTCACCGCTGAGCCATTTGCCCATTTCGTCCCCATCCAGCGCGAGCACCGCGTAGTACTTGAACGGGCTCGCGCTCGCTGCCTTCTGCAGCTCCCTCAGGCACTTCTGTGCAGCGCGCAACCGCTTCACCGCCTCGGGCTTCTCGGACCCAACCTTCGCAATCGCCTCATCCCACTGCTCGAGGTGGAAAATGCTGTAATCGGTCCGTGCAAGCCATGCTTCCTCAGTCACATTTTCAAACTTGGCGATGGCGTCCGGATAATCACCCCTCGCCTCTGACGCCGCACGAAGAAACTCGAGCCACTTTTCCCGCAGAGGCCCTTCGGAAGCAACTTGAGAAAACAGCTGCGCAACGAAATCCGCCGCTGCGATGGCGGGCACGGAGTCAAAGGATTCCTTCGCGCGGCTCAGGTTGCGGCGCGAACCGTCCACCTCAGCAAGCCTCGCCAGATAGGCGGCGTGCCACACGCGCTTGATGAGGTTGGCCGCCCCCAGAGGCTCTGCATGCCGAAACAGGGGCTGAAGCTCCGCGTTCCGAAACTCTTTGATCGCGTCTTCTTCGAGGACTGCTTCCTCACGGCCGCCATAGGCGTCGCACAACGCGCGCTTGCGCTGGGGTTCCGTCGGCAGCCCATCAAACTCGCGCACGTTCCGGCGGCCATCGAGCGCGTGCTGGCAAAGCTGGTAGTGCGCGCTCCATGCCCAGCCGGGTGAGAGCTCGCCGTTGGGGTCGCGGTAACAGCGCTCATCGCGATGTTGCGCGGGAATCGCCTTTGCAACTCTCTCCGCCAAGTGCAGAGGGCTGCAGTTGCCCCGCGGAATTTCTTTCAGCTGGGTCAGCGCAGCCGGCACGCTCTGCCACGGCCAGAGCTGCCAGGCGATGTGCCAATGCCGCCGTACCTGGTCGTCGTATCGCTGCTTGTGCTCCTCATCGAAGGGCGCTCCGCGGTCTCGCAGCCACTTCAAGCATGCGTCGGCAATTCGCTCCCATTCATCTTGGAACGCTTTCTCGACCTTATTGCCGTCGAAATCGGCTCGCACGAGCGCGAGAAAGCGATTGGGAACGCCGGGCACCAGAACATCGTTTTCGTGCGGCTTCCAGCCCGTGCGCGGCTCCAGAAAATCGTACAGCGGCTGGCGGGCCAAGCTCGGGAAGATGACCGAGTCGGGGCCAAACTGGTCGGCGACCGCTTTGATCGCTTGCATCATCAGCCACGAGAGCAGATAGGAGCCGCTCCACAGATCGCGCGTGGACCGCGCCTGCGCAATAAATTCCTGAACAGGACTCACTTGAAAGAGGAAAAACGCCGGCCTGAGGAGCGCATCCGGCTCATCGCCTTCGCGCGTGGCTTCCAGCGCACTGACGATCGCATTGTGATGCCAAATCGTGGAATCCGGAATCCGGGTGTCCGCGGGCAGATACGGCAAGAGACAAGCGCCCCACAACTGCCCAGCCGCATGCTCTGCCGCATATGGCAGCCACTGACGCCACACGCGCAAGAACGTCGTCCACGGATCGTCGGCTTTCCACTCGGGACGGATGTCGGAGATCGCACGTTGGGCCTCGGCGGCGTCCGGAAACCTCAGTTCGGCAGTGGGAAGTTTTGCTCCGCCAGCCGGATGTCTGTACTCCACAGATTCGGCGCCCAGGTTCTTGCCGAGCTTTGTGCCGTCGGGAAAGACAAACCGGTCCGCTGCCGCGGCATTCCAGTCCGGGCTGTGGATCAGACGCCTCCAAACTTGCGCGACATCTAGGCTCTCCGCATAGATCCGTGCGCGCTCCACATGCCCCGGCCCATAATCGTAGGCCTTCTCCGGCGGATCATGCAGGTACGCGGCCAGTTTACGACGCCATAGATCGCTCATCCGCACCTCCTCGTGAAATCCCAGCGCCACGCATGCGGCGGCGTTACGCTGCGCCCAAAGCTGATGCCCAAACCTTGTCCTCCCAAACGCATCGCGTCCAGAGTAGACCTCTCGGGCTTACCTCACAAGATCAGAGACGTCGCAGAGACGTCGCTCGGTTTGCTGCCCCTCATCGCGCCGCTTCTCCTGGCATCAGCCAACGAACGTCAAAGGGCGGAATTGGATGTGCCTCCACGTCCAGATCAAATTCGAACAGCTCTTTCGCCAGCTTCTTCATCTGCTCGAATCCCTCCTCACCGATCGCCGTCACCCCATGGGCAAGAATACTGGAGTTTCGTTTCTCGGTCGCCCGGCGCAAGCAGCTGTCCGCTCCCTTTGCGATGTCCTCCGCCAAACGTTGCGCCGCCTTACACCCTAGATCCGCCGCTGCCCGGATCGCACTCTCCAGCGAAAAGCGGGCCTTGCCCCCTTCAACTCTCACATAGGGCCGTCCCCGAAGTTGTTCCGGCAGATGCTTCTCTTCCACTTGTCCCCGTCGAATCACACCCCCACTGCTCTGCTCCAACCACAGGTGTGCGCGCATCTCCATTGCGCGGTACAACCGCGCCGCGGCATCCTCCCAGCGGCGCTCGCGCGCGGTTCGAATCGCATTATCCAGAATCTCACGCAGCAATTCCTCACCCGACGCCTGCCGTAACTTTTCGATGTAACAATGGGCTGACTTCACAAACCGGAGCAGCACATCGATCTCAGGGCGTGACTCTTCGCCATCACACAAATTCGGCAGGTCTCTTTGCAGCCGATCGAGATGGTTTTTCGCGGCACGAAAATCAAGACGATGCCGCGCTCCCATCGCGGAGGCGAGATCTGCCAACGCCTCAAATCGGCGTCGCGGCCCTCTCAATCGGGCCGCAGCCTCCCGCAGCACCCTCGCCGCCTCCTCAAACGCAAGGTGATCCCAAAGATCCCGGGCCCGTTCGACGTCTCGTACGGCCAGTTGTTCCCACGGATTCGGTTGCCGAACGTCCCGTTCCTTCCCACTGATCACCACCCCTAGCCCATCGCGGTTGCGCCGAGAACCGCCCACGTAGTTGAAATGATGAAAGCGCTCGACCGCGGCGAGCACCAGCGCGGCGCTCATCGTCTTTGTGCCGCCCGTGTAATCCACCAGCACCTTGTCCGGTGAGACGTTCAAGAGCCGTACACGCTCGTCCAGATGACGTCGGATCGCCGCGTAGCAGGGGCCAAGATCTTCCGGCCGATCCAGCGTGAGGTACGAGGGGTGCGGGCGAATACCCTCGGAACGGAGAATCGAAAGGATCTTGTCGGCTTCGGAACGGCTCTCCTCAGAGCACACAAACAGCACGTGCTCGGGCCGGTACGCGCGAAGCACGTGGAGAATCGGATCCGGGGATCCCCCGACGGTGACAACGACCAGCGACATCTGTTCCGCCGTCGTCTGCGCCCCGCTCTCCGTCACCCGTCACCTCCGGCATCCGGGAGGGGATTCTACGGACTCTTCATCGTTCGTCAATCTGCGGATCCGTGCGCAGCGGTGTCCGCCGGCGGTGCCAGCTCGCACACAAGACCACGCCAAATCCGAACCGGCCCCAGAAGACCGGACGGTATCAGCGGATCGTTCCGGGTCCAGTGTCTCCACGTCGTGAATGCGATTCGGCCGCTCGGCCGCGGAAGTCTCTTCACGAACCATTCCGGCAGTTGCTTCAGCGGTCCGTGCACGGGCCAGTCGCAATCCTCCGGCAGATGCTCGTCGCCAATCAGGCGGTTTGGCCAGAGGTTGGTCACACGCACCTCGAGCTGGTTTTCACCCTTACGGAGCGCCTCGGTGATATCCGCGCGGAACGGCGCGCGCCAGAGAACGCCGAGTGGCCGCCCATTCAGAACCGGCTCCGCAATCACCCGCACATCGCCCAAGTCTAGGAGGGCCCGCCGCCCGCCGCGCGGAATTTCGTCCCTCCAATGAAACACCGTCGCATACATCGCGGATCCAGAAAAGAACCGGACGCCGGGCTCGGGATGATCCGTCCACGAAATCAGCTCCTTCAGCTCGATTTGCGCCGGCGCCCCGCGATGAGGCGGGAATTTGACCGTCCACGGGCCGTCGACAGGTACGGGGGGCGGAGGCACGAGCCTCGCACTTCCTGAGCGCCCGTTCCCCGCCACCCATTCCACTCGTGCTGTTTCCCAACTGCTCAGCTGCACGCCCTGCGCGGTCGCTTCCAGAACCGGTGGGGGTAGCGAGGCCGGCACCACCGTCTGTTGGGGCGGCGGCAGTTCCAGCCAGGAGTTCTCGGCGACCGTGACCGACCCGGTCCGATCGCCGCTCACAAAGTCGACGATCAGCACCTTTGGAGTGAACGGAGCGGGGTCACCGCCGAGGGTGTTGTCCACGCGCACCACGAGGCGGTTCCGCTGGATCCGTTCGTTGAGCCGCCCCGCGAGATCGCGACTACGACGGTGGTCGTCCGGATCGGTGTACAACGCTCTCAGCACCCGCAGCGGTCCCACCTCACGTTCGGCGGCTTCCACCCACCCTCGCCCGTTGATTCGCACCTCGCGCAAGGGCGGCGACGTCGCGGGCGAGCGAAACACGACAAACACCGAATCGTCGACGCCGAGGTCCAACGTGACCACCGTCCGGCCATTCTCCATCCGCCACAGCGGCGCCAGCGCGATACGGCCACGTTCCGCGTCCCACAGCTCGGGCTGCCGTCCACTCACCCGAAACGAAACGGGCAGAATCATATGCCGGCCGGACTGGTTGGAGACCAGGTACCACTCCCCACTGCGGTTGCGCCGGTGAATCCAGGCGACACGCGGCCGTGCGCCGGGGACCTCGGAGGGAAACAGGACGTCCGGCTCAATCTGATAGGCCGCGAGCACCTCGGAGAGCGGCCGAGCCCAGATTTTTCGCTGCGATTGATCCGGCGGCTCGCCACTCCAGTGCGCCCGCACCAGCTTGCGAAGCTCGGCGTCGGCCTCCGCCCCCTCCGCGAGCGAAGGCGAACGCTCTGGCGCCGGCCCGCAGATTCGCGCACCCGCCGCCACAAGCTCCGTCAAGCGCCGGGCGGTCGCCAGCGTCATCACCGGCTGGCGCGGTAGCACGAGTACGCGCCAACGGCTACCATGCGGCGCCACCAAGTCTCCCCCCTCGACTTGAAGCCTCTGTATAACCGTCGCCGTGTCTGCCGCATCCCAGTCATATCCCGGAGGCAGATCGGCAGGGGCCGAGGCCGCGGCCGGCGCCGACTCGCCGCTCCACGCCAGCACGTCCGCCACATGCAGACCCTCCTGCAACATCCACTGGCCGCGTGCCAAATACCGAAGCCACTCCGCCCCTGGTTCCCACCACGTCACCGTCCGCTCGAAGTGAAACCCCCAGGGTCCCATCGTCATTCCCGGCGCCACGTCCAGCCACGGTTGGTGTGCGTAGCGGTGGAAAATGAACCGGTTGACACCCTGGCACCAGATCAGATCGCCCAGTGCCTTCAGCTGGGCCGGATGGTTGAGCCACCGGCCATCTTCCCAGCGCGCGGTGAACGATTCCGCGCCGACGTAGCGCCGGCCGTACACGTGCGCGATCGATGCCGCCAGTTTCGCGGAAGAGGACGCGCCACCGTGCACCCAGAACTCGCCCATCGGAATCTCTGCGTGCGAGCCGGCGGCCACTTCATCGAAGATCCCGTTGCCATACGGCTCGATCGACAGCTGCAGGTTGTGCCGCCGGCAAAGTTCGGCGAAGTATCCGAAATAGTTCTCATGAAACAGATCGGCAATCGTGCGCCGCAGATCCCAGAGAAACCGCTCCGAGGTGGCCAAGTCGTCCACGATGCGGCCGGTCATCGCAGGCAGAAACGGCAGCAGGTCGTAACCGCGCCGAGCGCGAAATTCCTCGCGAAACCGCGGGGTCCAGTTCTGTGACCCGACCTCATAGCTGTCGATCAACAGATGCCTCCACGACCGGCCCACCAGACCACCGGCCGCTTCCACAAGGGGGCGTAGGCCTCCCTCCCAGAATGCGTCAGCGGCCTGACGGCTCATCTTGTCCACCTCAGGTCCAGTCCCCTCCGCCGGCGCGGGGTGGTTGTTCTTGCCGGTTGGCGTAAACCCGTAGCGCGCGAGAATCCACTCTGGATCGTCCGCGGGGGCGGTCCATTCGAGAAATCCGTCCGGCTTCATCCGGTCACTGAGGTCCACGATTCGAGCACGAGAAATCGTGACGCCCTCTTCCTTCGGCCCTTCGGCGGGCACCGCCGCGCCTCCTCGTAGGAATCCCGCCTTCTGAACCCAGTTTTCAATCATCCTGCCGCCGGACAGGCGCACCTCACCTAGATCGATCGTCGCCGGTGTCCGCTCGGCCGGCGGCGTCCGGAACAACAGCCGGAACACTCGCGCGGTGACCGTGGGGATCCCCACTGCATGCGGTGTCGGTCGCCGCAGTTGGGGCGGCACAGTGAACTCACTCACGCGCCGCAACGCGTTCGTGGCATCCCCGGCGAGCAGCTCCACCCGTTCCGCGCGACGACCGGTGTTCATCGCCAGTTCCACCGTCCGCACGACGAACGGGCGTTGCAGTGCGATCGTCAACTCGGTGGCACCCTCCTTTGCCGGCCGCGGAAGTTGCACCGCCGTGTCGGGATCGCCGTCCAGCACCCTTGCCCCCTGAACGTTGGGCGCCACAGCGACCACCGTTGCACCGGCCTCTTCAAATCGGTCGCGTTCTGCGGCAGGAAGGGGAAACGCGAGGACCGCGATGTCACGATAGGTGTCCCACGTCGCGCGCGGACGGGGCAGCCGACCTCGGAATGTGTCCCCACCTCGCACGCGCGTTTCCGACCAGGTCAGCACCTGCATGGCGTGTTCGGGTTTCACCCACGGCCCGCCGCTGCTCGACCAGCCGGCGCAGTTGTGCACACAAATCTCGAGGCCGAGCCGCTCCGCCTCCTCAAGCGCGTGGCGAAAGAGTCCCAGCCATTCGGGCGACATAAACTTCACCGGCCCCGGCGGAATCCCGCAGTCCACATTGAAGATCTGAGCGCCGCCGACGCCCACTGCTGCCATCGCCTGGAGGTCCGCGGTGATGCCCTCCCGGCTGATGTGGCCATTCATCCAGTGCCACCACGTGTGAGGCCGCGCCGACGCTGGCGGCTGCGCAAAACCCGCTTGCAAATCGTTATCTGCGCGGATCGTTCCCCCCGTCAGCACTCCCGCCGCCCACCCGACCGCCAAGCCCACCCAAGGCACTCGCATCGCGATACCTCCTTGCCACGTTTGCGAAGCCGATCCTAAACAGTCGTCGTGCCGCCGACAATCATTGCACTGCGGAGCACCCGCCACCTTTTGTGCAGCCAGTTCGTCCAAGGATGGGAAAGGAACTGGGGGCTTTGCTCCAAAGGTTGGACACGGCCGTTGTCGCCCGCAGTACCGAACGCGCGCCGGGCCATTAGACCAGCGGCGGATCGCCCCCCGCGCGAGAGCCCCTGGCCCGCGCGAAACCAGATGCCACGCCCAGCGCCGCTAGCGCGCCCGCCGGGTCCCGCGCCAGCCACTCGAGTTCGTGCTCGAAGTTGGGCGTAAACACACCGCGGCCGCGCGCACGAGCGATCTCGTCTGCAGTCCAGAACCGCCCCTCCGCAAGCTCCGCGGGATCCAGACGAAAGGGCCCCTCATGCTGGGCCACATAGCTACGCACGTACTCCGTCTCCACCGGCGAACGCCACACATACGCATGGGAAAATCTCAGCGGTGCCTCGACGCCCAGCTCCTCCATCATCTCCCGCTTCGCGCCCGCCTCGGGCGCCTCACCCGGACGTAGGTGGCCACCCACCGATGTGTCCCAACGTCCGGGCTGGATGTCTTTCGTTAGCGAGCGCCGCTGCAGAAACAACCGCCCTCGGGAATCAAATACGAACACGTGTACCGCCGGGTGAATCAGCGCGGGATTTCCGTGACATTCACGCCGGGGAGCGCGGCCGACCGGCCGGCCCGCCTCGTCCACGACGTCGAACCACTCCTCCGGCGCGATGCCGCCGGCCTGGGCTCCAGTGGCGGACTTCATTTCCATGCAGGCGCCACCATCCCGCGGTCGCACCGGCTCCATGCGGCCACCAGTCGCTCCAACACCTCAGGATGCTCCGCGCACAGATCCCTGGATTCGGTCGGATCGTCACGGAGATGATACAGCCGCCAGCGGCCATCCCGTTCACGGAGCGCCTTCCAGTCACCCTCGCGCCAGCCAGCGAGCTCACCCATGCGCCAGTACAGATTCGTCCGGAACGGCGCCGGGTTCCCGTCCAACCCAGCGCACACGTCGAGGCCATCGAGCGGACCCGTGAATCGCGCGCCAGCGACTGCCAGCGCCGTCGCGGTCGCATCCATCGCACTGATCATCCGGCGCTCGACCCGGCCGCCGGCCCACCGGGCGGGCCATCGCCAGATCATTGGCACCCGGATGCCACCCTCGTACAGCTGTCCTTTCTCCCCCCGCCATGGTCCGTTGTTCGCCGCCAGCTCGCGTGTCGCTCCGCCGTTGTCGCTCAGAAACACCACCAGCGTGTTGGAGGCCACTCCGCAAGCGGCGATCTCGTCCAACACCCTTCCGATCGCCGCGTCCAGATGAGCCACCATCGCCGCGTAGAGCCGACGGTGTGGATCGCCGATGTGCGCGAAGCGCCCCACCCACTCGCACGGCGCTTGCATCGGGCTGTGAACCGCATTGAACGCAAGGTACAGAAACCACGGTGCCTCCCGACGGCGGCGGATAAAGCTGATCGCTTCCCGCGCAAACGCGTCGGTCAGATTTTCCCTCTCCTCCACCGGCTGACCGCCGCGAAGAATCGGATTGTCCGCATCGTAGGGTGGCTCGTCCTGCGCCATGTGGGTGGTCCAGATCAGGGTCTCGTCTGCCGAGATCCATCGGCCTTGGCTGCCGTCCGGCAGCGCGCGTCGCCGCAGCCAGCTGACGTGTCCGGCCCATGGAGCCGGTACGTAAAAATGCCCCTCGTGCAGAAACCCGAAAAACTCGTCGAAACCGCGGCGCAGCGGGTGATACGGGGGTGTGCCTCCCAGGTGCCATTTACCGATCGCAGCGGTCGCATAGCCAACAGCGCGCAGCGCCTCTGCCAGTGTGGGCTCAGATCGCGGCAGACCGATCGCCGGATCGCAATTCTGCGTGCCGGTCGGATTGAACTCGAATCCATAGCGGGTCGGGTACCGGCCAGTGAGCAGAGCGGCGCGGGAGGGCGCACAGTACGGCGCGGTCACGTATGCCGCCTCAAACCGGATGCCTTCCGCCGCCAGCCGGTCCAGGTTCGGCGTCGCAATGTCCCGCGCTCCATAGACGCCGAGGTCTCCCCATCCGAGATCATCCGCGATCAAAAACGCAATGTTCGGGCGGGCCGGCCTCGGCGCTTCGACCGCAACCGCCGCGCTCGTCCATAGCGCGCACAGCCACAGCCGGAGGGTCCGACCGCGTCGCTGTGCACCAGCGCTATATCGGATCAGGAATCTCATAGCCTCGACGGTACGGCGGGCGGATCAGCGCGTTCGCACGCTCGTCGTCGAACCGGCCGGTCTCACGGTCATAGCGGAGCGCGACATTGCCGATGCGATGAGCGATGTTTGCCATGTGCGCCATCACGTTGCTCGCGTGCGCGATCGCGATGTCCGCGGTGGGCCGCTCGCGACGTTTGAGGCACTCGAGAAAGTTCCGGTAGTGCTCGAAATCCCCAGCCTCGCCGAGCACCTTTTCGACGACCTGTGAATGCGCCTTTTCTACGACGAACCCCCCTCCATGCCGGCCGACGATCATCAGCAGCTCACTGCCGTAAATCTCGATCCTCGTCGCGTTCTGCTTCCAGTCGGAAACGATCCCCTTGCGCCGGAGCGCGTCCGTGCTCTTCTCCATATATTTCGGATAGCCGGTCAGCTCAAACGTCATCACGAAGTCGTCGAACTCCCAGTTCGTGACCAGCACGTCCGGCACCTCGGCGTCGTCGCCACGGTGTACGATCCGTCCACCCAGCGTCCGCACGCTCTTCGGCAGACCGGGATCGCCCAGCAGCATCAGCGCCAGATCAATTTGGTGGATGCCATCGTCGCAGACATCACCACCACAGAAATCCCAGAACGCGTGCCAGCCGCCACCAAACGGGATCTTCTGGTGGTAGGGACGAAACGGCGCGGGCCCAAGCCACTTGTCCCAATCGAAGCCGGGGGGCGGCGTGCCGGCCTCCCCGAGCCGAAACGGTCCGCCCGACTTCAGATTGTACACCTTGACCAGTCCGATGCGCCCGAGCTGGCCGCTGCGGACGAACTCGCGCGCTCGCAGGTTGTAGTCCTTCGAGCGGTTCTGGGTGCCCACCTGCACGATCCGGCGGTATTTTTGCGCCGCCTCGACCATGCGCCCGCTTTCCCAGATGTTGTGCGAGTGGGGTTTTTCAACGTACACGTCCTTCCCGGCTTGACATGCCAGGATCGTCATCGGCGCGTGCCAGCGATCGGGCGTGGCGACGATGACGGCGTCAATGCTCGGGTCGTCGAGAACGCGCCGGAAGTCCTTCTCGAGCCGCGGCACGTCGGGCTGCGCGTTGGCCTCCGCGAGAAACCGCGCCGCCTCGGCGAGCCGCTCGTCGCTCAAATCGCAGAGCACTCCACAGTGCGCACCGCACTCGGCGACCATCACGCGGACGATGAACCGCCCCCGCCCACCGCAGCCGATCAGAGCAACGTTAGGTCGTTCGCTAGGGGGTGGCACACTCTGCGCCTTCACGAGACGCACCGAACCGGCGATCGCGCCCGCCCCCATCGCAGCTTCCTCCAAGAACTGCCGACGTGTGATCATGCTCATCGCTGGCGCTTCCTCTGGCCACCCGCACGAGGACAGACCCGCTCGGCCTTATACCTCCACACTTCGACCGGAGCAACGATGGCGGCCGGCCGCTCGCGCCGGCTCAGCGGTACGTTTCCGCGCGCACGCGGAAGAAGCGCGTGGTCCAGGCGCCGGCGGGGACGACGATGGTGACGTTCGTGTCCGCGGCCAGCAGGTTCGTTGCACTCCCCCACGGCGTCCAGACCGCGCCGGGCCCGACCAGTCCGGCCGACTCGAGAGTTGCGCGCACATTTCGCGGCACAAACCACGACAGCCGCCACGCGGGGCCGGAGGTGGGCGCGAGCACCAACACCGGTACCGGCGCCCGCACTGGCGCCGCGTTTGAACCCGATGCCCACGACAGCCACGCGCCGTTCCCCGGCACACCCCAGCGCAGCTGTCCCACCGCGCCGGCGACCGAATCGGTCACCGCACTGCCGGTCCCCTCCTCGAACCGGAACCAGGCCGCCAGGCCTCCCCTTTCTGCCGGCGGTAGCACCCGCACCATCACGTTGCTGATCTCCCCGCCGGTCAGCGCGCGCGACCAGATGCGAAACTCGTCGAGGTCTCCGCGAAAGGACGGATACGCCGGCCCGGCATCATGTTTCTCCGCACCCAACACCAGAAAAGGGTCCGAGTCCGGCCAGGCGGTGGAACGACCGACCCGGTAGGCCAGATTCCCTGGCGGGCCGGCACCCGACGCGTCCAGCGCGCCATCTACGTGAATGCGCATCGCGCCGTTCGACTGCCGGACCAGGGCGACGTGATGCCACGCGCCATCGCCGACGTTCCGCGTGCCGACGATCGTATGCCCCCAGCTGCCGTTGTGCGCGCCGAACGCGAGCACACAGGTGGCGCCCACCCGCCCGATCGCCGCGCCAAAATCGCCGTAATCCCCTCCGCCGTACACGTCCCGGTCCACGATGATGTTGCCGGTGATCCAACCGTCTCCGTTCGCGCCGCTCTGCACCGTCCCGGCGTTGTTGGACCAGGCCGCCCGCATCCAGAACTCAATCGTGAAATCGCCGCCGACGTTCACCGCGGGAACCGCCGCAAGAGAGATCTTCACCCGGTCGGCCTGCCCGGTGCCGAGGCCGTGAAAACGGATCGCAAAACGAGAGCCCTGCGCGTCGGCAGAGAGCGCGGCCCCCACGACGATGGCCACCACAAGGTGCTTGAGGCGCCGCACCATGATCGCCGAGCCCATGCACAAACATTGCCCGGACCCGCCGGTTTTCAACCCCGGCAACCGCGCCGGCTCGACGTACCGCGGTGATCCCGGCAGGATTCCAGGGTCGCGGCGCCGCCGCACCGGTGCGGTCCGCAGGAGAGACATCATCCGATGATCAGGACACGCTTGGATCCCCGGACGAAGAGCATCGTCACATTGTGGTTGGCGACATTGGTCACCGTCGCTGCGGAAGAGTTCGGACCGTTGTTCCCCCGCACGGAGGGCCCCCGCTACACGGTGGAGGACTGGCGCCGCGACTGGCCGGGCTGCGAATACGAGGATGGCGTTGCAGCGGGACGGGTCTCCGTGGTGTCAATGGCCGGGGTGCGATGGTGGAAGGTGACGTTCGCGCCCGGCCGGATCGGCCCCGCGGACGGGGGAGCCGGCTGGCGCTGGCCGTTCACCACCCACGCGTGGCCGGCTGCAGAACTGGAGTATCGCCTGTTCTTCGAACCGCGCTTCCAGTTCGTGAAGGGCGGAAAACTCCCCGGCCTGTGCGGCGGACCTCGCAACGTGACCGGCGGCCGTGAATGCACGGGCTACGAGGGCTGGTCGGTCCGGCTGATGTGGCGGCGAGAGGGCCGAGGAGAAGCCTACGTCTATCACGCCGCAAAGGCCGGCGAGTACGGGGATTCATTGCCGTTTCCGGACGACTTTCGATTCCCCTGTGGCCTGCCGGTGGACGTCCGGCTATCGGTGGAGATGAACTCACCGGGCCAGACCAACGGCCGCGTGAGAGTGTGGGCGACGGACACCGCCGGCCAGCTGCGTCTGCTCGTGGATCGCGGTGACCTACTGTTCACAAAGGACCCCGCCATCGGCGTGGACAGCATTCTGTTTGAAACCTTCCACGGCGGCGCAGACGAAAGCTGGGCACCGACCGAGGCCTGCTCGCTCGCTCTGACCAGTTTTCGCGTCCGTTCTGCGCGCACTCCTCGTCCGCCCGGTGCTGAACCGGGGGGATTGCCGGCGCTCCGACGCCGCTGACCGAGCGCGGACTCAACGGGACGTGATTGACAATTCGCGGTGATGCCCCTCCCGCGCGGATCGGCCATCGGGGCAACGCGCACGCAGCAACAGCTGGTCGGCCTACTGGCGAAGGTACGTGCCCACCAGCTCCGCGGTGGCCAGGACGTGCCCTTTCATTGCCGCCTCCAGCTGCTGGCGGTTTGCGCGCGGCGGCAACTCCAGCATCGTGTCCAGCGCATACAGGCGAAAGTGGTAGTGATGCACCCCGCTGCCGCGAGGCGGCATCGGTCCGTTATAGCCGAGACGCGGCCAGCTGTTCATGCCCTGGCGCGCACCGCCAAGTGCCGAAACCGTCTCCTCTTTCGCGACTCCCTCGGGCAGCGCCGAAACGGTCGGTGGAATGTTCCAGATGAGCCAGTGATCCCAAACCCGACCGGCAACACGCACCGCATCCGGATCGTCGCAGATCAGTGCAAACGATCGCACGCCCGCCGGTGCGCCGGTCCACGTCAGCGGGGGCGAGACGTCCGCCCCCTCACCCGTGTACTTCGACGGAATCGGCTGATGCGGTCCGAAGGCCGTACTGCTCAGCTTCATCACGCCCTCCCCGGCACTCACCATGCCCAGCACTCCCGCCGCTGCCGCGGCGGCCAACCACAACCCCAGTCGACGATATCTCACGGCGGGATCAGCATACCAGCGCGCGAGCAGTCGGGCGAGCCGGCGCGGCATGCGCGAGCGAGCGGATCAGCATTGCACCCCCGCAGAACGGCTATATATTGGAAATGTGGAAGAGCGTTTGCCACGCTTGCCCTCTTGCCGGTGGATCGCGATGGTCGCAGCCATCGCGTTGACAGCGGCGGGAAATTTGGCGACCTCCACCCCCGTGCTGGTGCCGTCGGCGGCGGGGTGTGGATGCGGTTCGAATGCCCACTCGGCGGTGGGGGGGGAGGGTGGCTGCGAGTGCCCCTGTGAACCGGTATGCCCCTGTGAAGCCTCGTCACCATCCCCACTGCCGCTGATCGCGGTCCCGTCCGACGGCACTGCTCTCGAATCCCCAGCCCGACCGGAGATCTTGCGCGTTCCGACCTTTATGCGGCCGGAGAGCCGCACGGATCGACCGGCGGTGCCGCCGCCCATTGCCGAAGGTTGACCATCAAACGATGCCGCCCGAAGGAGGCGGTGTGGGGTGTTGTACTTTGGCTGTTCGAAGATGAGGAGTTCTCTGATGAACACGTTCCATCGTCGGGTTGTGCTGCGGGCCGCAGTGCTGCTGCTGGCGCTCCCGCTCATCGCGGGCGCGGCGGAAAGTGGCGGCGAACAGAAGCCGAAGCCTTCCGGAAAGGCATGCTGCGCCTGCTGCCGATGCGAAAACTGCACGTGCAATCCGTGCAAGTGCTGCCGCTGTGAAAACTGCGGCTGTTCGGTGAAAGCCGGCGGCGCAGGTGCAGCGTGCGGCGCGTCCAAGGCGAAGTAAGTCGCCGCGGACTTCGACGGCCGCCCGGGGCCGGGCCCCCGGGCGGCTTTGTCGTATCTCAGACGGCTCGGCAGTACATCATCGACGGCCGGATGCACCGGCGGCGGAACTTCCCGAGCTTCGGACGCTCGGCTGTGGGCCTCGGGGGCCTAGCGGCGCGCCGACCTGCGCTGCGCCCGTTCCAGAAGCTCCATCGCGTGCGCAAGTGCGGCGCGAGAGTCACCGCCGCCGAGCATGCGTGCCAGCTCCTCGATCCGGCCACGCTGATCGAGCGCGACCACCTCGGTATAGGTGCGGCCCTCGCGGATCACCTTGCGGACTGCCCGGTGGGCAGCGCCCCATGCGGCCACCTGCGGCAAGTGTGTGATGCAGAGCACCTGGTGGCGTTCGGCGACGCCCGCCAGCTCGCGCCCGACCGCATGACCCATTTCCCCGCCCAGATTCGCGTCGATTTCGTCGAACACAAGCACCGGGATCCGGTCGTGCTCGGCGAGCACCGCCTTCAGCGCGAGCATGAGTCGCGAGATTTCCCCGCTCGACGCGATCTGGCGCAGCGGTCGCATCGGCTCGCCGACGTTCGGCGCAAATCCAAACTCGACCCGGTCCATCCCGTCCGAGCGCGGCTCCACCGGGAAGAGGTCGACCGCGAAAGCACTGCCGGGGAATCCCAGAAACTCCAGCTCGCCGGTGACTGCTTCGGCCAGCTCCGCCGCCGCCGTGCGCCGGCGCGCGCGCAGTGCTTCCCCCCGTTGTTCCCGTTCCGCCCGAAGCCGCGCCAGCTCCTGGTCGGTTTCCGCCAGCCGCTGGCCTCGCGATCGGAGCTCCTCCAGGCGCACACGTGAGCGCGTCAGCGTCTCCAGGCACGCTGCAACCGAGCCGCCATATTTGCGCTGCACTCGCTGATACACCGCAAGCCGCCGGTCGAGCCAGTCCAGACGCGCAGGGTCCGCGTCGATGCCGCCGGCCTGGCGCGCGACCGCGAATCCCAGCTCCTGCACCGCCTCCGCGAGCCGCGCCGCCTCGTTACGCCACTCCGCGGCCACCGGCATCAATCGCGAAAGCTCGTCGAGAGGACGCTGCGCCCGCACGAGGGCGTTGAACGCACACTCCTCCCCCTCCGTCAGCGCCGCGGCGGCGCGGCCGGCGAGTTCCAAAATCCGGTGGGCATTGCCGAGAATCTGATGCTCCTGGCGGATCTTCTCCTCCTCGCCCTCCCGAAGGTCCGCCTCCTGGAGCTCGCGGACGGCGAGCTCGAGCAGCTCGATCTCTCGCGCAAAGCGCTCGTCGTCGCCGACTAGCTCGGCGCGACGGGCCTCGAGTTCGAGGATCCGCGCGTGCACCTCCGCGTACGCGGCCCGCTCCGTTTCCACGTGCCCGAAGGCGTCCAGCATCGCCAGCTGTTCGCCGGGGTGAAAGAGGGACTGGTGATCGTGCGGCCCGTGCAGATCCACCAGCACGTCGCCAATGCGCGCGAGCGTTTGCACCGTGACCGGGCTGTCGTTCACGTATGCCTGCCCGGTGCCATTCGCGCGGACAGTGCGCCGGATCAGCAGCTGGCCCCCTTCGCAGCGCGGCAGCTCCAGCTCCGCAAGCACCGCGTCCACATCGCGCGGATCCGGCAGCTCGAACAGCCCCTCCACCCAGCAGTGATCTTCGCCGCTGCGAATCAGCGAGCGGTCTGCCCGCTCTCCGATCAGCAACCCCAGCGCGCCGACCAGGATGGACTTCCCCGCCCCTGTTTCACCGGTGATCACATTCAGCCCAGGCTCAAACCCGGCGCGGACGTCATCCGCAATCGCGAGGTGTCGGACGCGGAGCTCTTTGAGCATGCTTCGGAACCCGATCCGTGGACTGCATAACAAGTGAGCCGGGCGCCGGCAAGCCGGCGCTTCGCGTGGCTGCCCCGAACCGGACGCGGCCACCACCCGGGCGCATGCTCAGCCGGAGCGGCTGAGGCGTTGCGCTGGCTGTTCCGCGAAGCGCTGATGCGCCTCGCGCAGAACCTCGAGAATCCGCTCCGCAAACGGACTGCGGGCGAGCGCCACACGCAACGCAGGCACGTCCAGTTGCGCCGCGTTCCGGCCCGGGAACCAGTGCTCGGCCTGGCCCAGCAGGTTGTACCGCATCTTCGCGTAGCCGGTCATGTCGAGCGCGACGGCCAGATTCCACAGACGAAGAATTTCAAACACGTTCACTTCTCCGGGGCAGTCCGACCAGCGCGGTACGCCGTCGGCCCAGTGCGCGAACCACTCCTCGCCGAGCACGCGCCGCATCTCGTCGTCCAGCCGCGCGGCGATGTTGCGGGCGAGCACCTCCCGCTCGCCGTACCGCGCCAGCGCACCGAGGTGTTCGTCCCAATCGGAAGGTCGCGCCACTCCGATGCTGAGCGTGTGCACCTCGGCCCGCGCGAGGCAGAACAGGTCGTTGAACTGCATCGGTGTCAGCGGCGCGCAGAGCCGGCGCAGTTTCTCGGGCGGTTCGTACAACTTCCCGCCCTTATCGTTCGGGCTGATGATCAGCACGCCCAGATCGTGCCGCGCGGCGGTCTCCACCGCGGGCCAGGTGTGCCGCTGCACGTAGTACCAGTGAAGGTTCACGTAATCGAACTCGCCGGTCTCGATCGCGCGCACGATCAGCTCGGTGGGTCCGTGCGTCGAGAAGCCGATGAACCGGCAGAGACCGTCCCGTTGCAACCGGCGAGCACCGTCGAGCGCGCCGCCGCGGCGCAGCGTCGCCTCGAGGAGCTCATCGTTGTTCACGCCGTGCACGGCGAGCAGGTCCACGTGGTCGAGCTGCAGCAGTTGAAGCGAGTGCCGCGCGGTCGCGACGAACTCGTCGGCCGGTTTCGGGCCCACCTTGGTTTGCACGAGAATACGGTCGCGGGGCAGGCAGCGCAGCACGCGGCCCAGTTGTAGCTCCGAGGTGCCGTAGCCGCGGGCGGTCTCGAAGTGACGCGCCCCGATCTCGAAGGCGCGCCAAACGCAGGCCTCGAGGTTCGCCTGTCCCTCCGCGGTGATGCCGCCAGCTTCCTCGTCCTTCCATGAGTGCTGAAACCGCATGCCCCCGCAGGTGAGCACCGGCATCGCGAGCCCGCTGCGGCCAAAGCGGCGGACCGGCACGCACACTGTGGGAACGGTGCTCATCGTCGTGGGCGACGGAGCGGCCGGCACCGCCGGGTCCCGCAGCCCCGCCGCCACGCCGGCGGGTCACGAACAGTGGCCGCCGCTCCGGCGACCCGCGCACACGTTCGCCAATGCCGCACCGGCCTCCCCGTTGTTTCCCCCAGACGGTCCACGCTTGCCGCACCCCTCGCCGCAGGGCGGGGCAGGGGCCATGTCGTCCCGCAGCGCATCCGCGGCGGTGACACCGCGGGCCGGCCGAAACCTTCAGTGCGCACCCTCGAAGACATAGAGGAAGGTCGCCGCGGGGGGCAACCCCCGGGCGTCAGCGCCGGTGGCGGCGTCGAGCACGAACGGGGAGCGCACGATCGAGGCAGGAAGCGCAATGGTTTCAATGCGGACCTGTTCGCGGTCGAGGTTGTGCGCCGCGGGGTCGCCCGCCATGCGGAACAACCGTACTTGCCGCGCGCCCGTGAAGGGGAGCTCGAGAGCAACCGGCGTGAAACCGTCGTCGCTCTCCAGCGGGTAACCGGCCACCTTGCGTGAAAGCACGAAGACACAAAGCCGGTCACCCCGTCGCGTCGCATAGCAGGCGGCCAGCGGAACGTCCCGGGCCGCCGGCCGGCGCTGGAACTTCGGCAGGTCGATCGTCGGCACGCGGAGTGTTTCCACCTGCAACAGGTCACCGGTCGCCTCCCGATTGAACAGCGCGAGCGTCATCCAGCACGGATGGGCGAGCGGCCCCACATGCCAGGCGGTGTGCGAAACCCAGTGGGTTCCGCCGTGGTGGAAGGTGAAAAAATTCTGCAGGTCGAAGTCCTCGGTCGCGCGCGCAAGGAATGTATCGAGCGTGGCGGTCCCGCCGGCGAGGCTCTTCATCGTTTCCTCTTGGGCGCGCACCTCGGCGGCGCTCATCGGGGGCTGATTGTTGAGGCCGCTCAGCGCGTAGCCCGGCCCCGCCTCGTACGTGCCGATCGCCAGCGGTGGACGGCCCGCCGCGACGAGCGCGTCACGCTCCGCTCTGAGCTGCGCGGCGCGGGGAAGCGCGGACTGTCCCGGCTGCATCAACACCTGGAAAAGGCCTGCGCGGTTGCTCCCGGCCGGTCCTTCACCCTCGTCCCATCCACCGAGGTAGCCGGCAATCGTCAGGTACTGCGAGCGGGGCGAGTGCTTTGCGGCCTGCGTGCCGTAGTTCTGACCGGCCCAACCGCCGAGAACAAACACAAATTTCCGGTCGAGACCGGCGCGTTCCCACCAAGGGCTGGCGCGCAGGCACTCGATCACATGCTCCTGGAAAAGGCCGTAGACCTCGCCACGGTTGTAGGTGTGGCCGGTGGCGCCGTCCTTCATCGCCTCGAAGACCCAAGGGCTGAACAGCCAGTTCCAGGTCTCGTTGCTGATCTCAAAGTAGATACGGTCGAAGGCGTCGGACCAAGGTGCGGCGCGGCCCTGCGCGAACCGTTTGGCCGCCCAGGGTTTCTCCGCGGGCGTGTCACGCTCCGGGTCGTAGGGCGCAGCGATGTACTCGACGAATCCGAGCCATTCCTCGGGCGACATGTGCATCTCAACCTGAAGCCACGGCCGTACTCCGGCCTTCTCCATTGCCGCCAGCGTTTGGGGCAGCGTGTTCCCCCGCTCCACGCCACAGATCACACCCGCCGGATTGGTGAACTGCTCCATGTCATAAGTTGAGGCGCGCGTCTTGATGAAAGCGTGCGTCCGGAGCGCGCTGATGGCGGAGGCCTTCAGATCGGCATATTCGTAGGGCAGAAAGTCAAGAAATGGTGCCGCATCGGCGTAGACACGATAGTTGTCGATCCAGACGGTTCCCGGCCCCTCAAACGCCATTGAGGTCTGTCCCACCCCGCCGGCCCCCGTCCACAGCTCGGGCAGGCGGAACGTGCCGCGGAACCGCTGCCATTCGCCGCCCAGTTCAAACACCAGCGGCTTCACCGAACGGGCATAGTGCCCTTTGAGAGAAAACACCGCTCGCGGTGTTGTCATCCCATGCTGTCGCGCCCAGAACTCCACCACGTAGGTGTACGCCGGATTGAGGACCGGATACCAACTTTGGCCCGTGCCGGCGTGGTTGTATTGCTCGAAGAGCGCTTTCGCGCCGGGCTGAAGCTCGATCCGTAGCGAGGTAGCGCCGCCGTCCGCGACCGGCGCGCCGGGCCTGTGGGGTTCGAGAACCCAGGTACGGCCCGGCTCCTCATCGGGATAGAACGGCACCCCGTCGGGCATCGCGAGCCGGTTCTCGTGCGAGCCCCATATGCGGTTGGAGAGGTGGCGATGGCGCGAAAACGTGGTGAAGGTCTTCTCAACCACAATCCAGTCGCCCCTACGGATGTACGCGTGCGGATCGGACGGCGTCCCGCCCGCGAGTTGGAGGAAGAAGCCACGATGCTGCTGGGGCGGGAGGTCCGAACGGTAGACGCGGTAGCCGGCGAGCGGCACGTCACCCGGCGGGGGCTGCCACGTCAGCCGCGCCGAGTCCGTCACCGGATCGTAGACCGCCCGCAGGTTGCGCGGCGCCGGTGGGGAGACGCCGCTGCCGCGGTCCGAGTTGAACTCGACCCGCACCAGGGAGGTCGCTTCTGCGGTGCGCTCGCGTTTGCCCGTGCGCTCCCGTACGACGTCTGCGGCCGCCGCGCACGGCGATTCACGGCCGGCGACATCGATCGCGGTCACCGTGAAATAGTACGGCACGCCGGGTCGGTTCCAGTCGTCGAAGCGGTGCACGAACTCCGGTGCGTTCGCCGCCACGAGCCGGTCTCGGCTGGTCCCCGACTCGAGCCATCCGCTGATTGCACTGCCGCCCTCCGGCACGATGTCGCGCCGCACGATGTGCAGCCGGCCGCCGACGATGCGGTAGACGCGTACTGTGGCCCCGTCGTAAAAGCCCTCTCGCAGGGTATCGTGCGCGGTCGCGGCGGTGGCGTCGAGGATCACCCGGTCGGGCGCGTCAGCGGCGGCGAAGAGGCGCGTCCGGTACACCGCGGGCTCGAAGCTTGCGGTGACGAGCGCATTGCCGAACGGACCGATCGTCGCGGTGAAGGCTTCGACGCCGGCATTGGCGAGGTTCGTCGTGATGCGGAACACGGCCGGGGCACGATAGCGCGCAGCGTCCGCCACCGGGCGCTCTCCGGCCTCGCTGGCGGCGGCCAGCAGAACCGCCGCAAGCGCCGGGCCCCGCCAGTCCGTCCTCATATCGGCACGGCTCAGCCGGCGGCCGTTCTGAATACTGCGCCGACGAATACCAGCACAAAGAGCGCGATGGTTTCGATGATACCGAGCACCATCAGGTAGTTGCCGAAGCCCTTGCCCGTCTCCGCAAGCGCGTCGGAGGCGGCCGCCCCGGCGATGCCCTGCCACCAGGCGGAGGCGCCGATCGCCATCCCCCCGAAGAGGCCGGCGCCGAGCATGGCGCCCCAGTTCGCAAAACCCGCTGCGTTGCAGAGCGCGGTCATCTGGTTCATCAGAATCATGCCGTAGATCGTCTGCGACATCGGTGCGCCGGCGAACACCGTCAGGATGAACGGTGCAGCTTTGTTTTGAGCGAAGCACTTTTTCCAGGCGCCGATCGCGGCGGGGCCGGCGGCGCCGGTGCCCAGCGCCGAGCCGAGCGCCGAGAGCCCAAACGCGGCGGCCGCGCCCAGACGGCCCAGGGTGGCAACGGTGTCAGCGTCCATGGTTGGATCTCCTTTCCGAGTCAGGTCTCCGGGTCCGCCGCCTCGTCCCGCACCCGGCAGAACGGGCGGTACGGCAGCCCTGTCCACTGCAGGCCGATGTGGCCCGAAAACTCCAGCGTGTTGAGTCGCACGCCGTGCACCATCACGCCCATCAGCGCGAGCGCAATGTTGAGCGCGTGCGCCAGCACCAGGAACAGCACGCCGAGCAGCGCGGTGCGCCATGAGCCCAGCATCGGCGCGAGCATCCGGTTCAGATTGTCCGCAACCGCAAAGGAGGCGGTGCCGACCGCGTAGAGCCGGATGTAGGACACCACGTCCACAAAGTTGCTCACCACGTTCAGCGGCAGCATCACGTGATTGAACCACTCATTTTTCAGCTGGCGGAGTGGCGTCATGAACAGCACCACAAGCGCGAGCGAAACCGCAAAGACCGACAGCATCGCGCGCGGGAACGGCGCACCGAGCACCATCGTGTTGGCGAAGAAAAACATCGTCCACGTGATGCCGAGCCAACCGAGCTGTGCGAGGGACTGCGCACTGCGCCCAAGACGCACCATGTTCCAGAGGTGCGCGAGCGAGAGGTGCACCAGCGCAATACCGAAACACAGCCGTTTCACATTTTCGCCGTCCGCCAGCCAGTCAACGCGCGGCAGCGTGGCCGGCTGGGCGCCGAACCAGGTGCCGGTCAGTGCACCCCATACCACGGTCGCGCCGCTCATCGCCAGGAGCAGGCGGACGAGCTGGCGCGGCATCGCCGGCCGGCGCGCGCGAGCCCACAACGTCGCACCCAGGAACAGCAGCCCGTAGCCGGCATCGCCGACGAGCATCGCAAAAAACAGGCCGAAGAAAATCAGAAAGGCGCCGCTGATGTCCGTCTCCTGATACCCCGGCAGGATGCCAATGAACCGCATCAGCGGCTCGATCGGCTTCGCCCAGCTCGGCAGACGCAGCAGCGTCGGCACGCGGTCGTCCGCGGAGGGCTCCTCGACCACCAGACCCCAACCGTGTCGTGCGGCCGACGCGCGCAGCCGGTCGAGGCGCTCGACCGGGCAGTAGCCGCGCAGATACACGATCGAGGCGCCCGCGCTGCCCATGGCCGCCCTCGCTTCGGCCAAACGCCGGCGGTCTTCCGCCTCATTGGCCAGCGCTTCAACGGCGGGGCGCTCGGCCGCATACTGTTCCAGCCGCCCCGCCAATTCGCGGTCCTCCCGCTCCAGGTCGGCGATGCGCTGCTCGATCTGATCCAGCGACATTTCCGGCAGCCGCACCTCCCGTGCGTCGAGCTGCGGCGGTTCGCTCCGGCGAATGAGCGCCCAGTATACTGCCGGCCCCTCACGGCCGACCTCGACCGCGACCACCTCCGGAGGCACCTCGGGCCGATCCTTTGCAGCGAGCTGGTAGAGCCGCAGATGCACCCCGCGAGCGGCGAGCTGACGGACCGCGGCCGGATCGAAGCGACCCAGCGGCCGGATGCGCTCCTGTTCGTGCCGCAGCGCATCGAGCTCGTCCGCGATCTCTTTGCGACGGTGCAGAATGTGCCAGACGTCGCGGACCACCTCGCCGGCCGGCCGGCCCGTCGGCGCGCTGCGGGCGACCCGCGGCAGCAGCTCGAGCGCGGCGCGCACATACTCGACCTCCTTGCGAGCGGTCTCGACGTCCTCCGATTCGATCGTGCGGACGGCCTCCAGGTGCAGCAGGCCGAGCTCGCGCAGATGCTCGAGCGCGTTCTCGCGATCGCGCTCGATCGCCAGCACCGTCACTTTGGACATCGGCACGATCACCGCGCAGGATCACCTCCCGGAACGGCACGTTGTGGGCGAGACGGGATCATCCGGCAGCCGTCGCCTTTTCGCTGGACTTGCCCTTCGCGATCTTTGCGCGCGAGACCGCAGCGGTCATCTGATCGCCCAGGAAGATGCGGATCACCCGGATGTTCTCGCGAGTTTCCGGAATCTTCACCTTCTCGAAGAGGTTCACGCGCTGCGTCGTGGTGCGCAGTTCGTCCCGCAGCGCGCGAAGCTGAGCCTCCAACACCTCCCGCTCGACGCGGAGCCGGATCATCTCCTCCAGCGCCGCGCGACCGTCGTCCACCCAGGGTGGCGTGTTGAAAAGGTCCGGCATTGTCCGGTCGAACTCCACCGCCTCGAGAATCGGAATCGTCACGCCGGCGATGTTGCCGACACCGGTGCGCACCCGGCGCAACCGCACCAGCGCGCCCACATCGTAGGGCTCGGAGAACAGCCGCACCCAGCCGGCGAGGCGGGCGTCCAGCGCGGCCTCCCGGCGGTGGTATTCCTCCAGCTTCGCCTCAACGCCGCGCACCTCCATCTGCAGCTGCTGCTTTTTGAGCATCAGCGTCGGCAAATAGCGCTGGTAGCGTTTCAGCGCGTCGCGCTGCGCTTTGAGTTCGTTCTTCGTGTGTTTGATCTTCGCCATCGTCCGAACCGCGGTGTTCGGCTGCTGTTCAGCCGGCCGCCGGCGCGGCTATCTTCGGCCAGAACTTTTCGATCAACTTGGTCGGGATCGCGGTCTCCTCCGGTTCGAAACACTCCGCAAGGATCCGCCAGCCCAGGTCCAGCGCCTGCTCGAGCGGGATGTTCACGCGCAGATCCATCATCCGCTCCTCGAACAGCCGTCCGTACTTCAGCAGCTTGCGGTCCCAGTCGCTCATCCGGAAGCCCATCGCCTGTTTCTCAAGCGTCTCTTTGAAGCCCGCATAAAGCTGGATCATCGTGTTCATGATGGTGCGGTGATCCTCGCGCGTGCGCGCGTTCACGAGCTGCTTCAGGCGCGAAAGCGATCCGAACGGCTCGATGCGACCGTTGCGGAGGTAAAACTGACCCTCGGTGATATAGCCGGTGTTGTCCGGTACCGGGTGGGTGACGTCGTCGCCCGGCATCGTCGTGACCGCGAGAATCGTGATCGAGCCGGCCGTGTCGAAGTCCACCGCCTTTTCGTACCGGGCGGCGAGCTGGCTGTAGAGGTCGCCAGGGTAGCCGCGGTTGGACGGGATCTGCTCCATCGTGATCGCGATTTCCTTGAGCGCGTCGGAGAAGTTCGTCATGTCGGTCAGCAGCACCAGCACCCGCTTGTTCTGCAGCGCAAACTGCTCTGCGACCGCGAGGCAGACGTCCGGCACCAGCAGGCACTCGACGACGGGGTCCGCGGCGGTGTGGATGAACAGGATCGAGCGGGAGAGCGCGCCCTCCTGCTCGAGCGTGTCGCGAAAGAAGAGGTAGTCGTCGTGCTTCAGGCCCATGCCGCCCAGGATGATGAGGTCCACCTCCGCCTGCAGCGCGATGCGAGCGAGCAAGGGGTTGTAGGGTTCGCCCGCCACGGAGAAGATCGGCAGCTTCTGCGACTCGACCAACGTGTTGAACACGTCAATCATCGGGATGCCGGTGCGCACCATGTTGCGGGGAATGATGCGCTTGGCGGGATTCACCGACGGCCCGCCGATCTCGATCGGGTTTTCGTAGATCGCAGGACCCCCATCACGCGGCAGGCCGCTGCCGGTGAACACGCGGCCGAGCAGCGACTGCGAGAACGGCACCCGCATCGTGTGACCGAGGAACCTCACCTGCGAGTCCGTCGCGACGCCGCGGCTGCCCGCAAACACCTGTAGGTCCACCCTCCCTCCCTCGATCCGAATCACCTGCGCCAGCGACGTGCCGCGCCGCGAGGTCACCTGCGCCAGCTCCCGATAGCCGACGCCGGTCGCCTGGACCGTGATCACATTGCCCGCAATGCGTTCGATCCGGTGATAGACCCTATGCATACTCCGCGACCTCCGCGACCATCGCCTCGATGCGCCGTTCGATTTCCGCGAACTCCAGCGCCGACATCTCCACCCGGTTCCAGTCCTTCACCGCCTGCGTGAGGCGCTGGAAGAACCGGCGCGCCGCGTCCTTCGTCTCAAACTTCATGGCGGTGCGCAGAATGCGTGCGATCCGCTCGAACACGTACCGCTGGCGCGCGGGCGGCGTCGCGGCGTCCACCGGGTGATATGCATCCTGCTGCAGATACACCGCGTCGAAGAACTCCGCTTTCAGGTAGAGGATGAAGTCCTCGATCGAGGTGCCCTCCTCGCCGACGACCTTCATCATCTGGTTCACATCGTTGCCGCGCTGGAGCACGTCTCGCGCAATCGCGACCTGGTCGGCCGGCACCACGCCCTCGTACTTGCTCCACGACTCCAGGGGGTGAATCGCGGGGTACCGGCGCTGATCGGACCGCTCGCGTGAAAGGCCATGAAACGCGCCGACGACCTTCAGCGTGCTCTGCGTCACCGGTTCTTCAAAGTTGCCGCCCGCGGGGCTGACCGTGCCGCCGATCGTCACGGATCCGATCTGACCGTCGCGCAGCCGCACGATGCCAGCGCGCTCGTAGAACGCCGCGATCACACTCTCCAAGTAGGCGGGGAACGCCTCCTCGCCGGGGATCTCCTCGAGGCGGCCGGACATTTCCCGCAGCGCCTGCGCCCAACGAGAGGTCGAGTCGGCCAGCAGCAGAACGTTCAGCGCCATCTGCCGGTAGTACTCCGCGATCGTAATCGCGGTGTACACGGAGGCTTCGCGCGCGGCGACCGGCATCGAGCTGGTGTTGCAGATGATCAGCGTCCGCTCCATCAGACTGCGGCCGGTGCGCGGGTCGGTCAGCTCCGGAAACTCGCGCAGCGTCTCGACCACCTCGCCGGCCCGCTCGCCGCACGCGGCGACGATCACGATGTCGACATCCGCATAGCGGCTGGTGAGCTGTTGCAGCACCGTCTTGCCGGCGCCGAACGGGCCCGGAATGCAGTAGGTGCCGCCGCGCGCGACCGGGAAGAGCGTGTCAATGATCCGGATCTGCGTGGTGAGCGGCTCGGTGGGCCGCAGCCGTTCCGCGTAGGCGCGGATCGGAATCTTTACCGGCCAACGCTGCACCATCGTCACGGTCTCGACCGCGCCACTGCCGCTCCGAAGCCGCGCAATCGGCTGCTCGATCGTGTACTCGCCGGCGGGCGCGATCTCCTCGACGGTCCACTCCCCCCCCAGCGCGAACGGCACCATGATGCGGTGCCGGAAAATGCCCTCAGGGACCGTCCCGAGGGTATCGCCCGCTTCCACCGTGCGACCTGCCTCTACGACCGGCGTGAACGCCCAGCGGCGGTCGCGAGGCAGGGGGTCCAGATACGTGCCTCGCTGCAGAAAGAAACCGCACTTCTCCGCCAGCTTCGGCAGCGGGTTTTGCAGACCATCAAATACCTGCGTCAGCAGGCCGGGCCCCAGTTCCGCCGAGAGCAGCTCGCCGGTGAATTCGACCCGGTCCCCCTCCCGGAGGCCCGTCGTGTCCTCGAACACCTGCAGCTCCGCATAGTGTCCGCGAACGCGGATCACCTCCGACTTTAGCCGCAGGTCGCCGAGCCGGGCATAGGCGACCTCGTTCTGAACCACCGGCTTCTCAAATTCGACAATCAGTAGGTTCCCGCTGACGCCAACGATTTTTCCGAGGTTCTCGCTCATCGTGTCCGCCTCAACGCTCCCCGGCCGTACCGCGGACCGCCCGCTCGACCCACTCCGAAAGACGTCGCCGGCCGGCGTCCGCGTCCATCCGGCTCCAGCGCTCCAGGATCCGCAGCTTCAACGCATAAGCCAGCACGCCCTCCAGATCGAACGGGCGGAACCGCGCCAGGTCCTCCGCCAGATGCCAGCGGCACCGGTCCAGCTCCAGCTCCCGCTCTAGCGGCGTCGGCCGGCCCATCGCGTCCATCACCGACCGCTCCAGCGCGACGTCCCAACCGGTGTGTTCGTGCAGGAAGGGACGCGCCTCGATCCCGGCCGCCGCCGCTCGCGCACGTGCGACCGCGTTGCGCAGCTGCGTGTCCCGCGCGCGCCACTCCGCAACGAACGGATGTTCCGAGGGGGCCCCCTCCAATAACGCATCGAGCGTCGCCCTGTCGGCCGGCGTCAGCAGCCGCGCCGCCGCGGCACGAAACTGCTCCACCGACATCGGCGGCGGGGAGTTGAACACCAGCGCCGGCAGACTCGCCGCAAAGTATGCGTATTTCACGCGCGGGCGCCTCCGCCGGTCGTCGACTCGGCGCTTTCGGCGGGCTCCTCTGCCGCGCGATGCACGATCTCCGCCAAATGCGGCCGCAGAAAGCGGCTCAACGCCTCCGCGATCGCCGGTTTCGTAAAATCGTGATAGACATGCCCATCCTTCAGCGCGACGCGGAATCCGCCCCGCAGACCGCTCTCCGCCCGGATCGTGATGCCCTGCACCAGCTTCTGGCGGTACTGGTCGGCAAAAAACGCGATGATCTGCTGCTGGTCCTGCTCGCTGATGAGGAACTCCACCCGGCTTTCCTCGCCCTGTCGTTGACAGTACGCCTGCGCGATCTTCAGCATCATCTGCTGCAGCGTTGCGATGTCCAACGCGCGGTCCACCGCGTCGCTGACAATGTCGTGCAGAATGTTCTCGATGCCCTGACCGACCGCGATCAGCAGATCTCGCGCGGCCTGCTCCAGTGTGCGTTTCGCACGTTCCGCAAACACCGCCGCATCGCGTTCGGCCTTCTCCAGGATCTCCCGTGCGCGTCGTTCCGCCTCGCGCACCTCCGCGGCCGCCTTCTCCCGCGCCTGCGCCAGAATCCGTGCCGCCTCGGCCTCCGCGCGTTCGATCGCGTCGGCGCGAATCCGTTCGATCAGATGTTGAAGTTCCTCGGCCATGAGCGGGCTCCTTTCGCCGGCGGTCGCCCGCCGAAAAGGTCCGTCAGTCTACGCCCTCCCCACCGCCGCTGACAAGTCGCTACGACCCGCTCCAGACCGTGGCGCAAGCCGAGCCTTCCACGCCGATGTACGCGCACCGGATGCGCCCCCCGCCGGCGGCGCTCCGGACACTCACCGCTGCGGAGCAGCTTCCCGTTCCGCCGGCGACCAGCTCTCCGGCATCCACGGCGGCAACTCCGCGACCCGTGCCCGAGCGGCCGCGGAGGTCGGCACACCCCACGCCTCAAACCACGGCCCCAGATTCCGGCCCACAGACCGGGAGAGGCGAACTAGCCACTGATCGCGACATTCTTCGTCCGTGCGGGGGCGTTCGGCGCGCGGCAGCGCCCGGTACTCGGCGAACACACGACGGAATGGTTCCCAACCGAATGCGGCGCGCAGCTGCATGTACATGCCGAGGGCCAGAAAGGGCTCCCGCTTCCAGTCTTCGAAGCGCCGGCCGCCGGCGACATACCGCTGCCACAACCGCCGCTGCGCCTGCGGAGTAATCTGGGGATGGCCGGTGAGGGGGGGACGACCGCACACGGTTTCCAGCACGTACAGGGTGAAGAGGTTGACCGTGACCTCGGCGGTGCCCTCGAAAGTCCAGTCGGGCTCCTGATGGTTGTGGCCAAGCTCGTGGAACAACCCCCACTGGCCCTGCAGGACCGCCGCCCGGCTGACCAGTACCTCGTACTGATCGGCATGCGTCATGATGGGGTAGCCAGAGTGCATGTAGCCGGCACTGATCTGAACATCTGGCACAATTCGCTCCGGCCGCGCGCGCTCGGCGGGGCGGCCGGCGAGCTCCGCGCAGGCGTCCAGCACGCGGTCCCAGCTCTCCATCAGTCCCTCAGGATCCTCAAGGCCGCGCAGCCGGTCGGAGGGTAGCGTCAGAATCACCCGCCGGCCGACCAGTTCGCCCCAGGGCGCCGGAGCCTGCCGCGAGCGTTGCCAGTCCTCCGGAGGGGTGATTCCGCGCCGGAACAACGGCGCCTCCACCGCACCGCTGACCCTCACCCGCAGCGCGTTCCTGGGCGCAGGCCCAGCGCGCTCGAGATAGAGTAACCCCCCGAACGGACTGGCCACTGTCACGAACGAATTCGTAAGCTGAATCGCGCACGAAATCTCCGGATATCGCCTCCATTCATCCAGCTGCCAAAGCCGGTCCGTGTGAGCGCCGATGCGGGCGGTGAGACGGGCCTCCTGTGCCTCCGCCTCAAGCTCGATGCGGACCGGTTCGCCCGGCGGCACATACAGGCCCGTCGAAACCCATCCCTCCGGGCTGAGATCGAGCACGAGCTCCCGCCGGCTCCGGTCCGCCTCGGGCGGCACCGCGCCCGGGAACACGTCCACTCCGGGCAGCGCACGAACATCATGCGGTCGCCGCGCACGTGCACCCCGCATCGCCCACGTGATGGCTGCCCGCCGAAGCCACTCCTCCCGCTGCGCCGGCCGTGCCGGCACGGGCGGATCCCACGAACACCGGCCCAGCTTTTCATCGAGCAGGGGCCGAAGCAACGTGTCGTCGTCAGGCAGCCAGCGAATGGCCGCGTTGAGAATCGCCGTGGCCTGTGGCAGCTGGGACCTCGCTGCGCCGGACTCCAGCGCGTTGAACGCGGCAAATGCGTGGGTCAGCGAAGCGCCCGCAGTTGGCGGATGGTCCACCGACAGAGGGAACTCGCACGTTTCAGCCGTCCACAGAATACCCCACCGTGCACACAGGCGGTTGGCGGGATGTTCGCTCAGCCGCCGGCCGTCGCCGGTCCACGACCAAGCGGTCTCCGCAATGATCAGCCCGCCGCCGCCCTCCACGTGGGCCGCCAGCTTTTCGATCGCTTCGATAGGGATCCGACGCCCGACCGCGATGACCACCTCGGACGACACCGCGCCGGTCGGCTCCAGCGCAACGACTTCCCCTCCGCCCGCCTGCAGCACACGCTCCGCACCGCCCCATCCGACGGTGGCTACCCGGAGTGGC
Organism: Kiritimatiellia bacterium; assembly: GCA_026417735.1. Taxonomy (NCBI): domain Bacteria; kingdom Pseudomonadati; phylum Kiritimatiellota; class Kiritimatiellia; species Kiritimatiellia bacterium. Next base: position 74,412 of record JAOACR010000023.1, read on the forward strand.
CGGCTGTGCGCCGCCGCCCCAGCCACCCACCGCACCAACGCCATCAGCCAGCCGCTCGACCCGGGCGCCGCCGCCGCTCCCGGCAAAAATCCATCGTGTGCCAGCGCAACGACGCGGCCGCGCCCCGCTTCCGCAACAGCTCCCATGGGTACCTCGACGCCGTCGCGCCGCCCGGTCAGCCACACGCGGCTGCGTGGTCCAAACACCACCAGTTCGCCCGGCACCGCGGAGCGCGGCCACTGCGGCGGGGGCGTGGGCAGTTCCTCCGCCGTGGCCGGGGCGGGAATCACGGGCCGGGAGGCGGGCGTCGCGCGAACCCCTGTAGCGTCGCAGTGCACCGCTGCGGCGGTGAGGACGCACCGCCACGCCATCGCCGAGGAACTTCGGCATGTTCGAGCGTGCATGAGCACAGAGACAATAGCACGCCCGCACTGAGATCGGGACCTCGCCGCTGCAGCGCCACCCCCCGACGATCACTGTGAGCCGTGGTCGCAACGCAGTTCGTTGCGCACGATCGCGCGATCGTCGGCGGGCGCCCTCCTCAGCGCTCTTGGCGACCACAAACACGGGCACTGGGAAGACGACGTCCACGTCGGGTCCGTGCTGTCGGCCGAGCAGGCAGAGCGTCCAGCTCACCCTGCCGCGGGTCGCCGGTTGGCAAGAGGGAATCGCAAACATGACCGGTACATGCACTGCGTCGCCCCCGACGGGCCGTCTTGCGGCTTCGACCCGTTGGAGCACCGACCAGCGGCGTTTCACCGAAGGCCACATCCCCACCTGGACCCGCTCGAAGCAGCCCAACTCCACATCCAGCTGCGCACAGGCAAGGCCGCAACGCGGCCGGATCACCACTCCCGCTAACCACCCTCCGACCACACCCGGCACCGTGCCAAGCTGAAAAACCGCGGCGCCATACCGCCGGTGCACCGCCCATTCTCGTAGCGTCCAGATGAGGAGCATTACCCCGATCAACGCGAATGTGCCGAGCACCAGAGACCCCGCTCCCATCCGCGGCGCCCCGGCGGCCAGCATCACCGCCAGTCCGACTCCCACCACCGCATGCCACAGGGTGGCAAAACCCGTCCACACCAGCACGATTGCGCGGTTGTCGGCTCGAACATGGCCCCCCGCCCAGTCCTCTCGCCATATCCAGGGCGCCTGGGGATGCGCCGAAGCCAAACAACTGAGCGGGTGGCCACCATCCCTCCGACGCTCATTGCAAGGCCAACACCACCGAAGAGCAACGCCAGTCCTCCCTGCAGCACGGCCAGCTCGAGCCGGGAACGGGGGGCCAGCACCGCGAGCCCGGGAGGGTTCGGAGAAACACGGACGCTCACCGGTTCCCCTTGCTCGTGCGCGCGGCGCAGCCATTCATAGGTGCGCCGACGCCAGCCATCGAGTCTGTCCGCCCCTGTGTGGGGATGCCAACCTGCTGTCTTTACATATTCGCGGCCGGCGAAGTGATAGCGATAAGTCGCCGTCACCTCCCAGAGGGTGAACTCTTCGCCGCGGTGCTCTCGCAGCGCCACCCTCGTATCCACGCCGTCGCATGCGGCCAGCTCCGCATCTCGGCGGCCTCGCGCATCTGCGCGGCGAGCCATCCCCCAAACACGCCGCCCGCACCGAGCACGGGCAGCCCCACCATCCTCAGCGCCAGCGGTCCGGCCGGCGAGCGTGGCCGCATGACCGCATCATGCTCCGGCACCGCTGACCCCTCAACCAGGGATGAAAACCGCGGAATCGACAGTACAGTCACCGTAATGACGAAAGTTGCGCCTATTCCGGTTGCGGTGTTCGACGCCAAACCGTACGACCGAGACTTTCTCGAGCCGGCGTTCCGACGGGCGGGGTTCGAGGGCCGCTGGCTGACGCCGCGGCTGGGACCCGACACTGTCCGGCTCGCCGAAGGATCACCCGCGGCCTGCGTATTTGTGCACGACGATGTCTCCGCACCGGTGGTCGAGGCGCTCGTGCGGCTGGGCGTGCGTATCCTCGCGCTGCGTTGCGCTGGGTTCAATCACGTCGACCTGGTCGCCGCCGGTGGCCGCCTCACGGTGGTCCGTGTGCCCTCGTACTCGCCGCACGCGGTGGCGGAGCACGCGGTGGCACTACTGCTGGCGCTGAACCGCAAAGTGCACCGGGCATGGCTTCGCACCCGTGACAACAACTTCTCCATCCACGGCCTTCTCGGCTTCGACCTGTACGGGAAAACCGCGGGGCTGATCGGGCTGGGGCAGATCGGCCGGGTTATGGCGGGCATTCTGCGGGGATTCGGCATGCGCGTGCTTGGTCATGACCCGCATCCCGACACCGAGTGGGCCGCGCGCACCGGCGTGGAGCTGACGGATCTCGACCATCTCTATCGCGACTCCGACGTGATCTCTCTCCACTGCCCCCTCACCCCCGAAACGCAGGGGTTGATCAACGCCGCGGCGATCGCGCGCATGAAGCGCGGCGTGATGCTCATCAACACCGGCCGCGGGCGCCTGATCGACACCCGCGCACTGCTGGCGGGCCTCAAGAGCGGCCGGATCGGCGCCGCCGGCCTCGACGTCTACGAGGAAGAAGAGCGGTACTTTTTCGAGGACTTCTCCGCCTCGGGCATCGAGGACGACCTGCTGGCACGCCTCACCACCTTCCCAAACGTGCTGATCACCTCGCACCAGGCGTTCTTCACCCGCGAAGCAATGAGTGCCATCGCGGAAACTACCGCGCGCAACCTGCGACAGTTCTTCGACGGCCGTCCGCCGGAGAACGAAATCTGTCACCGCTGCGCGCGGACTCCGGAGCCGTGCCCCCGGCTCCCCTCCGCCTGAACGCCCAGGCCTCCACGGCGCGGAGCGGCTCGACCGGCCCGGCCCAAGCGCGGTTCTCTGCACGACCCGCGGAGCTCGTCCCCTCACACCGGCGGGGTTGCAATGTGCTGCGGCTCCAGATAAGTAGTCCGTCAATGAAAGAAACAATCCGGACGCACACCGGATCCAGACGGAGGAGACAACCGCGATGAACTGGCCGCTCTACACCAAACTCAGCCTGATGATGGGCCTGCAGTACGCGATCTGGGGTGCGTGGGCGCCGGTGCTGGCCGCTCGGCTTCTCGGACCGCTGAAGCTCAACGGCAAGCAAACCGGCTGGGTGTACGGCACGCTGCCGCTGGCCTGCATCGTCGCGCCGCTGCTCTCGGGTCAACTCGCCGACCGCTATTTCAACAGCGAGCACATCCTGGTGGCGGCCCATCTGCTGGGAGCGCTGTTCATGTTTCTGGCCGCGCGCCAGGAGAGGTTTGCGCCGCTGCTGGGCGCGATGTTCGGGCATTCCTTCTGCTATGCGGCGACGCTGCCGCTGGTGAACGCGGTGATGTTTGCGCACGTGACGCCGCAGAGCGGCATCAACGTCGGCCACGTTTTCATGTGGGCACCGATCGCGTGGGCGCTGGTCGGTTACGCGCTCAGCGCCTGGCGATTCCGCTTCAAGACCGGTGAACGCGGTGTGGACTGCATGTATCTGGCCGCCGGCCTCGCCGTCGTGATGGCGCTGGCCTGTCTGACGCTGCCCGCGACGCCGCCCGCGCGACAGGGTACAGCGCCGATTCTGGACGCGATCGCGATGCTGAAGCAGCCGAACTTTCTCGTATTCGTGCTCGTCTCGATGGTGATGGCCGGTCTGATGCAGTTCTATTTCCTGGGCTCGGCCCCCTTCCTGCAGAGCATCGGCATCGGCAACCGCAGCGTCCCCGCAACGATGGCGATCGCGCAGGCCGTTCAGACGGTCGCGACGTTTCTGCTGCTCGGGCCGATGACGACAAAGCTCGGATTTAAAGCCACACTGATCGTCGGTGCGGTGTCATGGGCGATGCTGTACGGCGTCTATGCGTTTTCGACCTCAAGGCCGGTGGTGGTCGCCGCGCAGGCGCTCCACGGCGTCGCCTATGTCCTCTTCATCATCGCTGGCCAGATGCTGGCCAACACCATGGCGACCGAGGCGGTTCGCAGTTCGATGCAGGCGCTCATCTTTGCCGCGACCACGGGGGTTGGACTGTTTCTCGGTACCCAGCTGGCCGGCGCGGTGATGGACCGCTACGGAGGGGAAGGCGGGTTCAACTGGTCGAAGATCTTCGCGGTGCCGTTTGCGATCGCAGTGATCAGCATCGTGATCTTCGCGGCCGCATTCCAGGCCTGAGGCGCGTAGGCAGATCTGAACGCGGCTGGACCACACGACGGGGTCGGACGACCGCGAGGAAGGGTAGTTCTGCTGCAGCTCCTCCCCTAGCCAGAACTGCGTTCGCTCTCACCGACCGGGGCATGGCAACTAGCAGGGAAGCGCGACGACACCGGTGGTGCAAACTCTGCGCTGCACGTCTCCGCCGCCCAACCGGCCGCGAAGATCCGTCCCGCTTGCCAGCAAGTGGTTCACCTGGACCGGCCCCCAGCGGCCCTCCTTTCCGCCAGGCCAACCGGTGCAACGAGTCCCGGCAGATGCCCGAACTCTCTGGGGTGCCTGCCCTACCTACGAAGCACCTCTTCTCTGCGACGGCGTGGAATGGTGACAAAGGCCTCGTCATCGGGGGGCCCGTACACGGCGCGTGCGCGAAACATACCCTCGCGGTCGGCCCCAGGATCGTGCGGCCAATCCGAGCCGCCGGTCCCGCACGGCGCGCCCTACCGGCGCTTCGCTTGACAGCCCCCCGGCAGCGCGGCAGTGTCCCGGCCGGTCACTACGACCGTGGAGCCCCGACATGCGCGTGCCGCTGGAGTGGTTGAGAGAACTGGTGGAGTTTGAGGACTCTCCCGAGGGTCTGGCCGAACGTCTGACGTTCAGCGGCATCGAAGTCGAGGGGATCGAGCGGGTCGGCGCGGATCTTTCGGGCGTGATCGTCGCCGAGGTGAGGTCCGTCGAGCAGCATCCCCATGCGGACCGTCTGACCGTGTGTCGCGTGTGGGACGGCACCTCGGAGCGGACAGTCGTCTGCGGGGCACCCAACGTGCGTCCCGGCGGGCGGTACGCGCTTGCCACGCCAGGCGCCAAGCTGCCCAACGGTCTGACGCTCCGCGTCGCGAAGATCCGGGGGGTCGAATCGCACGGCATGCTGTGCGCGGAGGACGAACTCGGATTGTCCGCGGACCATACCGGTCTGTTGGAGCTTCCGCCGGACAGCGCACCCGGTAAGCCGCTGGTGGAGATTCTCGGCGGACCGGACGTGGTGCTCGACCTCGAAATCACGCCAAACCGACCGGACTGTCTGAGTCTGCTCGGCGTGGCGCGGGAGGTGGCGGCGCTGTACCGGCGCCCGCTGCGGGTGCCGACCGTCGAGTTTTCCGAGGCCGACGAGGCGCAAATCGGCGAAGCATTCAGAGTGGAGGTGCGCGCGCCGGACCTCTGTCCCCGCTACACCGCGCGCTGGATCCGCGGCCTGACGATCGGCCCCTCGCCCCGATGGATGCAGACCCGCCTCTCCCGTGCCGGCATCCGGCCGATCAACAACGTGGTCGACATCACCAACTACGTGCTGCTGGAGCTGGGACAGCCACTGCACGCGTTTGATGCGGCGCAGATTCAGGGGCGACTGATCCAGGTCCGCCGCGCCATGCGGGGGGAAACACTGCGCACGCTGGACGCCCAGACGCGCGAGCTGGACGAATCGATGCTCGTGATCGCGGACGCGGCCGGTCCGGTCGCGCTCGCGGGGGTGATGGGCGGTGACCGCAGCGCGATCGCGGCAGAGACCCGCGAGATACTGCTGGAGAGCGCGTCCTTTTCGCCGCCGTCCATCCGGACGACCTCGCGGCGGCTGGGTCTGACGACGGAATCCTCCTACCGGTTTGCCCGCGGTGTGGACCCGGAGCTTGCCGACGTGGCCAGCCGTCGCGCCTGTGCGCTGCTGGTGCGGCTGGCCGGCGGCCGCGTTGCCCGCGGCGCGGTGGACCACTACCCCCAGCCGGTTCAGCCTCGCCGTATCGAACTGCGGATGAAACGTCTGCGCGGTCTGCTCGGCATCTCGGCGGCGCCGGAGACGGTCGCGGAAACGCTGAGCGCGCTGGGACTCGAAGTGCAGGTCGAAAGGGACGAGCGCCTGGTCGCGCAAATCCCGAGCTTCCGCAGCGACCTGCGGATCGAGGCGGATCTGGTTGAAGAATTTGCCCGGCTGCACGGGCTGGAGCACATCCCTGCCGCCATGCCCTCCGCGCGAGTGGTGCCCGAGGCGGACGACCGGCCCGCGCGTGCCACTTCGGAGGTGCGCGAGGTGTTTCGCGCACTCGGCCTGTTCGAGGTGATGAACTACAGCCTCACCGCCGAGCGCCTGCTCGATCGGTTCGGTCTGGACGATCCATCGATCCGGGTGCGTCTGCCAAATCCGATCAGCATCGATCAGGCGGTACTGCGAACGTCGCTGCTGCCGCAGATGGTGGAAACGCTCGGCCGCAACCGTACCCGCCAAGTGCCCGACGCGGCGCTGGTGGAATTTGGACGAGTCTTTGCGCGGCGCTCAGACGGTACCGTTGCGGAGGAGGACCGGCTGGCGGTGGGGCTGATGGGCTCCGCAGGGCGAGGGCCGCTGGCGCGTCGTCCGCCGCCAGGGGAACTCGAAACGTTCCGATGGCTGAAAGGCATTCTGGAAGCGGCGGCTGCCGCGCTCCGAGCCCCCCCGCCGGCGTTCTCGCCGGCTCCGGCCGAGGCATTTGAGGCGGGTCTCGGCTTCGAAGTCCGGTTCGGGCCGGCTGCGGAGGCGGTCGGACGTGCCGGCATTGTGCGCCGATCGCTCACCACGGATTGGAAGATTTACGAGCCTGTCGCGGTTGCAGAACTGAAGCTGCAATCGTTGACGGTGGGGCTGACCTCGATTCCCTTGCCGGTCCCGCCCCCGCAGTTCCCGTGCACGGTGCGGGATCTCGCACTCCTTGTGCCGCGCGAAGTCCGTCACGAGCAGGTGCTCGACGTGATGCGTCGCGCGGCACCGCCACTGCTCGAACGCATCGAACTCTTTGATGTGTTTGAGGGCGCCGCGCTGCCGCCAGGCACCAAGAGCATGGCCTATTCCTTGACCTGGCGCGCGACCGATCGTACGATCACCGATGACGAGGTGCAGCGCGCGCACATGGCGGTCGCTGAGGCGGTGGTGCGCGAGCTGGGCGCGCGGATCCGCGCCAGCTGCTGAGGGCGCCCCGTCGGACGCTGTGAACAGGGCGGAGTACGAGGTCCATGGTTTCCGCGGCATGGATTGAACAGCTGCTCCGGTGGGCCCTCGGGTGGGCCGAGCCGGAGCGGGGCCTTCCGCAAAGCCTGCCGTTGGGGATGGGAACGCTGCCGTCTCATTCTCGTGCGGCTGGTGGCGAAGGCCGGCCCGACGCGGAACGGGCATTTGGAGTTGAACTGAGCCGACCACCCGGCAGATGGGTGGCGGCTGGGCCTCACGGGGCCGTTGTTCTTTGCCATCGTTGAACGGGGAAATTCCCCGAGAGCTCTGTACCCTGCCTTGTTCGCGAACGGGTCTCGCGCTCTGACCCAGTACTAAACTGTAAGGGAGCCGAGTTCGGCCGGCGCCCTCCGCCCCTCGTCGGGCACGAGGAACCCGGCCGACGACGCACCCACCTCGATGATCGAGGTTCAGAGACACGACCCCTACGGCACGGCGGGGTACTTTGCTTTTGGTGTGACATGCGCATGACGGACTTATTCGAGACCGCAAACGCCGAGAGGGGAGCGGCCGCCCGTCCCCTCGCCACCCGGCTGAGGCCGCGCACGCTCGACGACGTGGTCGGCCAGGAGCACATCCTCGGCCCGGGCCGGCTGTTGCGCCGCGCGATCGAGGCCGACCGTCTCGGCAGCGTGATCCTCTACGGCCCGCCCGGCTGTGGCAAAACATCGCTCGCCGAGGTGATCGCGAATGTCACCCGGCGCCGTTTCGAACGGGGCAGCGGGGTGCTCTCCACGGTGCCGCAGCTCCGCGAGCTGCTCGACACCGCGCGCCGTCGCGCCCGCCATGGCGAACGCACAATCCTCTTCCTGGACGAAATCCACCGGTTCAACAAAGCGCAGCAGGACGTGTTGCTGCCGTATGTGGAGGACGGCAGCATCACGCTGATCGGTGCGACCACCCACAACCCGTTCTTCTTCATCAACGGACCCCTGGTCTCCCGCTCGCAGATTTTTGAGCTGCATGCGCTGACGCCGGAAGCGATCACCATGCTGTTGCGGCGCGCGTTGACTCATCCCGACGGCCTCGCCGCGACCGGTGCGATCGTGGACGACGACGCGATCGAGCACCTCGCCCGTACCTGCGAGGGGGACGCGCGCCGTGCGTTGAATGCGCTCGAGATCGCGGTGCTCACCACTCCTCCCGGCCCCGACGGCCGGATCCGGGTGACCCGCGCAATCGCGGAGGACTCGATCCAGAAAAAAGCGGTGGTGTACGACGCCGACGAGGACGGCCACTACGACACCATCTCCGCGTTCATCAAAAGCGTACGCGGCTCCGATCCGCACGCGGCGGTGTACTGGCTGGCGAAGATGCTCTATGCGGGCGAGGATCCGCGCTTTATCGCACGCCGGTTGGTGATCCTCGCCGCCGAAGATATCGGCAATGCGGACCCTCATGGCCTGGTGCTCGCCGCCGCGGCCGCGCAGGCGTGTGAGCTGGTCGGAATGCCCGAAGCCCGGATCGTGCTCGCGCAGGCAACGACCTACCTGGCCACCGCACCGAAGAGCAACGCGGCCTATCTCGCGGTCGAAGAGGCACTCGACGACGTCAAACACGGAATCGTCCTGCCCGTGCCGCCCCATCTGCGCGATGCGCACTACCGCGGCGCCGCCCAGCTCGGTCACACGGGCTATCAGTACGCCCACGACGGCCCCGATCACTTCGTTGACCAGGAATACATACCGACTGACAAGGTGTACTACCGACCCACCGACCAGGGCTACGAGGCGACGATCCGCCGCCGGCTTGAGTCGTGGGAGGCCCGGAGGAGCCGGCCACGAACGCCACCGCCATCCTGAGCTGCAAGCGCGTGCTGCGAGAGCTCGCGCGAACGCGGGCGCCGCTGCCGCCGGATGTGCGCCAGCGGGCGGCCGGTGCGATCGCACGACGCCTGCAGCGCCTGCCCGTGCTCCGTGAAGCGCGCACGATCGGGGCGTTCCTGGCGCTTCATGACGAACCCCCGGTGCTCGACGCGCTGCGCCGCCGCTCGCCCGACCGCACATGGGCGGTGCCCGCGTGGGATCCGGTCCGGCGCCGATACCGCTTTGCGCGCTGTCCGGAACGGGACGGCCGCTGGACGCGCGGTCCGGACGGCGTGCCACAGCCCGATCCGCCCCGCTGGATCTCAGCCGACCGGCTTGATGTGGTGTTGGTGCCGGGTCTGGCGTTTGATACCGACGGGCGCCGGCTCGGCCGCGGCGGCGGCCACTACGACCGTCTGCTGGCGCGCTGCCGCTGCCCGGCAATCGGTGTGGCGTACGATGCGGCGATCGTTTCCCGCGTTCCTGTGCACACCCACGACCGCGCAGTCGAATGGCTCGTCACCGAGCGGCGCCTGCTGCGATGCCCGGGCGCGCAGGAGCGCCGCTCGCGCCGTCGGAGCACTGGCTGCCGATGAGCTGGGCACAGTTCACCTCCTGGCTTGTGCCGCTGTTCGTCGTGCTGCTTGGCATGCTCGCCGGCTATGTGCTGCACGCGCTGCTGCTGCGCGCACAGCTCGCACGGGAGGTGCGCGATGCCCGGCAAGAGGTCGAAAAGGCCCGCCGGGAGGCCGACCTGCTGCTGCGCGACGCCCAGCTGCGCGCGCGGGAGGAGGTGGTCCGTGCGCTGGAGGCCTTTGAGCGCGAGCACGCGGATCGCCGCCGGCATCTGACCATCGCGGAAGAGCGACTCGCCGCGCAACAGACCGACCTGGACCGCCGCGCCCGCATGCTCGAACAGCGCGCGGAGCTGCTCGACCGGCGCGAGGCTGCGCTCGAAGAACGCGCCCGCCAGCTGGAGGCTGAGCGGTTGCGGCTCGCAGAGCTGCGCGCAGAGGGCGACCGCCGACTCGCAGACATCGCGCGAATGTCGCGCGAGGAAGCACGTCAAAACCTGCTGCTCTCGCTCGAGCGCGAGCTCGAGGCCGAGCGCGCCGAGACGATCCGCCGGCATCTCGAACTCACCGGTCGCACCATCGAAGCGCGCGCCCGTGACCTGCTCACCCAGGCGATCGAGCGCTACGCGGCCGACCAGGTCAGTCAGATCACCACCACAACCATCACCCTTCCCGACGAGGAGATGAAGGGCCGCATCATCGGCCGCGAGGGCCGCAACATCCGCTCGCTCGAAATGGAGACCGGCTGCACGTTCATCATCGACGAGGCGCCGCGCACGATCGTGATCTCCACGTTCGATCCGGTGCGCCGCGAGACCGCCCGGCGCATCGTCGAAGAACTCGTCGCGGACGGTCGCATCCATCCCGCCCGCATCGAGGAGGTCGCCGCGAAGGTCCGTGCGGAGGTCGCCGAGATGATCCGTCGCGCCGGCGAGGCCGCCTTGGAGGAGCTGCAGATCACCGGCGTGCACCCCGATCTCATCCCATTGCTCGGCACGCTGCACTTTCGGACCAGCTACTCCCAGAACGTGCTCCGTCACTCGGTCGAAATGGCGCACCTGATGGGAATGCTCGCGGCTGAGCTCGGCCTCGATGCGGCGCTCGCGCGGCGCGTCGGTTTGTTCCACGACATCGGCAAGGCGCTGAGCCACAAGGTGGAGGGACCCCACGCCACCATCGGCGCGGAGCTGCTGCGCGCCCACGGCGAACCAACCGAAGTTTGGGAGGCGGTCGCCGCCCATCACCACGACGCGCCGACCACCCGCACCTACGCGGCGCTCGCGGCCGCCGCCGACGCGATCACCGCCGCCCGCCCCGGCGCCCGGGCCGAGGCCACCGACGCGTTTCTGCGACGCATGGCCCGACTCGAGGAAATCGCCGGCAGTCTGGCCGGTGTGCGCCAGTGTTACGCGGTCTATGCCGGCCGCGAGATCCGGGTGTTCGTCCACCCCGACCAGATCAGCGACGACGGCGCGCTGATTCTGGCTCGCGACGTCGCCCGCCGCATTCGCTCGGAGGTGCCTGTGGTCGGCCAGTTGAAAATCACCGTGATCCGCGAAACCCGCTGTGTCGAATATGTCCACTGACCTGCCGCCGGAACCGTGCCGATGCGCATCCTGATGATTGGTGACATCGTCGGCGCGCCAGGCCGGCGCGCGGTCCGAGAACTGCTGCCGCGTCTGCGCGAGGCGTGGCGACCCGATGCAGTCATCGCGAATGCCGAAAACGCCGCGGGTGGGCAGGGTCTGACGCCCCCTCTCGCGGAAGAGCTCCTTCGTGCCGGTCTCGACGCGATCACCCTCGGTGACCACGTCTGGGACCAGAAAGCTCTCGAGCCATGGCTCGATCGCGAGCCGCGCGTCGTCCGCCCCGCAAATCTCCCCCCCGCCTGCCCCGGCCGCGGACTCACGACACTCTCGACCCCGGCCGGCCCGCTGACCATCATCAGCCTGCTCGGCCGAGTGTTCATGACGCCGATTGCGGACTGTCCCTTCCGCGTCGCCGATCAGCTGCTCCGCAGCCTGCCGCCCAACGCCGGGCCGGTGCTGGTCGATATCCACGCGGAAGCCACCTCGGAGAAGGCCGCGCTCGGCTGGCATCTCGACGGCCGCGTCGCGCTCGTCGCCGGCACCCACACTCACGTGCAGACCGCCGACGAACGCTTGCTGCCCGGCGGCACCGCGTTCATATCCGATCTCGGCATGACCGGCCCCGCCGACTCGATCATCGGGCGGGACATCGCCTCGGTTCTCGAGAAGTTCCTCACCGGCATGCCTCGCCGCTTCAAGATCGCCCGCGGCCGAACCCGGCTGGACGGCGTTGTGGTGGAGATCGCCCCCACCGGCCGGGCCGAGCAGATCCGTCGCGTTCAGGAGTGGTTGGATGTGCCCGCCGAACCCGAATGACGAGGCCGCCGCCCCGCAGTTCGAGCGACCGCCCGACGCCGAGGCCGCCCTTCCCCGCGTGTACCGCGTCGCTGAGCTTGCCGCGTTGATCACGCGCGCGATCGGAGAGCGCTTCCCTGAGCCGGTGCTCGTCGAAGGCGAGATCTCCAATTTGCGGCGGCAGCCCTCCGGTCACCTGTATTTTTCGCTGAACGATCCTTCCGGCCTCGCGAAGATTGACGCGGTCTGGTTCGCTCGCCGACAGACTCCAATCGCCGCCCGCCTCGCCGATGGCCAGCAGGTGAGGGTGCGCGGCGATGTGGGCACCTACGAACCGTCCAGCCGCTATCAGATCCGCGTTCACGAAGTGACGCCTGCCGGCCGCGGTGCCCTGTGGGAGGCGTTCGAACGGCTGAAAGAGCGCCTCGCGGCGGAGGGGCTGTTCGCCGCCGAGCGCAAGCGGCCGCTGCCGCGGCTGCCCCGCGCGATCGGTGTCGTCACCTCCCCCGCGGGAGCGGCGCTGCGCGACATTCTGAATGTGATCGGTCGGCGCTTTCCAAACATGCGGATCGTGGTCAGTCCCTGCCGTGTGCAGGGCGAGGGCGCAGCGGCCGAGATCGCCTCGGCAATTGACCGGATCGGCCAGTGGCCGGGAGTGGAGGTCGTGATCGTCGCACGAGGGGGCGGCAGCATGGAGGACCTGTGGGCATTCAACGAGGAACCGGTTGTGCGCGCGATCGCGCGTTGCCCCGTGCCGGTCATCACCGGTATCGGCCATGAGACCGACTTCACGCTGGCCGACTTCGCCGCGGACCTGCGCGCCCCCACCCCCTCGGCCGCCGCGGAGCGCGCGGTGGAGCCCCGCAAAGATCTCGCTGACCGCATCGCCCAGCTCAGTCACCGCCTGCGTCGCGCCGCCGCCCACTCCCTCGTCAGCGGCCGCACCCAGCTGCGCGAACTCCAGAGCACCTATGCGATCGCAGCCCGGCGCCGCATCGCGCGACTCCGCCAGCAGCTCGACGAGACACACGCCCGGCTTCGGCAGTCGCTGGGCGGGCGCGCCGCACGCCTGCGCGCTGCCCTCGCGGCGATACCGGTCACCCGCCTCGAGCGGGCGCTGCGCCGCGTGATCGAACAGCGGCGCGAGCACTGCCGCCATCTCGACGCCCGCCGTCGCTCGCTCGACCCTGCGGCGGTGCTGCGCCGCGGCTACTCCATCACCCGCCATGCGGACGGCCGCCTCGTCACCGCCGACGACTTGCCTGCTCCCGGTGACCGGCTGCGCACGCAGACCGCCGTCGCTGAGATTGACTCCGACGTGCAGAAGGTGAGGATGAACCGCTGAGGAGGGCGCTCGGCGCCCGGGAGCCAACGATGCCGTCAAACCAACCGATCGAGGATCTTCCCTTCGAGGACGCGCTGGCGCGGCTGGAAGCGATCGTCACGCGCATGGAGTCCGGCCAGACCCGCCTCGACGACATGATGCGCGACTTCGAGGAGGGCGCGGAGCTGGTCCGGTACTGCAACCGCCGGCTCGACGAAATCGAGCGCCGGCTCGAGATTCTGCTGCAGCGCAACGGCCAGGATGTTGCGGAGCCGTTCGCGCCGGAGGAGGGCGCCGGCGAGCCGCCCGCGGCCGGTTGAACGCACGCCCCCGCTCCGCGGTCGAAGAACACAATGGGGGAGAGAAGACAATGAGGCGGTGGCTCCAGCTTGTGGTGATGGTGGGCGCGCTGGCAGCGCGCACGTGGGCGGCAGGGCCCGGCCTGGCGAAACAGCTCAGCCGCGAGATCGCCGACACCGTCGCGAAGGTGATGCCGTCGGTCGTGGTGGTCCGCACCGAGGCGACCCGCTATCTGCGCGCCTACGATCTGTTCTTTGGCCGGCGGCTGATGATTCCGCAGATCCTCTCGGGGCAGGGGTCCGGGATGATCATTGACCGCGAAGGACATGTGCTGACCAGCCGACATGTCGTCGCGGGGGCAGAGGACATCACCGTGGTGCTCAATGACCAGACGGAGCTCAACGCGAAGATTGTCGGCATGGACGCCACCACCGATCTCGCGCTGCTGAAGGTGGAGCCGCCGCCGGGCCGCGGGCTGACGCCGATCGAGTTTGGCGATTCCGACGCGCTGCGCGTGGGGGAGATCGTGATCGCGATCGGTTCGCCCTTCAGCCTCGCCGGCAGCGTGACGATGGGCGTCGTCAGTCAGAAAGGGCGAACGGTGGGAGTGTTGCCGTTCGAGGACTTCATTCAGACCGACGCGCCGATCAATCCCGGCAACAGCGGGGGCCCCCTGGTCGATCTCGACGGCCGCATGGTGGGCGTGAACGCGGTGATCCAGACCAGCGGCGCCTCGCAAGGCAACATTGGAATCGGGTTCGCGGTGCCGGTGAACCTTGCGCGACGGGTCGCGGAGTCGCTGCGCCGGACCGGGCGCTTCGAGCGGCCCTGGCTCGGCATCGCATGGGACGAGATCGAGACGCCGCCGGAGCCCGGCCAGCCGCGGGGGCTTCGGGTGGCAGCGGTCTTTCGCAACACGCCCGCCGCGCGCGCCGGGCTGCGCCCGGGCGACGTGATCCTGCGCATCGCGGGTCAGCCCGTTGCCTCCTCCCACGACCTGCTGCGCGCGCTGTTGAGCCAGCCGGTCGGCACACCGCTGGAGCTGGAAGTGCGGCGCGGCCGCCACACGCTGCGGGTGGCGGTGACCACCGCCCGGATGCCGGACCAGCTCACCGATGACGACCTCGAATGAGGGCGACGCCGCTCGCCGGCCCCGCCTCGACCTCGAACTGGTGCGCCGGGGCCTCGCCGAAAGTCGCGCGCTCGCGCAGAGGTTGATTCTGGCGGGGCGCGTGCGCGTAGACGGCCAGATCGAGCGGCGGGCTGCGCGCGCGGTTTTTCCGCAGACCCCTATCGAACTGGTGGAACCGCCACGTTTCGTCAGCCGCGGCGGAGAGAAGCTGGACGCCGCATTCGACGCGTTCGGGCTCGACGTCCGCGACCGCGTAGCGCTCGACATCGGCGCCTCGACCGGCGGTTTTACCGATTGCCTGCTGCGGCGCGGCGCGCGGCGCGTTTACGCGGTGGACGTCGGCCGCGGTCAGTTGCACTGGTCGCTGCGGCGGGACCCGCGCGTGGTGCCGATGGAGGGCGTGAACGCTCGCCATTTGACGCCGGCGGATGTGCCGGAGCGTGCCGGTTTCGCGGCGGTGGACGTCTCGTTCATTTCCCTGCGACTGGTGCTGCCGTCTCTGCCACCGCTGCTGGAGCCGGGCTCGTACATCGTCACGCTGATCAAGCCCCAGTTCGAGGCCGGCCGCCGTGACGTGGGCCGGGGCGGCGTCGTCCGCGACGAACAGATCCGCATGCGCGTCGTGGACGAGCTGCGCGAGTTCGGTGTACACTCGCTCGGCCTCGAATGGATCGGCGTCGTGCGCTCCCCGTTGCGGGGGCCGGCCGGCAATGTGGAGTTTCTGGCCGCCTGGAAACGACCGTGAACCGCATCGGCATCACCGCGAACACCGGCAAACCGGCGGTGGACAGTGCGATCGCGACGGTCACACGATTTGCCCGCGCAGCCGGCTGGACGCTGATCGCGTGCGACGAAACCGCAGAGCTCTGTGCGGAGATCCGGCGCGTCTGTGCGGATCGCTTCGCCGACGGCCTCGACGCGATGATCGCGATGGGCGGGGACGGCACAATGTTGCGCGCCGCGCGGCAGCTGTGCGGCCGAGACGTGCCGCTGCTGGGGGTGAACCTGGGCAGCCTGGGGTTTCTCGCCAGCGTCCCGCTGGATCGTCTCGACGAGGCGCTGCGTCGGCTCGCGGAAGGATCGTGCGTGGTCTCCCGCCGCAGTCAGCTGTCCGCGACAGTGGTTCGGGAGGGCGTTGAAGCGGGCACCTACTGCGCACTGAACGACGTGGTGCTCGGCTGGGGTGACACCTCGCGCATTGTCACACTGGAGCTCCGGATGAACGGCCGCACGGTGGGCGTCTTCACCTGCGACGGCCTGATCGTGTCCACTCCCACCGGCAGCACCGGGCACTCGCTTTCCGCCGGCGGTCCGATTCTCCATCCCGAGGCGGCGGTGTTCGTCGTCAATCCCATCTGCCCGCACACCCTGAGCCACCGGCCCATGGTCGTTCCGGACACGCAGCACATTGAGGTCGTCTCACGGCGATCCAGCAAGGAGCTGATCGTTGCGGTTGACGGCCAGGATCACCACCGAATCGCGGAGGGTGACCGGGTCGAGATCCGCAAGGCCCCCCACACACTCCGCTTTCTGCACCTGCCGGGCGACGATTACTTCGACCTTCTGCGCCAGAAGCTGCACTGGCGCGGCTCCGCCGTCTGAGCTCGCGACGGCGTGGCCAGCCCGTGCCGTTGCGGGCGCGGCCCAGTTGACTTTGCGGGATCGGTTCGTAGAGTGATGCGTTCCTTTTTGCGCCGCGCGGAGGTCGTGCGGCGGTCGTCGGGTCTGGGGGCGACAGCATGAAGGTGTTCTGTCCACGGGAAACGCGTCCCGGCGAGACGCGGGTGCCCGTCACGCCGGCCTCGGCGGAACGGCTGGTTCGGCTCGGTGTGGAGGTCGCCGTGGAAGCGGGCCTGGGTGCAACGATCGGTGCGGCCGACGCCGACTACACCGCGCGGGGCGTGCAGATCCTCTCCCGGGAGGAGGGGCTGGCCACCGCCGACTGGGTCTTCCGGCTCCGCCCGCCGCCACCGGAAGAAGCCGCTGCCGCAAGACCCGACTCGTTCCACATCGGCTTTCTCGAACCGTTCACGAACCGGCCTCTGATCGAGGCCTTCGCGAGATCCGGTGCGACCGCGCTTTCGGTGGAGCTGATTCCCCGCACAACGATCGCGCAGAAAATGGATGCGCTCAGCTCCCAGGCGAATCTCGCCGGCTACGTTGCGGTGATTCTCGCCGCGGAGCGCCTGCCGAAGATTCTACCGATGATGATGACGCCGGCCGGTACGATCGCGCCGGCGCGCGTGCTGGTGATCGGCGCGGGCGTCGCGGGACTGCAGGCGATCGCGACCGCGCGGCGGCTCGGGGCACGCGTCGAAGCCTACGACACCCGACCGGTCGTGAAAGAGCAGGTGCAGTCACTCGGCGCGAAGTTTGTGGACATTGATGTCGGCGAGACCGGGCAGACAAAAGACGGCTACGCGAAGCAGCTCACCGAAGAACAGCTGGCGCGCCAGCGGGCGGCGCTCGCACGGCACTGCGCGGAGGCGGACGTGGTGATCACCACCGCGCAGGTGTTTGGACGCCGCGCGCCACGGATCATCACCGCGGAGATGCTCAACGGCATGCGGCCAGGCAGCGTGGTGGTGGATCTGGCGGTGGAGACCGGCGGCAACGTCGAAGGGGTCGAACCGGACCGCGAAATCGACCGCAACGGCGTTCGCATTCTCGGACTGTCGAATCTGCCGGGACGTGTGCCGGTCGCCGCCAGTCAAATGTACGCGGCAAACCTCGCAAACTTCCTCGAGCATTTCTGGGACCGAAACGCGAAGACATTCCGATGGTCGGACGAGGACGAGATCCTGAAGGGCATGACGGTGACGCGGGGCGGCCGCGTGGTGCATGCGGCGGTTCGCGAGTCGCTCGGGCTGTAGCGGAGGTGTGCGATGTTGGGCCTGCTGTTTTTCGTGTTTGTGCTGGCCGTGTTCCTCGGCCTTGAGCTGATCTCAAAGGTGCCGTCGCAGCTGCACACGCCGTTGATGAGCGGTTCGAACGCGATTTCCGGAATCACGATCGTGGGCGCGCTGGTCGCGGCGGGGCAGCCGCAGGGGGGGCCGCTGGTGACGGTGCTGGGCACGATCGCGGTGGCAGCCGCGATGATCAACGTCGTCGGCGGTTATCTGGTGACGGACCGGATGCTCGCGATGTTCAAGCACAAGGAGGGAGGCGGAAAGTAACCATGTTCGCCCCGGACCACCCGCTGATCACCGCGTTGTACATCGTCGCCTCCGGGCTGTTCATCATCGGCCTGAAAATGCTGAACCGCGCGGCGACCGCGCGCCGCGGCAACCTGATCTCCGGCGTCGGCATGCTGACGGCGATCGTCGCGACCTGCTTGCTGGCCGGCATGCGTTTCGAGTGGATCCTGTTGGGAGCGGTCGTCGGCTCGGCGATCGGCGCGGTGGCCGCCTACGCGGTGAAGATGACCGCGATGCCCGAAATGGTGGGACTGTTCAACGGGTTCGGCGGCCTCGCGAGCATGCTGGTGGCGTGGGCCGAGTATCACAAGTGGCGGCAGGAGGGATGGACGGCCTACCACCAGTTGCTCGGCCCTGGGGCGCCAGACAGCCCGGTGTTCACCGCGGCGGCGATCGCGTTCACCGCCCTCGTCGGCGCGGTGACGTTTTCCGGCAGTGTCGTCGCGTTTCTGAAGCTGGCGGAGTGGATCACCGGCCGCCCGATTCTCTTCCGCGGCCAGCGGCTCGCGAATGGCGCGATCGTACTGGTCGTGCTCGCGGCCGCGGGGCTGGTCGTGGCACGGCCCGAGGCACCGTGGGCGTACGGCGCCTTTGCGGCGGTGATGGTCGTCGGTCTGTTGCTGGGCGTCACTTCGGTGATTCCGATCGGCGGAGCGGACATGCCGGTGGTAATCTCGCTCTTGAACAGCTACTCGGGTGTCGCGGCGGCGGCCGCCGGGTTCATCATCCTGAACAACGGGTTGATCGTCGCCGGTTCGCTGGTGGGCGCCAGCGGCCTGATCCTCACCAACATCATGTGCAAGGCGATGAATCGCTCGCTGGGCAACGTGCTGTTCAGCGGATTCGGCGCGGTGGAGACGGCCGCCGATGCCTCGGCCGCGCAGGGTGAAGTGAAGCCCATCAGCGTAGAGGACGCGTACTACATCCTCGAGGCGGCTCGCTCGGTGGTTTTTGTACCGGGATACGGAATGGCGGTTGCGCAGGCGCAGCATGTTGTGCGCGAGCTCGGGCAGCTCCTCGAGAAAAACGGCGCGGAGGTGAAGTACTGCATTCATCCGGTCGCGGGCCGAATGCCCGGCCACATGAACGTGCTGCTGGCGGAGGCGAACGTGCCGTACGAACAGCTCGTCGAGCCCGGCGACGTGAACCCGACGATCGACAACGTGGACGTCGCAATCGTGATCGGTGCCAACGACGTGGTGAATCCCGCCGCGCGCGAGGACCCAAAGAGCCCGTTGTGGGGGATGCCGATCATCAACGTGGACCAGGCGCGGACCTGCATCGTGTTGAAACGCTCGATGCGGCCAGGGTTTGCGGGCGTGGAGAACCCGCTGTTTTTCAAGCCCAACACCCGCATGCTGTTCGGAGACGCGAAAGCCTCGGTCTCCGCGCTCGTCGCGGAGTTCAAGTCCGAATAGCACGCCCCCCGCGATCCCGTCCCTCGCGACCAGCTCCGATTCCGGGCGGTCCCTCGCACCCGCGAACGACGCCGTCATGCGGAGGAAGGTGCTGGGCTCGCTCGTTGCCCCTCCGACGTCGCACGGCTACATTCTTCTCCGCAGCATGGAGGTTCGCGATGAAGGTCCTCACGCGCGCGGTCGGCCTGCTCGTCACGCTCGTTCTTGCCACCGGCATACCCCCGTGGCGGACGTCCGCCAGTGATCCGCCCAACGTCACGGCGGCGGTGCGGCGCATCTTTCTGCCCGTACGCGCCCACGACGGGAACGCCGGCGTGATCCCCGTCGAGCCCATCGATTCCGCAGCCTGGATCTGGCACCCCGCATATGCCGGTGTGCCGGAACCGGGACGTAGCAACGTACCCGATTCGCTGACGCGGGTTTGGGGAGGCCGGCTGGCTTACTTCGACTCGGGCTGGCGCGGTCCGGTGTTTCTCCGCTTCCGCCGCGAATTCATCGGTCGAGAGGCGCCACTGCGGATCCACGTCAGTGCGGACGAACGTTTCGAACTTTTCCTCGACGGCATCCGCATCGCGCGCGGCCCGGATCGTTCCACCGTAGACGCGTGGACATTCAAAACCTACGAAATCCACATCGGGCCGGGCCCGCATCGGCTGGACGCGCTCTGCTGGAGCCTTGGCCCGCTCTCGCCGATCGCTCAACTGACCTGGCGCGGCGGGTTCATTCTGAAGGCGGATGACCCGTATGACGCCGAGCTGACCACCGGCAAGGCGGCCTGGCAGGTCGAGCAGCTCGAAGGGCTCCGCGTAGAGCCACCGGCAATGCGGGAGATTTTCGGAGTTGGGGGCGAGCTGACGGCGGAGGGATGCGGGCCACAGTGGAAGCAGGGCGCCGCAGTGCCGGCGGTGGTGGTGCGCGAACCGGTGCGCAACGCCCCCTATGGGATCTGGACGGCCGGCTGGCGGCTTCGGCCGTCCACACTGCCGGACATGCTCGACCGCCGCGTGCAAACGGGACGGATCGTCGCGATCGCCCGGACCGGCGATGTGCAGCGAGTGTGGTCCGCCGAGGACGGCCGCGACGCCGAGCTGGGGGCATGGCAGAAACTCATCGAGGGGCGAAGCGAACTGACGGTGCCTCCGCGGACCGACCTGCAGGTGCTGTGGGACCTCGACGACTACTACTGCGCCCACCCGGTGCTCGAGGTGGCCGGCGGAAAAGACGCGGAAATCCGCTGGAGTTGGGCGGAGTCGCTCTATCTGCCGGGCGGCCGCGCGAAGGGGCACCGCGACGAGTTCTCCGGCAAAGTGTTTCGGGGAATGACGGACACCTTCCGGCCGGACGGCGGCACTTCGCGCTGGTTTTCCACCCACTGGTGGCGAGCGGGACGGTGGTGTCGGCTGACCGTCCGGACGGCCGACGAACCATTGACCCTCCGAACCCTGGCGTTGGACGAGACCCGATATCCGCTGGAGATGGACGGCTCGTTCGAGTGCGACGATCCCGAGATCGCCGGCATCGTTCGGCTCTCGGTGCGCGGCATGCAGATGTGCTCGCACGAGACGTTCATGGACTGCCCCTACTACGAGCAACTGATGTATGTGGGCGACTCACGGCTCGAAATGTTGACGACCTACGCGATGACGCGCGACGACCGCCTTGTGCGCCGCGGCATTGAGCTGTTCGACCGTTCCCGCGCGAACGGCGGCTTCGTGAACGAGCGCTTCCCGGCCCACGAACCGCAGATGTCCACGACCTTTTCGATGATCTGGACGCTGATGCTCCGCGATCACGCGTGGTGGCGCAACGACCCCGACTGGGTCCGCGCGCGCGCAACGGGCATGCGGGCGATGCTCGAGCTGTTCGAACACTACCGCAATGCGGACGGCCTGCTCGCCAATCTGCCCGGTTGGTCCTTCATGGACTGGGTGCCCACATGGAAGGTCGGCATCGCGCCGGACGGGAGGTTCGGCGTCTCCTCGCTGAACAACCTGCTCTATGTGTTAGCGCTGCGCGCCGCGGCCGAGGTGGAGACCGCGCTCGGCGAGCCGGCACTTGCCGCCCGCTGGACGGCCCGGGCCGACGCGACCGCGGCCGCCATCCGCCGCGCGTTCTGGAACGAATCGCGTGGACTGCTCGCCGATAACCTCGCGCACACAGAGTTCAGCGAGCACGCGCAGTGTCTTGCGCTCCTTGCGGACGTGCTGCCGCCTGCTGAGGCCCGGCGCGCGTTCGACGGTCTGCTGCGCGATCCGAATCTCAGTCGCACGACGATCTATTTCAGCTTCTACCTGCTCGAGACCTGGTGGAAGATGGGACGAGGCGATCTGATCGTGCCTCGCCTCGACTTCTGGAAGGAGCTGCTGCGGCAGGGACTGCGCACGCCGGTGGAAATGCCGGGCGACACACGTTCCGATTGCCATGCCTGGGGCAGTCATCCGTTGTTCCACCTCTTCGCCAGCGTCGCCGGCATCCGGCCCGCTGAGCCGTGGTTCCGATCGGTCCGGGTTGCGCCGCAGCCTGGTCCGTGGCGCTCGATCCGCGCGAAGTTGCCGCACCCGACGGGCTGGGTATCGGTTGCGCTGCGCTTCGAGCGGGACACCTGTGAGGCGGAGATCGAACTGCCGCCCGCGACCCCCGGCGTGCTGGTTTGGGGCGGGCAGCAGACGCCGTTGCGCGGCGGTCGGAACCGCGTGACGGCGACGCGGTGAGCGTAGCGCACGTCCGGCTGTTGCGCACGGACGCGCGGCTGCCTATCATCCCGCGGTTTCCCGGAGGAACCCCGCCCGACATGAGCGAAGGGATGTTGTTTCGTGACGCGCTGAGCGAATGGCTCACGGCAGCGTTCCGACAGGCGGTGCCGGATGCGCCCGACGGCCCACCGCTGGCGGTCGTCGCGACGGCACGGCCAGAGTTCGGCGACTACCAGTGCAACGCGGCGATGTCGCTGGCACGCGAACTGCGGCGCCCCCCACGCGACCTCGCTCTGGCGATTCGCGACGCGGCCGGCTCGCATCCGCTGGTGCGCTCGCTCGAGGTGGCCGGACCCGGGTTTCTCAACATTACGCTCGACGACGGCGCGCTCTCCGCCCGTGTCGCAGAAATCGCGAGTGACCCTCGCCTCGGAACGCCGGAACCAGGCCGCGGCCGGACGATCGTGATGGACTATTCCAGCCCGAACGTCGCCAAGCCGATGCACATCGGGCACATCCGCTCGACCGTGATCGGGAATGCACTTGACCGCATGCACCGGTTCCTCGGCTACCACGTCATCGCGGACAACCACCTCGGCGACTGGGGCACCCAGTTTGGACTGCTGTTGCTCGGTTTCCGGGAGTACGCGGACCCCACCGCCTACGAGAGCACTCCGATCGACGAGCTCGAGCGGGTGTACGTGCGCAGTTACGAGCGGTCCCGCGAGGATCCCGTCTGGCTGGATGCGGCCCGCGCCGAGCTGGTGAAGCTGCAGCAGGGCGATCCCGCCTGTCGGGAACTGTGGCGATCCTTCGTCGACCACAGCCTGCGCGAGTTCGATCGCATCTACCGACGGCTCGACATCCGTTTCGATCTGGTCCGAGGTGAAAGCTGGTACAACGACCGGCTCCCCGACGTGATCCGCCGCCTCGAAGCGCGCGGGCTGGTGCGCGAAAGCGACGGAGCGCTGATCGTGGATCTCTCGGACGAGGGACTGCCGGTGTGCATCGTCCGCAAGCGCGACGGCGCCTACAACTACGCGACCACCGACCTGGCGACCGTGCTGGCGCGTGAGGAGGAATTTCACCCCGATGCGGTGATCTACGTTACCGACGAGCGCCAGCAGCTCCACTTCCGGCAGATCTTTGCGATCGCCCGAAAGCTCGGCGTCACCACGCGTCTCGAGCACGTGTGGTTCGGCCTGATGCGCCTGCCGGAGGGAACGTTCTCCACGCGGCAGGGCAACGTGATCAAACTGGAGCGCTTGCTCGACGAGGCCGAGGAGCGTGCGCTGTCGCTCGTTCGGGAGAACAGCCCCGACATGCCTCCGGATCGGCAGCGCGAGGTCGCGCGCGCCGTCGGCATCGGGGCGGTGAAATATGCGGACCTGAGCCAGAACCCCCAGAGCCTCGTCACCTTCACCTGGGACAAGGCGCTCGCAATGGACGGCAACTCCGCCCCGTACCTGCAGTATGCCTGTGCCCGCATTTCCAGCGTATTGGACAAGTACGCCGAACGGCATGATCGCGCGGCACTCGACCGCGCACCGGTGATGTTCACGGATCCAATCGAGCGGCGTCTCGCCACGCTGATTGTGAGGTTCGGCGAGGTGGTGATCGACGCCGCGTCGGCATGCCGCCCCAACCTTCTGGCTGACCACCTCTACGAGCTGGCACAGACCTACAGCCGCTTCTACCAGACGTTGCCGTTCCTACGCGCTCCAGAGGGCGTGCGGGAGAGCCGCGTGAAGATCGGCGTCGCGGTCGCCGGCGCGCTTCGGACCGGCTTAAATCTGCTCGGCATCGAAACACCCTCCCGCATCTGATCAGCTCGGCAGGCCCCCCTCTCCCGCCCGCAGCGGGGCGCCACACGAAACGGCGGAAGCGGCAATGGGAGAGTGAGTCCCCCTCAGAGGTCCGCCTCGCACTCGGCCATCTTCCGCTCGTAAAAGTCCCGCATCAAAAGGCCCCGATCGTAAAGTTCCTGAATTTCCCGGATTCTCTGCTGAACCTGAGCACGTGTGAACCGGCTTTTCACCGCGGCGCGGCTGGCCTCGATCTCGGCCGCGGAGAGCGCCCGATCATAGATCCTCAACTCATCCATCACGCCGTTCCAGGAACGGTTGGTCTCCGCCGCGCCGGGAGCAGAACGGTTCATCCCGAAAATCCAAGGAGGCGGTGTCGCTGGGAGCGGAGCACCCCACTCGACCGAGTTCGTCTGCGCCACCGCGTCAATCCACGCCCGAACCCTCTGACCATCGGCGACCAGCGCGAAGTGATGCCAGCGCTTGTCGTCCACCGAAACGTCTCCGATCGCCTCCGCGCCGCCGACGCGCCAGCGCAGCCGCCCATGTCGGTTGGAGTCCGCTGGATCGGCAATCACCTGGACGACCAGTCCGGTCGTCGCGTCGCGTTCCAGCAGCGTGCGCGGAGCGTCGCCGACCCGCACGATGCGGAACCACATCGTCAAGCTCCATTGGGGACCGGAAACGATCGGATTGCTGACCGCAAGGAACGAGCCGGTGTCCAGAAACTCACAGGCGCCGTTCACACGGCCGATCGAGGTCCAGCGCACCTCGACCGCGCGCGCGCGAAACTTGTTCGTGGTGGTGTCGTAGGTCCAACCGCCCCCATCCGCGCTGTCCAGCGGCATGTACAGCACCAGGCCGTTCGTCGGCGGTGACTCCTGCGCGACCACCGAGCCTACGAGCGCGAGGCTCAATGCCCATGCGTGACGCCAGCCACGGTTTGCGTTCATCGCCTTGGTTCCCCGTGGCGCCCACTCTACCACCGGCCGCCAGCCGACACCAAGCGGGACATCCCATGAAGCACGGTGCACCGCCGCTGTCCAATCCGGCTCCAGGTATGGAAGAAGTGGCAGGTTGCGCGGTCCCGCGCATCCCTTGGAGGTCAAACATGGCGACGCGGCAGACGAGGACGAACCATGGGTGGTCAGCCGTGGTGCTGGCCAGTGTGATCGGCGGCTGGGCGCAGACCGCAACGGAACGGGCGGTCCCCGGCATCGAGGTGACCGCGACGAGGACGCCGGCAGAACTGGTGGCCACACCTGCCAGCGTGGTGCGGTTGGACGCAAACGCGCTGACCTTCGAGCGCGGCGCGCGGTCCCTGCCCGAAGCAATGGCGGCGGTCCCATCGGTTCTGCCGCAGCGCACCGCGAACGGTCAGGGATCACCGTTTCTGCGCGGCTTCACCGGTTTCCGCACGCTGTTGCTGGTGGACGGAATCCGGTTGAACCACGCCGCGATGCGCGAGGGGCCGAACCAGTACTGGGCGACGGTGGACATGCTCTCGCTGCGCTCGATCGAAGCGGTGCTGGGGCCGGGCTCTGTGCTGTACGGCAGCGACGCGATCGGTGGCACCGTGCAGGCGTTCACCCCCGATCCGCCTGACGCCGCCGGCACCATGAATGGCCGGCTCCTCTACCGCGCCGCGTCGGCCGAGCGCTCGCAAATGGCGCGCGCCGAAGCCGCCGCCCGACCGGACGAGACCGTCGGGTTTCACGTCGGGCTCTCATTGAAAGATATCGGCGACATCGAGGGCGGGCGCTCGGTGGGTCGCCAACCCCACACCGGCTATGACGAGTGGGCGGCGGATGGAAAACTTGTACTGCGGCTCAGCGATCAGGCGGATCTCACCGTGGGACATCAGAGCGTCCGTCAGGACGACGTCTGGCGGACCCACCGAACCATCTACGGCATCACGTGGAAGGGCCTTCAGCGTGGCACCGACCAGTATCTTTTTTACGATCAGGCGCGGGACCTGACCTGGGCACGGCTCTCCTTGCGCGATGTGGCACCCGCGCTGACCCGCTTGACCGCCACTGTCTATCGTCAGTGGCACGGCGAGGACGAATACCGCATGAAGGAGGACGGCGCACGCACGCGTCAAGGCTTCGACGTCGTCGGCTGGGGTGGCGGGCTGCAGCTCGAAACGGAAACGGACGCCTTCCGGTGGGTCTATGGCGTGGACGTCTCGCGCGACTTGGTGGACACCTACAGCCACAAGCTGGCCGCGGACGGCTCGGTGAAGTCACGATCGATTCAGGGACCGATCGCGGATGACGCGACCTACGATCTCTTCGGCGTCTACGTGCAGCCAGTGCTGGGCGGCGAGAAGGCCGGCTGGATGGTCGTGCCCGGTGCGCGCTACTCCCACGTGCGGCTGGAGGCCGAGCGGGTCGCCCACCCGCTCACCGGCGAGCGCTTCGAAATGGAGCACGACTGGAACTCGCTGATCGGATCGGTCCACGGTTCGCTTTCGTTCGACGACGACCGCCGGGGATGGCTTTTTGCGGGCGTCGCGCAGGGGTTCCGCGCGCCAAACCTGTCGGACATGAGCCGCTTTGACATCGCACGCAGCGGCGAACAGGAGGTACCGGTGGAGAACCTCGACCCCGAGCGCTATGTGTCGGCCGAAATCGGGGCCCGCTGGCACGACGACCGGCTGCGCGGGCAGGTGGTCGCATATCGCACATGGATGGACGCGATGATTGTCCGCGCGCCGACCGGCCGGGTGGTCGGAGACGGACTTCTGGAGGTCACCAAGAAAAACGCCGGCGATGGCTGGATCCATGGGGTCGAAGCGATCGGCGAATGGGAGTTTGTGGAGGACTGGTCAGTACGCGCGCTGGGCGCGTGGATGGACGGCGAAGTGGAGTCGTACCCGACCTCCGAACCCCGGCAGGTTCGTGAACCGGTCAGCCGGTTGTTGCCGCCGACCGGAGAACTGGCGTTACGGTATGGCCCCGGCCGCTGGTGGGTCGAGGCGGCGGTCCGCGGATCCGCGAAAGCTGATCAGCTTGCCGCGTCTGACCGTCGCGACACGCAACGCATTCCGCCGGGCGGCACCCCCGCCTGGCTTGTCGGCAGTGTGCGTGCGGGTGCCACCCTCTGGCGCGACGTTCGAGCCGCGGTGGGCGTTGAGAACATTACCGACGAGGACTATCGAATTCACGGTTCCGGCGTCAATGAGCCGGGCCGGAACTTCGTGCTCACGCTCGACGCCCGCTTCTGAGCCTCGCCGCGGCCCGCCTGTCGCGGGCCGATACCGTTTCGACGTCCCGGCCACCGGCTCACCTCCCGCCGCTGGCCGGGACGCCCCCAATCCACGCCGGCCTGGCCTGGTGATGCCGGCGCCTACAGTCCGTGCAATACGCTTGGTGGGGTCGTAGCGGCGGCGACAAAATGTGGCCCATCTTGCCCGCCGCGCAAAGTACTCCCCCGGGTTGCTCGTTGACGAGCGTACCGGCGTGGGCTCCGCGGGGACCCAACGACTCATGGGATGAGGGAGAAGAGAACTCCCGCGTGCCTTCCACGGCGGCCCACCACAGCCGCGGGGGCCAACACTGCGGGGCGACCGCTGGCCTTTTAGCGTGCGCGAAGCGGCCGCGAGCAGGCCCCTCAGCCCGCAGTTGCTGCGACGGGTGAATCTTTCAGCGTCACCGTTTGGTTGAACACCGGCGCCTCGGGTCGAAAGTCGCGTTCGTCCGCGCAGAAGTACCCGATGCGCTCAAACTGCAGCGTGTCACCCGGCCGGGCATCGCGCACAGCGGGTTCCGCCACGCCCTGAACCACCCGCAACGAGTCCGGATTGAGATATGCGCGGAAATCCTCGTCCTCCGGAATGGTGCTCAAGTCCGCAATGCGGAACAGGCGCCCGTACAGCCGGACCTCGATCGGTACGGCATCCTCGGCGGAGACCCAATGGATGGTGCTCTTCACCTTCATTCGCTCGCTCATTGGCGCCCACCGTCCGCGCAGCGCAACCACGCAACCCTCCGCATCGCGCTCCACGCCCGTGCAGGTCACATAGCCCGCACCGCGCAGCCGGACGGCGCGGCCCGGTGCGAGTCGGAAAAAATCGCTCGGCGGCGTCTCATGAAAGTCATCGCGTTCGATCCAGAGTTCCCGCCCGAAACGGATCTCGCGCTCTCCCGTCGCCGGCTGCTCGGGATTGTTCGGCGCTCTCGCCAGGTGATGTTCGCCAGCCGGGATGTTTTCGAGCACCAGTTTCAGCGGATTCAGCACCGCCATTCGGCGCACCGCGGTGCGGTTCAGCACCTCCCGCACGCAGTGCTCCAGCAGCGCGATGTCGGTGAGGCTTTCATACTTGGTGATGCCGATGAGATCGCAAAAATTGCGAATCGCCTCCGGCGGATAACCGCGGCGCCGCATCCCGCACAGCGTCGGCATACGGGGATCGTCCCAGCCCGAGACCAGACCGTCACGGACCAGCTCCAGCAGCTTGCGCTTGCTCATCACCGTGTGCGAAAGGTTCAGACGCGCGAACTCGTACTGCCTCGGCGGCGGGTCGAAACCGAGGGTCTGCACCACCCAGTCGTACAGCGGCCGGTGCACCTCGAACTCGAGCGTGCACAACGAGTGCGTGACCCCCTCGAACGCGTCCTCGAGCGGATGCGCAAAATCATAGGTGGGATAAATCACCCAGCGGTCGCCAGTGCGGTAGTGCGGAACCCGCAGAATGCGGTACAGCACCGGGTCGCGCATGTGCAGGTTCGGCGAAGCCATGTCAATTTTCGCGCGCAGGCAGAGCGAGCCGTCCGGAAACTCGCCGGCGCGCATCCGCTCGAACAGGTCGAGGCTCTCCTCAATCGGACGATTTCGGTAGGGGCTTTCCCGACCGGGTGCGGTCGGCACGCCACGGTACTCTTTCCACTCCTCCTGCGAGAGCGCGCACACGTACGCTTTGCCCATCCGAATCAGACGCACCGCGCATTCGTACATCCGGTCGAAATAGTCGGCCGCGTAGTAGAAGTGCTCGCCCCAGTCGAAGCCGAGCCATCGAATGTCGCGCTGAATCGCCTCGACGTACTCCATCGACTCCTTCGTGGGGTTGGTGTCGTCCATCCGCAGATGGCATCGCCCGCCGAACTCGCGGGCCATACCGAAATCCAGACAGATCGCCTTCGCATGGCCGATGTGCAGGTAGCCGTTCGGTTCTGGCGGAAACCGCGTCACGACCCGCCCGCCATACCGGCCCGCGGCGACGTCGGCCGCGATGATCTCGCGAATGAAATGCGTCGGTGACGAGGTGTTCATGGAATGGCCCACAGCATAGGCCGGCGTGCCCGGCCGCGCAACGGCAGCGGCTCGGGGGCGGAGCTCCCTGGCTCACCGCGCTGCACACTGACGCAGCGCCTCGTAGAGTGCCGCCGCGACCGCGGTGGCCAAGTTCAGCGAACGAACGCGATCCGGCCGCAGCGGAATTGCCAGCACCCGGTCGGGCCATCGCTGAAGCCACTCCTCCGGCAGCCCGACCGACTCGCTGCCAAACACGAGCGCGTCGCCCGGGAGAAACTCCGCCTCGAAATACGAACGCGCGCCCGCGGTGCTAAACAGATGGAACCGCGCCGGCGCCGCCGCCAGCCACTCGTCGGCCGTGCGGTGCCGGTACAACTCCACCGCGTCCCAGTAGTCGAGGCCGGCGCGCCGCAGAGCGCGGTCGGTGAGCCGAAACCCGAGTGGTTCGACCAGATGCAACGGCGTGCCGGTCGCGGCACACAGCCGCGCAATCGCACCGGTGTTCGGCGGAATCTCCGGGTGCACCAGCACCACCCGCAGAGGGGGCTCGGGCCACCGAAACGCCACCCGCACGACCCGGCGGTGGCACCGCACCTCCGTCATCCGCCGCCCGCCTCGCGCCCGCCTCGCGCGATCACCACGGAGGTTTCGGGATCCGGCCGAACCTCCAGCTCCGCATAACCGGCCGCTGCGAGCGCCTCGCGGATCTCCGGCAACGTCGACCGGCCGTCCACCACGTGCGACTCGACGATCACCATCGGACGGAACCGCTCGAGCGTTGCCCTTGCTCCCCGCAGCGCGGGTCCCTCGCCGCCCTCGATGTCCATCTTGATCAAATCCACTCGCTGCAGCCCCAGCCGCCGAACTTCCGCATCAATCGTCGTCACTGCCACCCGGACGCGCCGATAGTGGTCCGGCCGCCTCGCCACATAGTTGGTGCGGCAGAAGGAGGACGTGTACCCACCGCCAGCGAGAAACTCGAGTTCACCCTCCCGGTCCCATGCGCCCCGCGGCACCACCACCACGTTCTCGACCGCATTCAGCTCAACGTTCCGGCGCAGCACCGCGAGGTTCGTGTCGTCAGGTTCAAACACCACCACCTGGCCGGCGCTGCCGACGCGCCGGGCCAGCCAACAGGCGACCGCGCCGATGTTCGCGCCCACATCGAGCGCGACCGCGCCGGGCGGCACATCCTCCCGTTCGAAATCGTTCACCAGCGGAGCGGGATCAAACTCGCGCACGCTGTGGACCTCGATTCCGTCGCGCGTGCGAACCACAAAACGACCGTCGATCCAGCGGCAGTCCACAAGTCGGCTGCGGTACATCCACCGGTACGCTAGCGCCGATAGCCGCGCGCGGAACGGCCCCTCCGGCAAGCATGCGTGAACTGCCCGCGCGAGGTTCTTCCAGTTCATGCGCTGGCGAGTGTAGGAGGCACGGGGCCTCCCCGACAACATGAACTGGTGCCGGCTGTTTCGGCCAGCGCCATCCGTTCCAGCGCCCAACCACACTACCTGCGCTCCGGCACAGCAGCGCCCCGCCTGCGGTGTGTGCCGCGGCCGGACCGCACCCAACGCCCGTTCCTCCTGCCCACCCGCCCGGCCAGCGGAGACCGATCCCTCGCGGGCGCGCGCAGCCATCCTCCCCGCCGAACGATGCTGGACCTCGGGCTCGGCGTCGGTCGCAATAACCGCTGAGGTGTGGCCGTCTTTTTCTGATGGGACCCCACGAGCAGGAGATGGCGGCTATGAATCCGCCCGCGTGGCGCAAAACCGGGTTGGCGCTGATGGTCGCTCTTCGAGCCGCGAGTGCGCCGAACCACCCTGGGAGTCCCCCGCTGCTGCCGGCCTCTAACGCGATGGCTCGTGCTGCAGAGTACTCCGCGAAGCACGGAGGACGCGCGTTTCTCGTCCAGGTGGAGGGCCGCATACTCTACGAGCGCTACGACGGTGGCTGGAATGCGGAACTTCCCCACCCTCTCGCGTCGGGCACCAAGTCGTTCGCCGGCGTGCTGGCGATGCTCGCTGTTCAGGACGGGCTGTTGAAGCTGGACGAGCCGGCGGCCACGGTGCTCCCCGAGTGGCGAGACGATGCGCGAAAGTCGAAGATTACGATCCGCCAGCTGTTGCAGCTCTGCTCCGGCCTGCCGGCCGGTGATCGCGAGCTCAGCGGCCCCCGGAGCGGTTCGCGACTGTTCGGCTGGGCGGCCAGCAATCGTGTGGCGCGTCTGGGTCTGAACGGCGCCGTCGAGCCCGAAAACGTGGGCATCGCCGCGCTGAACCTCCCGTTGGCGCATGAGCCGGGGACGGCGTTCGAGTACGGGCCGAGTCACTTCCACGTGTTCGTACTCCTGTTGCAACGCCGGCTGCAGGCGTCGGACCGGCCGGAGCGGAATGTGCTGCAGTACCTTCACCGCCGTCTGTTGGAGCCCCTTGGAATCCCGAACGCACGGATCGCCCGCGATCGGGCGGGCAATCCCAATCTGGCCGGCGGCATGATGTTGACCGCGCGCGAGTGGGCAAGGTTCGGCCAGTTCGTCGCGGACCGCGGCGCACTCCGCCGGCCCGATGGTTCGCTGGAACCATGGCTGCGGCCGGAACTGCTGGCGGAATGTTTCCAGCCGAGCCCGGCGAATCCCCATTACGGGCTGACGTGGTGGCTTCCGGGCGGTGAGGGGCCGGACGCCGCTGCGGATACCGGCCTCCGTACCGTGCGCCGACGGATGCTGGACCTCGCGGTTGCCCGGCCAGTGACCGACAACGCCGGCCGGCCGGTCTCCATCTGGATGGCGGCAGGACTCGGCAAACAGCGTCTCTACGTGCTGCCGGATCGGGGATGGGTCGTGGTGCGATTTGGGGACGGATCGCGCGAGAGCGTCGCATTCTCCGACGCGGAGCTGATCCAGCGGTTGCTGGAGACGGAGGCGAGCGCCGCAGCGCCGGCCGTAGCCGCCCCGTTAGCGCCCGCCGGCAGATGAGTCGCGGGGCGGCCACAGTGATGCAGCCGCGCCGGGGACTACTCGAGGATCGCGCCGCGGCTGGCGTTCGTCGCATGCGCGGCGTAGCGCGCCAGCCAGCCAGTGGTGAACCGGGGCGGAGGCGGCGACCACTCGCGACGACGCGCGGCCAGCTCTGAGTCCGAAATCCTCACAGAAAGCCGCCGCGCGGGGATGTCCAGCTCGATCAGGTCACCGTCGCGCAGCAGCGCGATCGGCCCGCCCTCCGCCGCCTCCGGCGACACGTGGCCGACGCACGCGCCGCGGGTGCCTCCGCTGAATCGTCCATCGGTGATCAGCGCGACCTTATCGCCCAGGCCACGCCCCATCAGGTAGCTGGTGGGGGCGAGCATTTCCTGCATACCGGGTCCACCCTTCGGCCCCTCATAGCGGATGACCACCACATCGCCCGGCTTCACGCGCCCGCGGAGGATGCCCTCGCAGGCGGCCTCCTGGGAGTCGAAGATCACCGCCGGTCCACAGTGGACCAGCACCCGCGGATCCACGCCGGCGGTTTTCACCACCGCACCGTCCGGCGCAAGATTCCCCCGCAGAATGAACAGCCCGCCTTCGCGACTGTAAGCGCGCTCCAGCGGCCGGATCACCTCGGGATCGCGGATCACGGCTGCGGCGATGGTCCGCCCCAGCGTTCGACCAGTGACGGTCCTCGCCTCCAGATGAAGCAGACCTTCGATTCGGGCGACTTCCCGCAGGATCGCCGACACGCCGCCGGCGCGGTCCACATCCTCGATGTGATAGGTGGAGGAGGGAGAGACCTTGCAGATGTTGGGCGTACGTTTCGAAAGCTCGTTGATGCGGTCGAGGTCATAGCTGACGCCCGCCTCGTGCGCGATCGCCAGCGTATGCAGCACGGTGTTGGTGCTGCCGCCCATCGCCATGTCGAGCACAAACGCGTTGTCAATCGCGTCGCGCGTGACGATGTCGCGCGGCCGCGGCCCGCCGTTCAGCGCCAGCCGCACAGCGAGCCGGCCCGCCGCCCGCCACAGCCGTCGCCGCGCCGGATCGGTCGCCAGCACCGTCCCGTTGCCCGGCAGCGCCAGCCCGATCGCTTCCAACAGGCAGTTCATCGAGTTCGCGGTGAACATCCCTGAACAGGAGCCGGGGCCCGGGCATGCGGAACACTCCAACTGGCGCAGCTCCTCCTCGGTGATCCGACCTGCCGCGAGCGCTCCAACACCCTCAAACACGCCGATCAGGTCGGTGATGCGCCCGTCCGGCATTCGCCCCGCCGCCATCGGTCCACCACTGACGAAGACGGTTGGGATGTTCGCCCGCAGCGCGCCCATGATCATGCCGGGGATGATCTTGTCGCAGTTGGGAACGCAGACCATCGCGTCAAAACAATGCGCGGCCACCATCGTCTCAACACTGTCGGCGATGAGCTCCCGGCTGGGTAGCGAGTACTTCATGCCGCCATGGCCCATCGCCAGACCGTCACAGATGCCGATGGTGTTGAACTCAAACGGCGTGCCGCCCGCACGTTCAATGGCGCGCTTGATCAGCTGGCCGACCTTGTTCAGGTGCACGTGGCCCGGAATCACGTCTGTGTACGCATTGCACACCGCGATGAACGGCCGCCGGATCGCCTCGTCATCGAGGCCGGTCGCCCGCAGCAAGCTGCGGTGCGGTGCGCGCTCAGCCCCCTGCTTGATCGTATCGCTGCGCATGCTCCACTCCCCACGGTCGTGCGGACGGCTGCTGCCCGCCAAACTCAAAGGAGGCTTCAGTCTACCCCTGCCGACCCCGCTGAGAAAAGGCTCTTTGTCCCGTCGCTGACACCGCACAACCGCCTTCACGCTGCTCCACGATGCGATGTGCGCCTCGCAATTCGCAGCACCGCGAGTCCGGCGGCGGGCAGCACCAACGCCAGCAGCACCGCCCAACGCAGGCCGAGCGGTTCGGCGCTCTGCGCCCCCGCCCAGCCGTAAACCAGACACAGGGGAAGCGTCCCGGCGGTGGACAGCCGGATGAAACGGCCCGGTGGCATGCCGGCCAGGCCCGCGGCGCAGCTGATCAGCTCTGTGAGCATCGGCACGCTGCGGCTGAGCACGATCGCCCACGCACCGTACTCGTTCACCACCCGCTCGGCGAACTCTGCGTCCGCTCCCGCGGTGCGCCGGAACCAGGCGCGGCCGAAACGACGGCATGCGGTGTAACCGACGATGGCAGCTGCCATGGCACCGGCAAACGAAACTGTCGCGCCGAGCAACGGACCCAGCAGCGCGCCGGCCAGCGTCATCAGCACACTGGATGGCGTGGGCAGCACTAGATCCGCCGCGAGCAACCCGGCGATCGCGAGCGCCGCTGCGAGGCGGCCTCCGGACGAATTGCGAATTGCCTCAATCGCAGTGCGAACCCGCGCCCCGTCCATCCACCCGCCCGCAGACGCCCCCAGCGCCAGCAGCACCATCACGCTGACCGCCGCAAACAGCACAAGCAGGAGACGTTTCATCGGTTCCGCCATCCCTTGTCCGCCAACGGCACCGCGAAGTTCGGCCGGGGGGACGGACTCCGGTGCGTTCCACTCTCCAGGATCGTCGGGCGCCGCGCAAACCGCCGCACCACAGGCGCCCATGGCGGCCGTCCGACATGGCCACGGTTCTTGTCCTCCGAAGAAACCGTCCTATCATCCGAATGCTCGGCCGCTGTGGCGACGGTGCCGCAGACCGCAACAGACGCTGGGGGAGGCATGGCAGCGATGAAGCATCGCAACGGATGGATCGTGGCGCTGGTGTTTGGCGGGTTGCGCACAGCCATGGCCGCACGGCCCGCAGAGTTCCGGCAGGCCGAGCCGGTCTGGCTGGCCGGCACCGAGCGAGAGATGAACGTGCTGGCCGGCTTCCGCGCGGTGATCGTTTCGCCTTCGGCGGACGGCGCGACGTTGCGCGCCACGGGTTCCACCTTCTACCGGGTGACCGTGAACGGGGAGTTCGTCGGCCACGGCCCCGCCCGCGCCGGCCACGGCTGGTTCCGCGTGGACGAATGGCCGCTCGATGCCTGCCTGCGGCCCGGCACCAACGTCGTCGCGATCGAGGTGGCCGGCTACAACATCAACAGTTTTGCCTACCTCGACCAGCCGTCGTTTTTGCAGGCGGAAATCGTCGCTGGCGACCGCGTGCTGGCGG
This sequence comes from Kiritimatiellia bacterium, assembly GCA_026417735.1. Taxonomy (NCBI): domain Bacteria; kingdom Pseudomonadati; phylum Kiritimatiellota; class Kiritimatiellia; species Kiritimatiellia bacterium. Next base: position 109,634 of record JAOACR010000023.1, read on the forward strand.
CGACGGGCGCAGAGGATGCAACGAGAACGTTCACCGCAATGCGTCTCGACGCGCGCCTGCAACGGGTGCCGCGGTACAGCTATCAGCGCGGGTTCATGGAGGTCTGGCGGTTGACGCCGGGGTGGGACCTGTGGCGAAGGGACCCCGCGGCGCCATGGTCGCCCGCACCCCTCGCGCGCCAGCCGGGCGGACGTTCTCTGCCACGCGGGGTGCCACTGCCGGAGTGCGGCGTCGTGCGCCCCGCCCCGATCGTCATCGCCGGTACACTTGTGCGGCGACCGGTCTCCCGGCCCTGGAAGGATCGCTCGCTCACCATCATTGGCCCGAACTTCAAGGGGTTTGCAGAACCTGAGCTCGAGACGTGCCCGCCAGTTGAATACCAGCACTACGCGGACGGCGGCTCGACCACGGTGACCCATGCTGCTGGATCGGCGCGGCTTTCCGCAATGGAGTACCGGGTGCTCGACTTTCGCACAAACCTCACCGGGTTCATCGGCGTGCGCCTGCGATGCCAAGCGTCCTCCCGGGTGATGCTCTCGTTTGATGAGCTACTCCCGGAACGCGGACCGGTGAACTGGCGGCGACTGTCCTGCGCAAGTCTGGTGGACCTGCGGCTGGAACCGGGCGAATACACCTTCGAGACGATCGAGCCCTACACGCTGCGCGCGTTGCAGCTGGCAGCCCTCGAGGGCGCAGAAGTGGAGCTGCTGGACGCGTGGCTGCGCGAGTTCGCTACCTCCGGCACCGAACTGGCGCGCGTTCGCGCTTCCGATCCGGCGGTCGAGCAGGTGTTCGAAGCGGGCCGTCAGACGTTTCGCCAGAACGCCGTGGACATTTTCATGGACTGTCCCTCTCGTGAGCGGGCGGGCTGGCTGTGCGATAGCTTTTTCACCGCACGCACTGCGATGGACCTGCAGGGGAACGCGCGAATCGAACGGGCGTTTCTCGAAAATTTCGCGCTGCCGGACGCCTTCCCGCGCCTGCCGGAGGGCATGCTGCCGATGTGCTATCCCTCCGACCACTACAACGGAGAGTTCATACCCAACTGGGCGATGTGGTTCGTGCTGCAGCTTCGCGAATATCTTCAACGCACCGGAGATCGTGAGCTGGTCGAGCGATTGCGGCCACGCGTGCTGCGGCTGGTGGAGTACTTTCAGCGACTGCGCAATGCCGACGGCCTGCTCGAAAAGCTGCCCAGCTGGGTGTTTGTGGAGTGGTCGATGGCGAACAAGTTCGTGCAGGACGTGAACTACCCCTCCAACATGCTCTATGCGGAGATGCTCGACGCGATCGCCGAGCTCTACGGGCAGCCGCAGCTCGCCCGTGAGGCCGCGGGCGTGCGGGAGGCGATTCGGCGCCAGTCGTGGGACGGAGAATTTTTTGTGGACAACGCGGTTCGCCGGCCCGACGGTACGCTCGAGGTCACACGGAACCGGACGGAAACCTGTCAGTATTATGCGTTCTACTTCCGAGTGGCGACGCCGGCGACGCACCCGCAATTGTGGGACCGTCTTGTCCGCGACTTTGGCCCGCAGCGTAAGGGAACAGGGCGGTGGCCCGAAATTCACCCGTCAAACCAGCTCATCGGGAACGTGATGAGATTCGAGCTGCTGTCCCGCGAAGGCCTGACTCGCCGCCTGTTCGAAGAGGCCGTGCCGTATCACCGCCGCATGGCAGAGCTGACCGGTACGCTGTGGGAATTCGACGGCCCGCAGGCCAGCTGCAACCACGGGTTCGCCTCGCATGGGGGGGTGCGGCTGCTGTACCGCGACGTGCTCGGTCTTTGGAACGTGAGCCACACGCACCGTGAAGTGATCCTCCGGATACCCGACGTGCCGCTGGAGTGGTGCGAAGGGACAATGCCAACGCCGGACGGGCCGATTGAGCTGCGATGGCACCGCGCGGGGGAGGGTGTGCGGATCGAACGGCTGGTGTTGCCAAAGGGTTGGCGTCACCGGTTGGACGATCGCGCGGGAGGCGTCGTGCGTGTGGTGGAGGCGCCATCGCACGCTTCCGGAATCTAGAACGCCTGCAGGCTTCTCGTTGCGACCGCCCGTGGCCGAGTGGGCCTCCGCCACACCTCGAACCGTTCAACTTCTCCGGCAGACGGTTATGGAAAGACCACGGGCGGCCAAAGCCACACTTCTGCCGCGGCTACGAGGAGGGGCGGCTCGCGCCGGTGGCGTCGCGCGCGGCCCTTTCACTGTCCCTTTAGCACCCCTTTCTGTCCGTACGGCGTCCGTTGCGTACCGGCCGGTGTCGCCCCCGATCTTCCCAACGCCATCGCCAGGGAAATCCGGCGCGTTCCTGTCTTCCAAGCCTTGCAAACATCTGGTCTAGGGGCCTCCAAAGCTTGGGCTGTGCGCCATTCCCCTCAGCAGGCGTTTGCCGCCACCTTCTCTGTCCCGCCCGTCGCCGCTCACCAATCTTTCTTTCGCCTCAGCGGTCTGAGATGACGCGCAACTTGAGCTTCAGCGGCCCATCGGCGGGCGGCCGCGTGTGGATTTCAACGTCGTGGCCATCCCACTCGGGCGTGCTGGGCAGATCGTCCAGCCGCAGCTGAATCGCGCCGTCGGCCAGCCGGCGCGCCTGCCATCGAAGCGGACGGCCGGCGAGCTGGACCCGCTCGACCTCCAGCGCCGCCGCGCCACCGCCCGACAGAAGAACGAACTGACTTCCTCGCGAGCCGGCCTCCACGCGCAGCTCGGTTGGCAGCAGCATCAGCGGCTGGCGAACCACCACGCTGCAGCCAACCACGATCTGGCCGATGTCCGGCCGGTCGGTGCTGAGGATCAGCCGCTCCGTCAGCCAACCGGCGGAGGGATACGGCGGAACGGCGGCGACCTCGATCTGCCACACGCCGGGGCCCTCCGGCCGTACCGCCGCCCGCAGCCACTGCGCGCTCACCTCGGCGGAGATCAGTCGTCCGGTAGGCGGATCAAACGAAAGGCGCAACGACTGTGTGGCCGAGCGATCCGGCGAGAGGTCCCCGAACATCACGCCCGTCGGCGTTAGCGCCCAGGGGGAGAGGATCTCCGCGACGATGGGTATTTTCACGGAGGGGTTGCGGGGATCGTTCGTCCGCAGCACAACTTCCCGGTAGAACTTGCCACGACGCCCCAACAGGTTCAGCCGCACGATCATCTCGGTCGCCGCGCCCACGGGAACGAGGTCATGCTCCACTCGAACCTCCGCACACCCACAGCCGGAGTCGATTCCCTCGATCCGGAGCGGTTCATCGCCGGCGTTGCGAATCCGCAGCCGTCGGACCAGCTCGGGGTCCTGCGCGCGGACGCGACCGAAGTCGAGCGCAGGGGGGTTCACCTGCACGGCGGGGACGGCGCGCGCGGCGGCCGGCAGCACGGCCGGAATCAGGACCAGCGCGAGCCAGCGGCCCCCCCAGCTCTTCCATCTGCGCGCGCCCCGGCCCCCGACGGGCCACTCCAACGTCTGCCGCCGCATCGCACATGCTCCCTGTCATTCCGAGGTTCGGGCACCCCATCCCGCCGACGATCGCCGCGGCCCCCGGAGCGACTCGTCGGCGAGCTCGTCCGCCACAGCATGGAGCAAGTGGCCGCCGTCCCGCGATCCGCGATCACGAGGCTTCCATCACCGCGAGCGCCGGCCCCTCGAGCCGGAGCCGCTGCGTGCCATCTGCCGAAAGCACCCGTGGGGGCTCGGCCTCCGTCGTCCAGAGGGCCGGCCGCCACGCGCCGGGCGGAAGGCGGAACTCGACCGGCTGGCCGCCACCGTTGATCAGCACGAGCAGATCCGGCTCGGGCGTCGGCGCGCCCGTGCAGCGCGGGTCGCCACTGAGGCGATACATCAGCGCGATGCCTCTCGCCCAGTCCGGCGCGCCACCATCCGGCCCGAACCACTCCACGTCCGGCGGCGAGCCGTCCGTGCCCGTTCCCGTGAGAAACCGCGAACGCCGGAGGCTGCGGTGGCGTCGGCGCAGCGCGATCAGATCGCGGACCCACTGCAGAAATGCGGCGTTGCGCTCGGCCAGCGTCCAGTCGAACCAGGAGATCTCATTGTCCTGCGCGTACGCGTTGTTGTTGCCGCGCTGCGTGCGCCCGAACTCGTCACCGCCCAGCAGCAGCGGCACGCCCTGCGCAAGCAACAGCGAGGCGAGAAGATTCTTTTGCTGGCGGGTTCGGAGCGACTCGATTCGCGGATCGTCGCTCGGCCCTTCCACACCGCAGTTGAAGGAGTGGTTGTGCGGCTCTCCGTCACGTCCGCCCTCGGCGTTCGCCTCGTTATGGGGGCGGGCGTAGCGCACCACGTCGGCGAGCGTGAACCCGTCGTGGCAGGTGACGTAGTTCACGCTCGTCAGCGGTCCGCGCGGTCGGCCGCTGTAGAGGTCGGAGCTGCCGGCCAGTCGGGTCGCCAACACGCCCAGAAGACCGCGATCACCCCGCCAGAAACGGCGGACGTCATCGCGGAAGCGACCATTCCACTCCAGCCAGTCGCGACCCGGAAACGCGCCGACTTGGTAGAGCCCGCCGACGTCCCACGGCTCCGCGACGAGCTTCACGTCGCGGAGGTCCGGCTCAGCGGCGATGCGAGCCAGCAGCGGCGGGGCGTCCAGTGGGCGGCCATCGGGGCCCCGCGTCAGCGCGGCGGCCAGATCGAAGCGAAATCCGTCCACGTGGAACTCGCGCACCCAGCGGCGGAGGCAATCCACAATGATGTCGGCGACCACCGGCTCGTTCGCGTTGACGGTGTTTCCGCAACCGGTGAAGTCGGCGAACTCCTCGGTACCGGGTTTGCGCAGGTAATAGAGCTCGCGGTCCAGCGCCTTGAACGAATACATCGGGCCACCGGCGCCGTCCTCGCCGGTGTGGTTGAAGACGACGTCGAGCCACACCTCGAGGCCGGCGGCGTGGAGCGCGCGGACCAGGTCGCGGAACTCGTCGACCGACGCTGCCGGTCGGGGGTTGGCCGCATAGCGGGAGTTCGGTGCGAACCAGGCAATCGGGTTGTAGCCCCACAGGTTGCGGAGGTGGCGACGCGGACCGTGTTCGATCCACAACTCCATCTCGTCGAACTCGTGCAGCGGAAGCAGTTCCACCGCGGTGATGCCGAGACGAGCGAGGTACGGGATGCGTTCCGCGAACGCGGCGTAGGTGCCCGGCGCAGCGACGCCCGCAGAGGGATGAGCGGTGAAGGAGCGAAGATGAACCTCGTAGATGATCGTGTCGGTCAGCGGGGTGCGGGGCGGGCGGTCACCGCGCCAGTCGTAGCGCGAGTCGTCCACGACCACACACTTGGGGAACGCGGCACCTCGCTCGGGCCAGTGGCCCGGCGTGAGGCCACGTGTCTCGCCCCAGCGCCGCGAGGTCGCGACCGCGGAAGCACACGGGTCGAGCACCCATCGGCGCGCGTCCCAGTCCGATGCCTCGATGCGCCAAGCATACAGCGCCCCGTGGCCGACGCCGGGCAGGCGCAGTTGCCACAGGTCGCCCTGCCGGTGCGTGGTGGGCAACAGCGCAAACTCGCCGGCGGGCTCCGCCGCGTCGGGTGAGTCGAACAACATGAGCCAGGCGCGCCGAGCGCGCGCACAGCGGAGCACAAAGGTGGTGGCGCCATCGTCTACCGTCGCTCCGCAGCGGCGACCCTCCCACGGCATTCGTTCGCGGTCGCGCATGAGCGGTCAGCGCCGGCGGATCGCGCGCATCGCGACGCCGCTCACGCGGGCGTCGCCGCCGGCCGCGTCACGGAATCCGCGTCCGTCAGCGGACGGTCCCCGTCCCGAAACTTAACCGACACCACTTTCGAGACGCCCCGTTCCTGCATCGTGATGCCGTAGAGCACATCCGCGGCGGCGATCGTCTGCCGGTTGTGCGTGATCACAATGAACTGCGACTGCGGCGTGAACTCCCGCACGATCGCGAGAAACCGCCCGATGTTGGACTCGTCGAGCGGCGCGTCGAGCTCGTCCAGCACGCAGAAGGGGCTCGGTTTGATCGCGTAGAGCGCAAAGAGCAGCGCCACCGCGGTCAGCGCCCGCTCGCCACCGGAAAGCAGCGAGACGGACTGATGCTTCTTGCCCGGCGGCCGCGCGATGATTTCGATGCCGGACTCGAGCACGTCCGTTTCGTCCACCAGCACCAGTTTTGCGGTGCCGCCGCCAAACAGCCGCGCGAACATCTCATCGAATTTTTCGTTCACCCGCGCGAACGTTTCACGAAACATTTCGGTGGAGGTCTGATTGATGCGACGAATCAAATCCATCAGCTGTTGACGCGAGCGCACCAGGTCCTCCTGCTGCGCCGACTGGAACTGATAGCGGCGTTCGAGCTCCTCGCACTCCTCGATCGCCACGAGGTTCACCGGCCCCATCGAGTCGAGCCGGGCGCGGAGCTCGGCGACGTGCGCCTCGATCGCGTCCAGATCGTCGGGCGAGGGCGCACCGTCGGCGGGGGCCGGCGCCGACGCCGCCGCGACCTCCTCCGGCGTGGCATGGTGATCGGCCGTCGCGCGTTCGAGCACTGCCTGGCGGCGCAGACGCAGCTCTGCGATCTGCACCTCCGCTGTGGAGCACTCGCGACGCACCGCGTCCAGGTCGTCGCGACGCAGCCGAAGCTCCTGCTCGAGAGTCTGCAGCGCGGCTGCTTCCCGGTCGCGCTCGGCCCGCAGCTCGCTGGCGCGCGCGAGGTGAACGGCCTCTTCCGCCTCCAGCGGGTTCAGCGCATCGCGCGCGGCCGCTGCCGCGCGAACCGACTCCTCAAGGCGCTGGCGATAGAGATGCAGATCCTCGGTCCGCTGGCGGATCAGCGCGCCGATCTCGCTGGCGCGCAGTTCGATCGCCTCACGGCGCTGTGCGGCGGCTTCGCATTCTCGCCGGCGGTCCGCCGCCGCAATCCTCGCGTCGGTCTCCGCGCGGGAGAGCTCCGCGCGGCGTTGCTCCATCGACCGGAGGTCCTCCCCCAGCTCGGCCACGCGCCGGCGGACCTCCGTCTGGCGTTCACGAAGCTCCTCGAGCGTTCGGAGCAGCCGCTCGCGTTCCGCGGCAGCCACGCCGTCCTCGCCGGAGGCCGCCTCCAGCTCCATCGCGACGGTGTCCGCGCGGCGGCGGCTCTCCTGCTCTTGACGCGCGAGAATCGCACCCTCCCCCTCCGTCATTGCGAGCGCGACACGAGCGACGTCGAGCTGGCGCCGTGCCTCCGCGGTCTCGACCTCCAGCGCCCGGAGCGCCCCCTGCACCGATTCGATCTCCGCCGCCAGCCCTCGGGCGGCGGCCTCCGCCGCGGCGTGATCGCGCTCGATCTCCTCGATGCGGCGCCGCAGCGCAATCGGGTTCGACGGTGCGCCTTCTCCGATCCACTCGTATCGGCCCAGGCCGGCGGCGATCCGCCCGCCACGGGTCACCCACATCACACCGGGAGGCGGCTCCGCGGCCTCCGGAAACTCGTCCACCAGATACACCCCGCGCAACAACCGTTCCGCGAGCGCCCGCGCCTCCTCCGCGCAGCGGACTCGGGCGGCGAGCGGCACGCCCCCGCTCGGGGTCGGCAGCGCCACAGGCACCTCATCGGAAAACAGCGCGACCAGGCGCGCGCTCGCCGCGCTCCGCTGCTCGAGCCCGCGCAGCAGTTCCCTGGCGGCGGCCGGCGAGCGGACAATCACGGCGTCCGCCCATGCGCGCAGCGCGGCCTCGAGCGCGAGTCGGTCCTCCGGTGCCGCATCGAACATCTGCGCGAGCGGTCCAATCAACTCGCCGGCGGCGACGGGGATCTGGCCGTCGAGGATCGCGCGGGCGCCCTCCGCGAACGTCTCGCGGTGCGCCTGCTGGCGGCGAAGCACATCGAGCCGCGCCGCGAGCTCCGCGGCGCGCAGACGGGCGGCGTCCGTCTCGCGGTGCAGCGCGGTGGCGCGGTCCTCCAGCTCGCGCCGGCGCTCGGCGAGCTGCGCGAAGCGCGCTTCCGCCGCGCGGACCTCGGCGCGCTGCGCGTCCGCGCGGGCGGTCCAATCCGCGCGCAGGCGCTCCGCGGCAGTGAGCGCCTGCCGCAGCTGCGCGTGTTCGACGCGCAACCGCTCACGGCGCAGCGCGATACCCTTTTCTCGCGCGTCGAGGTCGGCGAGCTGGTTGGATGCCTGGGCGAGGCGGTGGTCGAGATCGAGCAGCTCCGCGCGCAGCGCGTGGAGCTGCTGCGAGCTCGCCTCGAGCTGCGCCTCGGCCTCGCGCAGACGGGCGGTGCGTTCGGCGAGGTCACGTTCCGCGGCGTCGCGACGGCGCTCGAGTTCCGCGTGCGAGGCGGCGGCCTCCGCGCGCGCGTTCGCGAGCTCGACCGCACGGGCACGCGCCTCGTCGAGCTCGCGCTGGTGGGTGTCCATCAGCCGGCGGTATTCATCGCAGCGCTGCTCGTGGTGCGCGAGCGCATCCGCGGTGCGGTGGCGTTCCGCGCGCGCCTGCGCGGCCAGCTCGCGCGCCGCGTCGATCGCGCGGTCGGTTTCCTCGAGTCGCGCGCGACCCTCCTCCAGCCGTCGCTCCGCGTCGGCGAGCGCGGCGGCGATCGCGCCCTGCCGCTCGAGCAGCGCGGCGCGGCGGGTCTCGGCGTCGCGCAGATCGCGCTCGAGCGTCTCAAGTCGGCGTCGCGCCAGGAAGAGGTCCCATGCGCGCAGCTCCTGCCGCAGCGCCTGATAGCGGCGGGCCTTTCCGGCCTGACGCTGCAACGAAATGATGCGGCTGCGCACCTCGCGGAGGATGTCGCCGAGCCGCTGCAGATTCATCTCTGTCTGTTCGAGCTTGCGCAGCGCATCGCGCCGGTCGGCCTTGAACCGGCTGATGCCGCTGGCTTCCTCGAACACCTCCCGACGGTCCTCGGGACGAGAGCTGAGAATCAGGTCAATGCGGCCCTGCTCCATCAGCGAGTAGGAGTTGGTGCCGATGCCGGTGTCCATGAAGAGGCGCTGGATGTCCTTCAGCCGGCAGGGCGTGCGGTTCAGCAGGTACTCGCCCTCGCCGGAGCGGTACACGCGGCGCGTGATCGTCACCTCGTGGTACTCGGTGCCGAGCACCGGCTCGCACCCGCACAGCGTCAGGCTCACCTCCGCCATGCCCATCGGCTTGCGCGCCTCGGTGCCGGCAAAGATGAAGTCGGTCATGCCGGCGCCACGCAGCGCCTTTGCGCTCTGTTCGCCGAGCACCCACCGGATCGCGTCGGAAATGTTGCTCTTGCCACAGCCGTTCGGTCCGACGATCGCGGTGATGCCGGGCTCAAATTCCAGCGTGGTGCGATCGGCGAAGCTTTTGAAGCCCGCCAGTTCCAGCCGTTTCAGGTACAAGGATCGCTCTCCATCCGGATGGCGGCGACCGCGTTGCGGCGCGCCAGAGCGTTCGCTACAGTCCGCACGCGCGCCACGATACCACGCGGCGCACGGCGCGTGCAAACGGCCGGCCGCCGCGGCGGCACGCGCCGGTGCAGAACATGGATGTTCGGCTGTCCATTGTCGTGCCCGCCCGCAACGAGGAGCGGCGTCTCGGCCGGATGCTGGATGCGTACCTGCCGTTTTTTCGGGACCGCTACGGTGATGCGGTGGAGTTCATCATTGTGGTGAATGGCTCCACCGATCGCACCGCGGAGCTCGCCCGCCGCTATGCGGCCCAGTGGCCGCTGGTGCGTGTGATCGAGGAGCCGCGGCCGATCGGGAAGGGCGGCGCGGTGATGGTGGGGTTCCGCGCCGCGCGCGGCGAGCGCATCGGGTTCGTCGACGCGGACGGCGCGACCCCCCCCGAGGCGTTCGAAGACCTGCTGCACCACTTTGACGGCGCGGGCGCGGTGATCGCGAACCGCTGGGATCCACGTTCGGACATCCTCCGCCAGCCCTGGACGCGGCGGCTCGCCTCGCGGGTGTTCAACGCAATGGTTCGCCTGCTGTTCGGTCTGCACACCACCGACACCCAGTGCGGCGCGAAGGTGCTCACTCGGCGGGCGGTCGAAGACGTGCTGCCGCATCTGGGCATCACGCAATGGGCCTTCGACGTGGACCTGCTCTTCCAGCTGCGGCGGCACGGCCATCGCATCGTGGAGGTGCCGACGGTCTGGCGAGATGTGGGCGGTTCGCACGTGCGGGTGGGCAAAACGGGTCTGGAGATGTTCATCGCGGTGGTGCGACTGCGGCTGATCTACTCGCCGTTCCGCTGGATCGTGCGGGTATATGACCACACGCTCGGGCGGGTGATCCGCCACCGCGTGTGAGCCGCCGCGCCGGGGGCGTGAATCTCGCCGATGGATCGTGTAGGCTCCGACCGGGCAGGTCGCGGCGCAGAACGCTCGTATGATCCAACATCGTCTCGTGATCGTGGACATGGCCGGGCTGGGCTGGGACCTAGTCCGATCCGCGCCTGAGCTCGCCGCACGCTACGGGCTGACGTTTCGGCCGCTCGAAACGGTGTTCCCGGCGCTGACCTGCCCGGTGCAGGCGTCGTTTCGCACCGCTGCGCATCCGTGTTTTCACGGCATCACCGCGAATGGCTTCTACGCGCGGCGGCTCGCGCGGGCGTTTTTTTGGGAACAGTCCGCCGCGCTCGTGTACGGCCGGCGCATTTGGACTCGCTACCGCGCGGCAGGACGGCGGGTCGGCCTGCTGTTCTGGCAGCACAGTCTCGGAGAAGAAGCGGACGTGGTGCTCTCGCCGCGCCCGGTGCACCGACACCACGGCGGTCTGATCCCGGACTGCCACTCCGTTCCGGAAGATCTATATGCGCGATTGCGCTCGGAGCTCGGCCGGCCGTTTCCGCTGCACCACTACTGGGGCCCGCGCGCGTCGCTGGAGTCCAGCCGCTGGATCGCGGACGCCAGCTGTGCGCTGATGGAAAACGAGGAGCTGGCGCCGGACCTTTTGCTGGTCTACCTGCCGCACCTCGACTACGACCTGCAGCGCTTTGGCCCGGATACTCCCGAGGCGCGCATGGCGCTGGAGAAGGCGCTGGCGCTGGTCGGTCAAATCTGGAGCAGAGCGCGCGAGGTGGACGCGGACGTGTTGCTGTTTGGCGATTATGCGATCGCCCCCGTCACCGGTGCGCCGATCTACCTCTCGCGCGAATTCCGCCGCCACGGCTTGTTTCGAACGCGCCGCGTGAAGGGCCGGCTCTACCCGGATATGTTCGATAGCCGCGCGATCGCGCTGGCAGACCACGAAATCGCGCTGGTCTACGCGCGCAGCGATGAGGACGCGCGGGCCGCCCGCCGCCTGCTGGACGAACTGGACGGCGTCGGGCTGGTGCTCGACCCCGCAGCGCAGCGCGAGCTGTGCATGGACGAGCCGCTCGGGCCGGATCTGGTGGCGGTCGCCGAGCCCGGGCGCTGGTTCGCGTACCCCTGGTGGGACCAGCCGCGCGAGGCGCCGGACTTCGCCGCCCACGTGGACATCCACGCGAAACCCGGCTACGACCCCTGCGAGCTGCTGCCCGGCCGTTGGCCGGGACGCATCTCGATGGAGCCCGAGCAAATCCGCGGCACCCACGGCCGTGCCGGCCGGGAGCGGATGGTCGCATGGGCCGCGAGCTTCGAGGTGCCCGGTCCGCCGCGCGACCTCCTCGACCTCGCCCGGGCGGTGGAGACGCTGCTCGGTAGCCGCCCCCCCGAATGAGTGCGTCCAATCTCTTACCGCAAGCGGAAGATGAACTGCCGTGAGAACCGGTGGTGATCGCAACCCAACGGCTGCCCCGCGGGGCCGCCGAGCCGAGAGGGAGCGACGGCTGAACCAGCGAATCGTGGTCCGCTTCGACTACCCCGTCTGGTTCACCCGCGGCGTTTTCCGCCCGGGCCACCACCGGCTCCTCGAGGCGATCACGCACAGGGAACCCGATCGCCGTCACCGCGTGGCGGTGTTTGTGGACTCCGGCGTCGCCGCGGCCTGGCCCGCGCTGACGCAACAGATCAGCGCCTGGGCCGAGCGGCACTCGGCGGCGGTGCGGCTTGTCGCACCCCCCCGCGTCGTTCCCGGCGGCGAGACGATCAAGTGCGACCTTGGCATGATCCAGGACCTGCTGCATTTGATCGCGCGCAGCGGCCTGTGTCGCCACTCGTTCGTGATCGCAGTGGGCGGTGGAGCAGTGCTTGACGCGGTCGGCTTCTGCGCATCGCTGGTGCACCGGGGTCTGCGCATGATCCGGCTACCCACCACCGTGCTGGCACAGAACGACGCGGGCGTCGGCGTGAAAACCGGCATCAACACCGATGGCGGCAAGAACACCGCCGGCACGTTCGCGCCACCGTACGCGGTCATCAACGATCTCGATTTCTTGCGTACGCTGCCCGACGAGCACTGGATCGGCGGCACCGCCGAAGCGTTCAAGGTCGCGATCCTGAAAGACCGGGCGTTCTTCGAGTATCTGGAGGCGAACGCGGCGGCGATTCCGCGCCGCGACGAAACGGTGATGGAGCGACTGATCGTCCGCTGCGCAGAGCTTCATCTGGAGCACATTCGCACCGGCGAAGATCCCTTTGAGACCGGCGCGGCGCGTCCACTCGATTTCGGCCACTGGGCGGCGCACCAGCTGGAGACGCTGAGCGGATACCGCGTCAGTCACGGTCAGGCGGTGGCCACTGGGATCGCGCTCGACACGCTGTACGCGGCACGGCAGGGATGGATCGCTGCCGCCGATGCAGACCGCGTAGTCGCCGCGCTGCAGCGCGCGGGTTTTCCGCTTTGGCACGCGGAACTATCCCAACGGCGCGCGGACGGCCGTCTTGCGCTGCTCGACGGCCTGGAGACGTTCCGCGAGCATGTGGGGGGCAATCTGTGCTTGACGTTCCCCAACGGCCTCGGCGCGCGCCGAGAAACCGGGAACGTCGACCCCGCACGGATCGCCGACTGCCTCGAGGAACTCCGGCGCCGCACCACCGCCGCCCCGCGGCCCGTGTGAGCGGGGGCGGCCGAACGGCTCTTCCCGAGCGGCACATCGTCGGAGAGGGACCGGGTCGCGGGTCGGCCCCCCGCGCGAGACGTTGAGGTTCAAGCCTTGGAAGCCCGGTCGGCCAAGTCGTCCAAGGCTTGGAGAGGAACGGTGTGATCAGGGAGAAAGCTCGACGTGCCGTTCGGCGGTGCGGTTGGAGGCCAGCTCGCGGACCCGGACTGTCCAGCGGCCCGGCGTATCGTTCGGCGCCGTCTCCAGCTGCAGATCGAGTACCCCGTCGCGCGCACCGTACCAGCCGGTTCCTTCCGCTTCGCGCCCCTCCGCATCGAGCACGTCTACGCGCAGCGGCACAACTGCCGCCAGCGGCTGACCATCTGCATCCACCACCCGCACGCGGAAGGGGGCGCGTTCGCCGCGGCGGACGATCGCCGGACCCTCGAGCGTGACCGCGGCGATCGGCCGATCGGTGACCATCACGATTCTGCCCCCGGCGGCCTCCAGGTTCACCGAAAAACGCAGCTCACCGTCGGTGCGTGTCAGCGGCACTTCCGCGTGGGCGAGCAGGTCGTACGCGCGGCCGTCGTTTCGGCGGAGGCGAACCTCGGCGGAGTCGGGCCGGCCATTTTCCATCACAAGACCATGACGACCGACATAGTCGCCGAACGCGCGGCGGTCGTTGACCAGGAAGATGTAGTCCGTCGTGCGGTGTCGGCGCAGACGCGGGATCACCGTAGGGGAGGTGGTGAAGAGGCGGCGCCGGTAGCGGTCGCCGAGCTCGCGGAGCAGGTGTTCGCCAAGGCGGATCAGCGCGGCCTGGTCCGTGTCGGCGCGGCCGCTACGTTCGAGGATAGGCAGCCGGATATCCGGCGTGATGCCCGGCGCAAGGCGCTCATCGCCCACCACGATGCCACCGCGGCGCTGAAAGGCGACGATGCGGGCGGCGACGCCCGTGGTCAGCACGTCGCAATCTGGCAGCAGCAGCAGCCGGTAGCGGTCCAGGCCATCGCGGAGCACGGTTTCATCGTAGAGGATGTCCGCCTCGATGTGGGCCCACGTCATCGCGTGCCAGAGATCGGCGGCCCAGCCGCGTCCCCATCCGTACGTGCCGCGGCCCGCGTACCACATCTGCGCGGCAAAGCTTTCCAGCAGCGCGGCATCCCGCGGCGCGTCGCCAATCTCGAGCAGCGCAGGACCGAGCGGCTCAACGACCCCGCGGAGCAGCTCTCGCAGCGCGGTCTGGGTGCCCGGATGAGTGTGCCGGTAGGCCCCCCGCTCCTCGGTCGGCACGATCGCCTGCCAGCCGTGGTACATGATGCCGGCGACCGGCCGCGCGATCTTGCACCAGAACGCAATGCGGAGATGGTCAGGGGAGATGGTGAGGAACTTCGCGTCGGGATCGGTGTCTTCCCACGGCGAGAGCGCCGCCGCGCGCGCAAGGTCAGCGGTGTTCGCGGGCGCCGTCTGCGAGCGGTACCAGAACGCCTGCGTCATTTTCATCACGCGCGTCGGACGCGGTGCGCCGGCGGCCATCGCCAGGAGCTCGTCGGCGGCCAGGCCGATGCGGATCGGATCGGGGTTGGAGTAGGTCCAGTGCGAGAGCACGTCCACGTCGCCGCCGCTCCCCCACACGCTCGCGACTCGGACGGCGGGATCGTGGAACGTCCAGAAGCCCGCTCGCACGCCGCCCTCGCGCAGGCCGCGCGCGACCGCGGTGTTCAGCGCGTTCCAGCCATCGCCGTGCTTCCACCACCAGCGGAGAAAGGCGAGCGTCGGCTCCTCGTCCGGAACCAGGCGCAGGGGCGGAAAGCCCGGCACCTGATCCCATCGGCGGCCGCTTTTCGTGTGGTTGGTCGGAACCGTGAGAAAACCGGCCTGGCGCGCGGCCTCCCGATCGTGCGGGTGATAACAGATCGTCGCGGCGTCGCGCACCTCGCTGTGCAGCAGCGCCCCCTCGAAGGCGGGGCAGTCGCCCCACGCGCGCGCGACGGCCCGGCCGACGCGCCGGCAATAGTCGGCCATGCCGGGGGCGGCGGCACAGACATTGGGCCGATTGGTGAGCGGTCGGCCGGCGGGATCCACGCGCACACGTGACGGATCGTCCTTCCATACCGAGCCGGGCGAGAGCGACGCGATCAGGCGGAAGTCGTCCGCGAGCGCGACATCGAGCATGTGTCGCGTCAGCGCAACGCGCGCGGGCGCGACGGGCGGAGCATCGTCAGGGGCCGCCCAGAGCGCCTTTGCATCCAACGGGATGCCAAGACAGTGTGTAAAGCCGAGGTCCCGAAGGCGGGGCAGCTCCTTCAACACGTTCTCCGGCGAGTAGATCCCCCACATCACCACCGGCATCCGCGGCGGCCGGCGTGGAACGATCCGTACGACGAGATTCGTCTCCGCGAGTGTCGGTGCCGAATCGGCCAACCGCGCGCGCGCCGTTATCGGGTATGCGTCCGGCCGCCAGTTGGTGGGAACCGGGACCGGCACCGTCCGAACGCCGCCGGGTTCCAGCGCGGCCACGTCCACCGACACGTTTGAATCAAACGCACGCACCTCCACGCGAATCGAACGCACCACGACGAGCCCCCAGTTCGTCAGCGCCAGGCGCACCATTGCGTTGCTTTCCCCGCGCACGAAGACCCGGCGCTCGCCCGGCAGCGTCCCCAGGCCAAGACCGGTGATCTCGGGCAGCCCGTGAGCCAGCCGGACCTGCGCAATTCGTCCGGGAAAAGCGTAGTAGTCACTTCCGAGCCGGTCACCGATCGCCAGAGGGCGGTCGTTAGGGGCAACTCCGCCGCGCTCCGGATATGTTTGGCGACCTGCCGGCGAACCGTCTACAAAGAACCAGCCGGTACCGCGCCCATCGTACGCAAACAGGATCTGCCGCCACCGGCCCGCCGCCAGTTCCACCGGTTCGGAAGTCCAAGACTGTGTCTCCCTACCGAACCCCAGCCGTGCGATCAGCCGTCGAGCACCGGTTCGCTCCGGCGCGGAGATCACCAACTGGTAACCCGTGTGCGTCGCGTACTTTTTATCCAGCAAAAACACTTCGCCGACGTTCGTCACGCCAGGGGCGGGAGAGATCCACGCCGCGATAGCGAATGGGCCCGGCGGCGAGAGCACGGGATCCGCCGGAGCCAATGCACCTCCCGGAGTGGAGCGATCCGGCGGACCACGGCGGGGCACGAGACAGCAGCCCAGCTGCTCGTCGTTGACGATCTCCCCCCCTCGCAGGGAAAGCCGTAGGCCGTGCGGTCCCTCGTCTGCGAGCGGATCCTCCGCCCGCACCAGCCAACCGGCGACCGGCGACGCACCCGTGAGGTCGATCGGTGCCGTCGCCAAGACCGGGACAGCCCTAGTGGTGCACGCGAGCCAGAGCATCGCAGCATGCACAACAAAGGGGTACCGGTCGCGGTTCATCGTCGATCTCCCACCTCAGCGCAGCTGTTCCTCGTGCAGCAGGTCGGCCAGCGGACGACGAGGGGGGGAGACCGGCTCCTCCGCTGGCCATCCGATGGGCAGTACCGCGACCGGCCGTTCGCGGTTGCGCGCGCCAACAAGTTCGGCCACCGTGCGTTCGTCGAACGCGCCGATCCAGCAGCTTCCCAGCCCTAACGCGGCCGCCGCCAGGTGTGCGTGAGCGCAAGCGATGGTAGCGTCCTGTACGGCGTACAGCTCGGCGCCGCGCTGCCCGTACCTATCGCAGTTGCGGGCAGGCGCAGCAAGAAACACCAACACCACCGGTGCCTCCGAGATGAACCACTGTTCGAACGCGGCACGCGCCAGAGCCACCCGCCGGGAACGGCTGCGAATGATGACGATCTCAAAGGCCTGTCGGTTGCCTGCGGATGGCGCCTGTCGGGCCGCCTCAAGCACCTGCGTCAGTAAAGCAGGTGGCACCGCCTCTGGTCGGAACCGTCGGACCGATCGGCGCTGCGCAAACACTTCGAAAAGGTCCATGGTTCGTTCACTTTATCGGCTGCGGCACCGCCCGCCAATCTCGAAGGGCGGCAACCGGCTCTCCAACAACGTCCAACGACGGCGCCGCCAATTGATAACACCCTCACGGACAAGCAATCGGGAATCCCGGCAAGCTGGCGCCACACTCTCGCGTGCTTGTCCGCCGGCCACCACGAGGCCGCGCCTCCTGCGGGCTTTATTTGGCGATCCGCGTTCTCGGCCACGCTCAAACGGCACAACTCCGGCTCGGCGTGATGCGGCCCGCGTTGGAGCGCGCCCTCCAGCCAGCCGGCGGTCGCAATAGCTGTCCCGGCGCACCGCCCCTTTGTAGGGGTGGGGATACACCTAGCACCCTAGATTGCCGTGGAATGACGCCGGACAAGAGCACGAGCAGCGCCTTCTTTAGTTGCGAGGTGTCGGCGGACACGTCGCTGGGGTTGCGCCCGAAGAGCGCTCACGGGTTGCAGCGGCTGGCGCTGGAACGGAGCCGGTCAACGCGGACGCCATCTGTCCGGCGGGATTCGCCCCACCGTTATGCTTGGGACGATCCAGGAACTGCACCCTTTCCGCAACCACCCGCAGTCGGCTGTGAGAGCGACCCTGCTCATCCGTCCACTGGTCGGTCGCCAGCCGTCCTTCGACCAACACGCAGGCTCCTTTGCGGAGATAACGGCCGCAGGCGTCGGCGCTACGCTGCCAAACGGTCACGTCCACAAAACAGGTGCGCGTGGTCTCCCGCCCCTCAGCGGTGCGGTGACGCTCATTGATCGCAACGCCGAGATCCGCGACCGACATGCCGTTGCCAGCGGTGCGCAAGCGGGGATCGCGGGTGAGTCGACCGGCCAGCACCACGAGGTTCATCGTTGTCATCATCGCATCCTTTCGCTTTGGCGCTGACCGTAATGGCCGGCGCCACCGAACGATGGAAGGCGCAGCGCCGGAAAATTTCCGCGGCGGCGTCATCACCGCCTTCCGCCCGCCCCCGGAAGACAGACCGATGGTGCGGAAGCCGGTTGACAGGTTCCCGGTCAAATCGAATGCTCACAATTACCAAACAAGAGGTTGATCGGGCCGGGCGCACGCTAGATTTGGCCCGGTTCGGATCAGACCCCGACAGGAACGAACGTGAGCCGGCCACTTCGCAGGGCGTATGGCGAGAGAACACATTCTGGTGGTAGAAGACGACGAGGACATCCAGGAGCTCCTTCGCTACAACCTTGAGCGAGAGGGCTACCGCGTGACGATCGTCGCGGATGGCGACACCGCGCTGCAACGCGCCCGAGAGGGCGGATTCGATCTGGTGTTGCTCGACCTGATGCTGCCGGGCGTGGACGGAATGGAAGTGGCGCGGATGCTGCAGGCGGACGGGCGCACCTGCACGCTGCCGATCATCATGCTGACCGCGCGGGGCGACGAGAGCGACATCGTCTCCGGCCTTCGGCTTGGCGCGGAGGATTACATCACCAAGCCGTTCAACACGAAGGTGCTGCTGGCGCGCATTCGCAACGTGTTCCGCCGGCGGCAGCGCTTGGCGATGAGCGACGAACCGATCGCGGTGGGTGACTTCCGCATCCATCCGGGTCGGCGCGAGGTGACGATCAAGGGCAAGCCGGTGGAACTGACGGCGACCGAATTCGGGATTCTGAGGTTCCTCGCGTCGAAACCGGGATGGGTGTTCACCCGAGACCAGATCGTCGACGCCGTGAAGGGGACGGATTATCCCGTCACCGCCCGTTCGGTGGACGTCCAGATGGTGAATCTCCGCCGCAAGCTGGGACGGTATGCGGAGTGGCTTGAGACAGTCCGGGGGGTGGGGTACCGTTTCCGTGAGAGTTGATGCCCTCGCGAGGGATTCTGGTCCGGTTGCTCGTGCCGCTCTGCGCGGTTGCCTCGCTTGCCGCTTTGCTGACGGGGTGGTGGCTGGCTCGCGCTCTCCAGCGACTGCATGAGGAAAATGCATTCCAGCGGCTGATTGCGGAAAGCCGATATCTCGAGTCGCTGTTTTTTTCTGATCGTTTTGACCGCCCGGACGTTTCGGCGGCCCGTGATTTGGTCCGTCTCGCGCGCTCCATTTCGACGGACACGCACGTGACGGTGATCGGCCCCGACGGCACGGTTTGGGCGGACTCTGCGGCGAATCCTGCGCAAATGCCACCCCACGGCGGTCGCCTCGAAGTGGCCGCCGCTCTTGCTGGCCAGATTGGCCGTGCAGTGCGCCAGAGTGACACCACGGGCGTGAAGATGATGTATGTGGCCCGACCTCTGCAGCTGGGCGGGCGTGTGATTGGCGTACTGCGAACTGCGATCCCGCTGACCGTATTGGAAGGAGATTTCCGCGCGGTTTCTCGCCGTCTTGTTGCGGCAGGCGCCGCGCTGTTACTGGCGGTGATGGCCACCGCCGCCGTGATCGCGGTTCGTCTGCAGCGGCCGCTGGCGACGCTCACGACGGTCGCCCGCGCCCTCGCGACGGGCGATCTTTCGAGCCGGGCACCTCGTTCGGGCTGCGCTGAGACGGACACGCTGGCCGACGCGCTCAACCACATGGCCGCGGAACTGCAGCAACGGATCCTTCTGGCGGAGTCTCAACAGCGCGAAATGGAGACGATGCTCGAGAGTCTCACCGAGGGCGTGATCGCGATCGACACCGCCGAGCGGTTGCTGTTCGGCAATCGTCGCGCGGCGGACATCCTCGGTACGCGGCTGCGACGCGGCGCCGACCTCCGCGAAACCGTCCGGCTGGTGGAGCTCCAGCAGATCCTCGTCCGAGCGCTGCGCGAAGGTACGGCTGCCGAGGCGGGCGTCTCGCTGACCGATGGGCGGACCCAGCGGTTCCTCCACGGCCGGGCCGCCCCGCTCACTGACCCCGTCGGGGGGATCCGCGGCGCGGTGATGGTGTTGAACGACCTCACCGAAATGAACCGGCTGCTGACGCTGCGGCGCGAGTTCGTAGCGAACGTCACCCATGAGTTGCAGACGCCGCTGACGACGATTCGCGGCTTCCTTGAGACGCTAACCGACCCGCAGCGACCCTCGCCGGAAGATCAGCAGCGCTTCCTGCAGATTGCACTGCGTCAAACGCGGCGGCTCCAGCGACTGGTGGAAGACCTGATGGAGCTGGCGCGTTTGGATCAGGCGGCAGAGCAGTCGGTTTTGCGGCCGGTGCCCACCACCAGCGGCGCGATTGCGAACGATGCCGCCGAAGCCTGCGCCGCGCTCGCGGCCGAGAGAAACATTCGCATCGAGGTGCGCGGCCCGCCCGATCTCGCCTTTCAGGCCGACGCTGACCTCGTCACCCGGGCGCTCGTCAACCTTCTCGACAATGCGATCAAGTACAGTCCGCCGGGCGGAACCGTGGAGCTGGCATGCCGTCCGGAGGACGGATTCATCGTCTGGAGCGTGACGGACCACGGGCCCGGTATCGAGGCGGTGCACCTGCCACGGCTGTTTGAGCGCTTCTACCGCGTGGACAAGAGCCGCAGCCGCCGCGAGGGTGGGACTGGCCTGGGCCTTGCGATCGTGAAGCACATTGTGCTCGCACACGGCGGGACGGTCGGCGTGGAGAGCGAAGTGGGACGGGGCAGTTGCTTCTGGTTTCGACTGCCCCGGACGCCGACCTCGCCGAACGCAAGCCGACTGGCGGACGGCACGGTCGGCAGCGCCGCGGCGCAGAGCTAGGGCAGAAAGTTTTGGCGCTTCAGCTTGTCGGGCAGATAGACCTCCATCACGTGGTTCAGACCATGCTTCGCGAACGCCTGCTGTTCCACGCGGACACCCATCTCCAGCATTTGGGTCAGCGCGGCCTGCCAGGGAGGGTGATGCCGGATGAAGGGGTCGTTCTTCAGCGCGTCGCGCGCGCGCTTCACGTCGGCCTCTTCGAGCGGATGCGTCGCGTCCTCGAGATCGTAGTCCAGGATGTCCTGCGGCGTCACGCCGAGATAGCGCGCCTGTGGCACGCAGAACAGCCGGTTGATGTGCGCGGCCTGACCGCTGCCACACTTCAGCGTACGGTAGATGTTGCAGTAGCCATACGGATCACCGTCGGTGAAGGCCAACACGGGTAGCCGCGTGGCGTCGGCCAGACGGCGAACAAACCGGCGGCATGCGCGGGTGGGTACCCCGCTCATCGAGATCAGGATGCACCGGGCAGCTTCGTACCATCGATGATGCACGAGGCGCTGAAACAGCGAAGCGGTTTCGACCACCAGCACCCATTTCGCCCGGGTCTCAAACTCTAGATGTTCCACCCGCGACGGTATGCTCCAAGCGCCCGTGCCCAGCTGCGTGCAGTCAATCCGGATCGGCCGGCCGCTGCGTGGGTCGCGGTCCACCACCACCAGCGGACCGCACACCTCGCCGCCGCGCTCCTCCGGAATGTAGCCGAGCACCTCACGGTTGACACCCAGCATCGCCTCGATGTCGTCCAGAAGGCTGTCGCTTTCGCTCTGGTTTTCAAAGCGGCATTCGCCCCAGCTCTTGCTGTTGTAGTAGACCTCGCGCTTGCCCGCGATATCGTCGCGGTCGAGCAAGTCCAGCTTCGTGGTCGCCAGCAGCCGCATGGACTGCGCAAAGGTCTTCACAGTGCCGACCGACAGGGTACGCGTCGCCATCCGGCCCAGCATTTCCAGATGGCCGGTCTTCGGATCGTATCGCACGTTCGAGAGCGCCCGCACCGGGAATCGCAGCTGCGGACGACGGTGACGGCGCAGGATGTCATCGCGAACCTCCGCGGCGACGCGCACGATACGGCGCGCAGCCTCCGCGCGATCGGCCGCGGTGACTTCGCCACCGGCCGGCGGTGACAGCGTCCGGGACGACCTGGATCTTCGGCCCATTGGAGCACCTCACTCGATGAGCTCCACAGCCTATCGGCTTTTCGCGCACGCGCCAGCCGGACCGCCTTGCCACAGCTCGGTGGCCCGCCGCTGACCGCGCTTGCCGGTTCAAGGCCGCGGCAGTAAAGTGAACGTTTGCGCCGGTGCAGCCGGTCGCAGCAGCTGGACCTGACCATGAAAAAGGATATTCACCCAGAGTACGGGCCCGCGACGATCACCTGTGCCTGCGGCAACCGAGTGGAAACGCGCTCCACCGTGCGGGAAATGCACATCAACACGTGCTCCCGCTGCCATCCGTTCTTCTCCGGCCAGGCGAAGTTGATCGACACCGAGGGGCGCGTGGACCGTTTCCGCAAGCGCTACGGTACGGCGAAGACCAGCTAGCGCTGCGGTTCCGACCGGGGCCGGGCGGGGCGTGTCGGCAGCCCCGGCGGCCCCGGCCCGTTTTTGGCGATGATTCCCGAGCATCTTCTGCAATCGCTCCGCCGCCAGCGCGACGAGCTCGCCGCCGAGCTCGGCCGGCCCGGCGCCGCCACATCGGCCTCGCGTTACCGCCGGCTCATTGCCGACCACGCGCGCCTGCAGCGGATCTGCGAGCTGGCCGAACGGCGGGACGCGCTGTCGCGGGAGCGCGACGAGGCGCGCCGGCTGGCCGAGGACCCCGCCGGTGAGCCGGAACTCCGTGAGCTGGCGACCGCCGACGTCGAGCGGCTCAGTGGACAACTGGCGGACACCGAGCGCCAGATCGTCGAAGCCATGGCGCCACCGCCCGAGTCGGACGAGCGCAACGTGATCATGGAGATCCGCGCCGGCACCGGCGGGGAGGAGGCGGCGCTGTTCGCGGCCGACCTGTTTCGAATGTACTCCCGTTACGCGGACCGGAAAGGATGGCGGGTCAGCGTGCTGGACGTCAGCGCCTCGGACATCGGCGGCTACAAGGAGATCATCTTTTCCGTCGAGGGTCCCGGTGCACACGGCTGGCTCCGTTTCGAGAGCGGCACACATCGCGTGCAGCGCATACCGGTGACCGAACAGCAAGGACGCATTCACACGTCCACCGCCACCGTCGCGGTGCTGCCAGAAGCGGAGGAGATCGACGAGATCGCCATTGCACCCGACGAGATCCGGATGGATCTGTTCCGGGCGTCTGGTGCGGGCGGGCAAAAGGTGAACAAGACCGAGTCCGCCGTGCGCCTCACCCACCTGCCGACCGGCATCGTGGTGCAGTGTCAAGATGAGCGGTCCCAAACGCGTAACAAGGAGAAAGCGATGCGGGTGCTCCGCGCCCGGTTGCTGGATTTGAAACTCCGCGACGAGGCCGCACGGCGCTCGGACGCTCGCCGCGCGCAGATCGGCAGCGGCGACCGCAGCGAGCGCATCCGCACCTACAACTTTCCGCAAAGCCGCGTCACCGATCACCGCATCAATTACACCACCCATCGGCTGCCGGAGATTCTCGACGGCGACCTCGACGAACTGATCGGTGAGCTGCGGCGCCGCGACCACGATGAGCGGATTCGACGCGCGCTGGAGGAGCTGGTCAGGACATGACGGCCCGCGGGGGGCGGACCGCGCTCGACGCGGCGCGTGAGCTGACTCGGAGGCTGGAGGCGGCGGGGCGTGCCGAGCCAGCGGCGCTTGCGGAATGGGCGGTCGCAGCGGTGCTCGGCGTCGGCCGCGCGACGTTGCGCGCGGGGCTCGCGCCGACCCCGTCGGCTGGCGCGGTCGCGCAGTTGGACCGCATCGCCGCCCGCCTGCTGGCGGGTGAACCGCTTGCCTACGCTCTCGGCTGGGCTGAATTCCTGGGTCGGCCCTTCGCGATGGACGGCCGCGCGATGATTCCACGCCCTGAAACCGAGGAGCTGGCCACACTCGTGCTGCGGGAGGCACTGCCCCCCGGAGCGGTCGCCGACGTCTGGGACATCGGCACCGGCAGCGGCGTGCTCGCGATCACTTTCGCTCTCGAGCGGCCAACCGCGCGCATCACCGCGACCGATCTTGACCCTGCCGCACTTGATCTCGCCCGTGCAAACGCCGCACGACATCACGTTGCCGACCGCATCCGCTGGATCGCCGCAGATCTCTTCGGTGACGCCGGTACGGAGGTGGCGGACCTCGTGGTCTCAAACCCGCCCTATGTCGCGCGGTCGGACCTTTCGCGGCTCGCTCCCGAGGTCCGGGACCACGAACCCCGCATCGCGTTGGACGGCGGCCCGGACGGCCTCGAGGTGATCCGGCGGCTGATTCCGGCCGCATTCACCGCACTACGCCCCGGCGGGCGGCTGTATCTGGAAATCGGCGACGCGCAAGGAGCCGCCGTGCTCGAGCTCATGACCGCGACCGGCTTCACCGCAACCCGCCTGCTCCGCGATATGTCCTGCCACGGTCGCTTTGCCACCGCGCAGCGGCCCGGCCGGTGATCTCCGACATCTCTGCCGCCATCCGGTTCACCCTTCCCCGCCTCGATCAACTCTGAGGCCGTGCGTAAGCAAGATTCCGCTCGAGGCCTGGCGCGGGGACGGTACGCCGCGTCGAACCCGCGAATCACCTTCCCCACAGGGCCGCGCAAATGCCGGTTACTTAGAGAACGGAAGGTTGTGCCTACCGCTGGCGCCAACCTCACCGCAGGCTCTCAACCATCGTTGCCGGGAATACCCACCTGTGTTACCGCATCTGTCATCCGCTGCGCGCATCTGACGCGAGCGGTACCGTGTGGTGCCGTCTCACGGAGCGCGTTACACTACCCTCAACGCACACCGTTGAACGGGTTCGGCGCACTCCCAACGGTCAAACCATCGGCGGCGAGACAACTCTGATCACACGCCTGAACTCTTTCACTGGCAAGGCCTCACCATAGCGATCCTTTCCGTCGCCGATGGTAGAGGTCAGGCACCGCCGGCCGTCATCCATCGGGGCGCGAAAGGAACGCTGCAGCGGTGGCGCGCTGCCCCAGAGCGTTGGCACGTTGCGCCAGCGGTCTCAGCCCAGCGGACAGGTGCCGCCGGCACATCCACCGCTGGCACAGGGCGAGCTGGGCAGCGGACAGGCTCCGCCGGCGCAGCCGGAGGGCGACCCGGTCCGCACAGCGGCGGTGAATGTGGAGTACTGGCGCATCAGCGCCGATGAGCCGCACTTCGGACATCGCGGCCGCGGGTCGGACTCCCGAACCAGCAGCTCCGCCTCCGCACCGCATTTGCGGCACTTGTACTCGTAGAGCGGCATCGGCCTCAGGCGCTCGTGATCACCTGCTGCAGTTTCGCCTCACTCTGCACGCCAATCAGCTGCTGCACGACCCTGCCGTCCTTGAACAGAATCAGCGTGGGAATGCTCCGCACGTTGAAGCGAACCGCAAGATCTGGCTGCTCATCTACGTTTACCTTGGCGATCTTCGCGGGCGCAACGGCGGGAGCCAGCCGCTCGAGAATCGGCGTCTGCATGCGGCAGGGGCCGCACCAGGGCGCCCAGAAGTCGACCAGCGTCACGCCCGTCGCGATGGTGTTGTCAAAGTTCTCCGTTGTCAGCTCCAACAGTCCTGCGCTCATGTTCGATGTCCTTTCCTCTCCATGTTCCACAAAAGAACCGGCTCGGCCAAGCCGTTCAACCTTGACGCTCCGTTCGGAACCTGCCCGTGCGCCGCAGCAGCGTTTCGGCGGGGCAAAATCCGGTGAATGCCGATTGCACGAGGTTCACGGCGACGAACACCACCACCAACAGCCACGCCTCATGAACAAGGCGGCTCAACACGACACCGGCCAGCACGAGCGTCCCCGCCAGCACCCGAATGGCCCGCTCCACCGTCATCGCCGCACCTCCGTCTCGGATGCCGCCCGAACAAACGCCGCCTGCTCGCGCGCGACCGGGCCGCCCATCACCCGCGCGATGGTTCCGCCCCAAAGGCGTCCAATCAGCGCGGCGTTCATCGTACCGATTTTCACACCGCTGGCGGTCTCATACACCGCGATTGAACACGGCATCAGCGTGGCGACGACGCGCGCCCGCTCGTCGCGCAGCACTGCGGCGGCGTGGTCGGCCCGGCAGAGCTTGATCACCCGGACCGGCCGTCCCGGATCGCCCCCGTGCCGACGGATCGTTTCATCCATTGGCAGCACCGAGGAAACGACCCACCCGGCCCGGACGGCCGCATTGGTGATCGCCGCAACGGTCTCCTCCAAACCCAGCGGGCTTTCGGTCTCCCGCAGCATGAGGCGAGGGGTCAGTGTCCCCGCGACGGCGAGAACCGCCAACGCCCCCGTCAGAAATCCGCTCCACCATCTCATCGTTCCGATCCTCCAACCGGCCGGTCAGCGGGGCGGCGCGGCGAGCATCGCGCCCAGCAGCGCCCAGACGATCATCGCGGTCCACGGGTTTGAGGTCAGCGGGCAGCCACCGGTGCGGCACCCGATGAAGCGGTAGACCGTCCATCCCAGCGCGGCTCCCGCCGCCGCGCCCATCACGATTCGGAGCGCGCCGCTCATCCGAGCATCTCCTCCACGGGCAGCACGAACGCGCGGACCCCCTCGCCGGGATAGAGCGTTGCCCGGAACGCCTCGACCGCTGCCCGTAGCTCAACCAGCTTCGGGTCCTCGACGACCGTAAAGATCATCACCGAGCGACCGGGGAACAGCGGCGTGCCGAGCCGCCGGCCGGTGGTGCCCTCGCCGATCACACCGCGGAACTCGGAATACGCGTGGACCTCGTGGCTGGCGATGAGCCGCCGCAGGTCGTCCTCACGGCCCTCCGGACCAATCAGCACCAGCATTTTCATTGGGGCACCTCCCCGCGGTTCCCGCCGACGTCTCCGCCGCGGACCAGCGCGTACGCCACCGGGATCACCACCAGCGTGAACAGCGTGGACACCAACAGCCCGAACATCAGTGCCCACGCCAGACCGCTAAAAATCGGATCAAACGTGATCGGCCAGGCACCGAGCAGCGTGGTGCCGGCGGTCAGTGCGATCGGGCGCATGCGTACCACACCGGAATCCAGGATCGCGTCGCGCAGCGTCGCGCCGCGCGCGACCGCACCCCGAATGAAGTCAATCAGCAGCACGCCGTTCCGGATCACGATGCCGCCGAGCGCGATCATGCCGATCATCGCGGTCGCAGTGAAAAACACCGGGGTGTCGAAGCCGCCGACCGGCCGGGCGACGATCGCATTCAGCAGCGTGAAGCCCGGCATGATCCCGATCAGCGTCATTGGAATTGCGAGCATCACGACCACCGGCATCGAGTAGGAGCGCGTCTCGTAGACCAGCAGCACGTAGATCGCCAGCAGCGCCGCCCCGAATGCGAGGCCGAGATCGCGGAACACGTCGAGCGTGATTTTCCATTCGCCCTCGCCGCGCCAGTTCACCTGGATGCCGCCGGGCAACGGGTTTCGTTCGAAATGGCGCTGCAGCGCGAGCACCGCGTAGGCGGGACCGCGGCCGGCGACCTCGGCGGTGACGTACACGACCCGCTCCTGGTTCTTGTGGAAGATGGCCGGCGGCGCGACCGTTTCGCGAAACCGTCCCAGCTCGCCGATTTGCACGATCTGCCCCATGCCGCCCTTCACCGGTACCGACGCCAGCCGCGCCGGATCGCTGCGCAGTTCGCGCGGCAACCGCAGCACGATCGGCCACTCGTTCTGCTCGGCCGGCTCGTGCAGCACGCCCGCCGGCGCCCCGTGCAGCGCCATCGCGAGCGTCTGCGCGATCGCTTCGGTCGACACACCGTTCAGCGCCGCCTTGTCGCGATCCACTTCGAACACCAGCTGCGGACGGGCCGCCTCGGTGGTATCATCCACGTCCACGACGCCGGGTTCCTGTTCCATCCGCTGGCGGACAATTCGCGCGGCCGCGATCAAGTCCTCATAGCGATGCTCCGGGCCTCCGTACACCTCGGCGACGAGCGTCGCGAGCACCGGCGGACCTGGCGGCAGTTCGATCAGTTGCAACGTCGCCCCGGTCCGCCGTGCGATCTCCGCCAGCGCGGGCCGCAACCGCAGCGCAATGGAATGGCTGTCCGCGGCGCGCTTCGTGCGATGCAGCAGGTTGATGCGGACGTCCGCCAAATGCGGAGCGCGGCGCAGGTAGTAGTGGCGGACGAGGCCGTTGAAGTCCATCGGCGAGGCGTCCCCGACGATGGTCGTGAAGTCGCGCACCTCGGGGACGGTGCGCAACAGCTGTTCCACCTCGCGCACGACCGCATCGGTCGCCTCCAGCGTCGATCCCTCGGGCAGGTCCACCACCACCTGCAGCTCGTTCTTGTTGTCGAACGGCAGCATCTTCAGCGGGACGACCTCCAGCGCCAGCCAGACCGATCCGGCAAACAGCAGCGCGACGAGGCTCAGCAGCGCCCACGCGCGGCGACGCGAGTCCACAAACGGCGCAAGCAACCGGCTGTAGAACCGCCAGGTGAGCCCCGCCCGGTTGACCGCCTCCGACCCCGGCGACGCAGTGGTGTGACCGGCGAGAAGCATCTTCGAAATCCACGGGGTCACGGTCGCCGCAACCAGCAGCGAGGCGAGCATCGTCAGCGGCACGTTCAGCGCCATCGGCCGCATGTACGGGCCCATCATGCCAGTGATGAAAAACATCGGCAGGAACGCGACGATCACCGAGAGCGTCGCGAGCGTGACCGGCGGCAGCACCTCCACAACCGCGGTCTGGATCGCGTCGTCCGGCGGCAGGCGCCGGCGCTGAAGGTGGCGGTAGATGTTGTCGACCACCACGATGGGATTGTCCACCAGCAAACCGAGCGCGAGGATCAGCGCAAATAGCGTGACCCGGTTGATCGTGTAGCCCGCCAGCAGGTTCACCAGCAGCGTCAGCGAGTAGGTGATCGGCACGGCGAGCGCAACGATCGCGCCAACCCGCCAGTTCATTCCCAGCGCGATCAGCCCCACCACCGCAATGATCGCCTGGCCGAGCGAACGAACCAAGTCGTTGACCTTGTCGTTCGCGGTCGCGCCATAGTCGCGCGTAATCCGGATGCCGACGTCCTCCGGAATCAGCGAGCCCCGCAGCGATTCCAGCGTGCGCTGAACGTCGCGCGAAACCCACACCGCGTTGCTACCCTTCCGCTTCGCCACCGCGATCGTCACGGCCGCGTACTCCGCGCCGACCGGGTGTGCGCCGTCGGCCGGGCCAAAGCCGATCCTCGAGTAGGAGCGGGGTTCGTCGGGTCCGTCCACCACCTCCGCAACGTCGCGCAGGTACACCGGCCGGCCCGCATGCACGCCGACCATCAGGTTGCGGACCTCGTCCGGCGAACGCAGGAACGGGCCGACCTCCACGGGAATCTCACGGTTCGCCCGCTGCATCGAACCGGCCTGAAGATGGTGGTTGGAGACCTTCAGCGCGCCGGCGACCTCCAGCGGCGAAAGCTGATGCGCCGCGAGCCGGTCGGGGTCGAGCCGCACCTGTACCACGCGCGGCTCGCCGCCGTGCAGCGTGATCCGCGCGCTGTTGTGCACATGCTGAAGCTTCGCGGCGACCTCCTCGGCGAGACGGTACAGCTCGTGCGTGCCGTAACGATCCGAGTAGAGCGTCGCCGCGACGATCGGCACATCGTCAATCTCAACCGGCTTCACGACCCATCCCGCAACACCAGGTGTCGTGCGGTCAATGTTCTGGAAGATCTTGTTGTAGAGCTTGATCAGGCTTTCTTCCCGGTCCTCGCCGACGTGAAAGCGGACCGTCACGACCGCCTGGCCCGGCATGGACATCGAGTACACGTACTCGACTCCGTCAATCTGGTAGAGCAGACGCTCCAGCCGCGACGCGACCCGTCGCTCGATCTCTTCCGCGCTGCCCCCCGGATAGGAGATCAGCACATCGGCGAGCGGTACGACGATCTGTGGCTCCTCCTCGCGCGGCGTCGCCATCAACGCGACGAAACCCGCCGCAAGGCTGATCACCATCAGCAGCGCCGACAGGTGCCCCTGCAGAAAACTCCGGACCAGTCCGTCTCCCCGCTCACCATTCGCGGACATCGCTCAGCCCTCCGCGCGCAGCAGCACCACCACGTCGCCATCGTCGAGGCCCGAAAGCACCTCGATCTGGCCGTCCCGCCCCACGCCCGTTCGCACCAGCCGGCGCACCATCCGGTCACCCCGGACCACCCGGACGTATTCCAGTTGGCCCACCCGTTCCACCGCCCCCGCCGGCACCCGGATGCGCTCCAACGGCTCGGTCGGCACGATCAGCCGCGCAAACGCGCCGGGCTTGAGCCCCTCCGACTCCGCCAGCCGCACCTTCACGCGCTGCGTGCGCGTCGCCGGATCCACCTCCGACACGATTTCCGACACCGTCCCGCGCCGACAGACCGCGGGCTGGGCGAACTCCACCTCCACCTCCTGGCCAACACTCAGCCGCTCCACCAGCCGCATCGGCACCGCCGCTTCCACCCGCATCCGGCGGGGGTCATACACCGCCAGCAGCGGCATGCCCGGCGACGCGAGGTCTCCGGGCTCCACACGCCGGTCGGTGACCACACCGTCCATCGGCGAGATGATGCGGGTGTAGGACAGCATCACCTTCGCCCGTTCGAGCTGCGCACGGGCTGCCTCGCGCGCGGTTTCCGCAGCCAGCAGCTGTTGCTCCGTCGCCGCGTTGGAGTCGAACAGGCCCTTCGTGCGCCGATATTCCGCCTCGGCCTGGCGCAGCTGCGCCTCCGCGGCGGCGACCTGCTCGGCGATCTCCCGGTCATCAAGCCGGATCAGCTCCTGCCCTTCGCGCACCACCGCGCCCGCCCCTACCAGCACCTCCCGCACGTGCGCTGGGACTTTCGCGCTCAGCGTCGCCTTCGACTCGGATTCCACTGTCGCCGGCACCTCCACCCAGCCGGGCGCACGCACGCGGGCGACGCGCAGCGTCACCGCTCCCGGGGGCAACGGATCGCCCAGCGGGGCCGGCGCCACACCCGGCGCCACGTTCTGCCCACAGCCACCGGCCGACCACACCACCAGCGCGACGAGTCCCGCCGCTCCCAGCAGCGGCTTCCGAGCCGCCGCCAACTTCGAGATCCACCGTGTGTTCATCGCCAACCTCCCTTGCATGCCGCCACCGTCGATATTCCTCACCGCGCGCCGCCCCGTGCCGCAAACGCGGCCGCCAGCCGTCCCTGCGCCCGCTCCACGTTCGCGAGCGCGATCCGGTGGTCGTACAGCGCGGCGACGTGACGGCTGCGAATCGACGCCTGCGCCACTTCCGCGTTCAACAGCTCCGCGAGGTCCGCGGCGCCCTGCTCGTACCGCGCGCGCGCAATGCGCAGCGCTTCGTCCGCCGCGGACGCCGCCCGTGTGACCACCTTCAGCCGCTCCGCCGCCTCGCGGGCACGGATCACCGCCTGCCGCAGCTCGAAGCGCAGCTGGTCCATCGTCCGTCGCGCTTCCGCGTCCGCCGCGCGCACCTCCGCAGCGGCTTCCTCCACCGCGCCGCGCCGACGAAAACCGTCAAACAGGTCGAGCTCCGCAACAACCCCCGCCAGGTAACTGCGTTCGAAGCCGTCGACGTCCTCCGCGTCCCAGTCGCTCGACGCGAATGCGCTGAGCGTTGGACGGAACTCCGCGCGCGCGCGTCGCGCAGCGGCGCGACGCGCGTCTGCTGCCGCGGCGACCGCACGCGCGGCGGGATGGTCCTCCAGCGGCAGGTCGTCCCGCAGTTCACCCTCGGGCTCTACCGTCACCTCGCCGCGCTCCGGAAGCCGCTCGGGCGAGGCCAGATCGCGCCCGATCGCGGTATTCAGTGCGGCGATCGCCAGGCTGACGGCGTTGCGCGCGCGCACCAAGTCCTCCCGCGCCTCGCTCAGCCGCACCTCGATCGACAGCACGTCACCACGGATCGCCGCGCCGCGGGCCTCGCGTTCCCGCGCAATCCGCAGGCTCTCCTCCAGCGACGCGACCTGCGCGGTCTGCACCCGCTCGAACTCGCGCGCCTGCAGCGCGCCGTACCAGGCGCGCGTCACCTCGTAGGCGAGCTGGTTCCGCACCGCCTCTGCGGCCGCCTCTCGCGCACGCGCCATTGCGGCGGCCGCCTCGACGCCTGCCGCGCGCCGTCCGAAGTCCAGCAGTCGCCACTTCAGCCCGATCGAGAGCCGCGTGTTGCCGGTGTCGTCCGGATCGTTCGGATCGAACGCGGGATCGCGCATATCGAGCGCACGCTGGTTGAGCGCCATCATGAACGCCTGCGGCGGATTGTCGGTGCGAGCATGCTGAGCGGACACGCCCACCATCGGCCACCCGGCGGACCGCGCCTGTCGCAGCGCCGCCCGCGCGGCGATCACCCGCTCCTCCGCCGCCGCCGCGTCTGGATTGTGCTCCAGCGCGGCCCGGATGCACTCTTCCAGCGTCAGCGCACCAGCCGGCATCGCCGCCGCCATCGCGACTGA
Source organism: Kiritimatiellia bacterium (assembly GCA_026417735.1). NCBI lineage: Bacteria > Pseudomonadati > Kiritimatiellota > Kiritimatiellia > Kiritimatiellia bacterium. Next base: position 141,658 of record JAOACR010000023.1, read on the forward strand.
GATCCAACACGCCGCCACTGTCATCCCGCACCTCCTTTCGCCCCGGCCGCTCCCGCGCAACAGACGCACCGCACCAGTTTCTGGATCCGCTCGTCCCCGATTCGGTACCGCACCCGCCGTCCGTCCCGCACCGCGCTCAGCGCACCCGCGCGCCGCAGCTGGTTGAGGTGCTGCGACGTCGCCGCCGGCGACTCGCCCACCGCCCGCGCCAGTTCCCCGACCGACGCGCCCCGCCGGTCCCGCAGCAGCTCCAGCAGCTTTAGCCGAACCGGGTGCGCGATCACCCGCAGCAGGTCCGCGACTTGCTCGAGCGTCGCCGCCGGGAGTCCGCCGCACGACCATTCGCGTCTGTTGTTCATAGTCTCAATATATCATGAGTATTTGATATGTCAACTGCGATCGCGCGGCGCGCCGCTTGCGCGGGCCGCAGCTGACGGCGACGATACGGCGCCGGGACAACCGCATGGACCTGTCGTGGTGGCCACCGGCGGTGTTCGCCGCCGCATATGTGCTGTTTGTGCTGCTGCCGCGCCGGCGCGCACTGTGCGCCGTGGGCGCGGCGGCGGTGCTGATGCTGGTCGGCGCGGTGCCCTGGCGGATCGCGCTGACCGAGCACGTGTCGTGGAACGTCGTGCTGTTGTTCTTCGGCACGCTGATCCTGGCGGAACTGTTCATGCAGTCGCGCATGCCCGCTGTAATCGCGGAGGCGGTGCTGCGGCGAACGCGCACCGGCACCGGTGCGATGCTCGCGATCTGTGGGCTGGCCTCGGCGATGTCGGTGGTGCTGGAGAACGTCGCGGTAGTGTTGCTCGTCGCGCCGGTCGCGCTGACGTTGTGCCGGCGGTTGGGCGTCTCCCCGGTTCGGCTGTTGGTGCTCATCGCGCTCTGCTCGAATCTACAGGGCACCGCCACACTCATCGGTGACCCGCCCAGCATGATCCTCGCCGGCCACATGCATCTGTCGTTCAACCAGTTCTTCTTCTATCGCGGGCGACCCTCCGTGTTCTGGATCGTGCAGTCCGGCGCGGTCGCCTCGATGGTGGTCAGCGGCTGGCTGCTGCGCCGTCACCGTGAACCGGTCGAGCCGATCACGATCGAGCCGCCGCGCGCGTGGACGCCGACCGTGCTGCTGGCGGTGTTCGTGGTCGGCCTGACCACCACGCACCGGTTCGATCCGGACTTTCAGTGGCTGGCCGGCGCCTGGGCGAGCGCGCTGGCCGCGGTGGGCTTGCTCTGGTATCGCACCGCCGCGCGCTGGGGCCGGCTGCGAGACCTGATCCGGTCGCTGGACTGGGACACGACGTTCTTCCTGATGGGCGTCTTTGTGCTGGTGGGCTCGCTGTCCTCGTCGGGCTGGTTGGACCGGCTCGCCCGCATGCTCGCCGGCTGGTCCGGCCGCAGCGTCGGCGGCGCCTTCGCCCTGGTGCTGGCGCTCAGCGTGGCGGTGTCCGGATTCGTGGACAACGTGCCCTACCTGGCGGCAATGATTCCGGTGGTCAGCACGCTCTCGACGCAGATCGGCGCGCGGGAACCCGCACTGCTGTTGTTCGCGCTGTTGATCGGCTCATGTCTGGGCGGCAATTTGACGCCGATCGGTGCCTCCGCAAACGTTGTCGCGGTCGGACTGCTGCGCCGCGAGGGCCACCTGGTGCGGTTTGGCGAGTTTCTCCGCATCGGCGCGCCCTTCACGCTCGCCGCGGTGGGCGCCGGCGCCGCGGTGCTCTGGTGGCTCTGGCGATGAGCGGTCGCCGGCGCTGGGTCGTGTACGGCTCGAGCATCTCCACCGAGCGCGTGCGCTGGGCGCCGTGGCGCGCATGCGGCGGTGCGTGGGTTGCGGTACTGCGTTCCACCCGGCCCGACATCGAAGTGCTGAACCGCTCCGGCTGGGGATGGACGTCCCGCGACGCGGTACGCGCGTTCGGACCCCGCGTGCTGGCCCTGCAGCCGGATGGCGTGCTGATCGAGTTCGCGATCAACGACGCAGACGAGCGACGCCGCTGCACGCTCGAGGAGTCCTCCGATCATCTGACGACGCTGCTACGCGCGCTCGCCGGCACCAATCCGGCCTCCCGCGCCGTCGTGATGATCCCGCCCCCACCGTCCGGCCGGTACGCCCCAACGCGACCGCGCTTCTCCGACTACGCCGCCGTCTGGCGCCGCACCGCAGCCGACCACCACGCGGCGCTGGCGGACCTGGCCGCCGGCTGGGAGGCGTTCGTCGCCGCGCATCCCGGTGGTGAATCTGCTTGCCGTCCCGACGGTCTGCACCCCGCCTCGGCCGCCGCCGACTGGATCGCGTCGGTCGTGTCCAGCGCGATCGACTCCGCTCCCCCCCTCCTCCGGTCTGACCCGTCCCCTTCGTGCTAGCGTCGTACACGCCGACACACTGCCGAAGGTTTGCAACCGCGCCACATCACCGTCACGATGCGGGCATGAATACGGGACTGCTTCTGCTCGCGATCTTGGCACCTTGGCATACGGACCTCTCGGCCGGGCTCGACGGCATCTGGCGCCGCCGACTCGCCGTGGAGCTCACCAACGCGTCGCCGACCGCCGCCGTGGCGGAAACCGTCGAACTGGACCTTGCGCCGTTGGCTGGCGCGCGCGTCGCGGAGCTGCGCGTCGCGATCGAGCCGGACACTGAACTGCTGTACGACATCGTCACCACCACGGGGCGGTCCCGCCGTGAGGGCACCGTGCTGGTCGGCGACCGGCTGTGCGTCCCGGTTCATCTCGGGGCTGGCGGCGTCGTGCGCCTCTATGTCTACGCCGACAACCCGCGCGCGGCGCCGGTGCCGGAGTTCTGGAGGGCGGGCCTGCGGAACGGCGCATTCGAATTCGCGGAGCGCGGTCGCCCGCACGACTGGCAGCCCGCCACCACCAGTCCCGCCCATCGAACCGCCTGGAGCCCCACGGCGGGCCGCGGCGGCACGGCGGGGGTAACGGTCTCCGTGGCCAGCGGCGCACCGCCCGCGTGGGTGCAGTGGCGCCAGCACATCCCGGCGCTGGCGGGTGGCCGCCGGTACGAGCTCTCCGGTTGGGTCCGCTCACACGAACTCCGCGGCCGCGCCGGCTGGTTCGTGCACGTGCACACCAACGGGGGCCCTCCGATCATCCGCCATGCCGATCTCGACAGTCGTACCTGCGACTGGACCCGCGTCGCCGTGGCGTTCGATGTGCCGACGGGCGCCACCAGCGCCACGGTCGGCACACTGCTGTACGGCGACGGCGAGGCGGCGTACGACGACGTCACGCTCCTACCAATCTCCGGCGGCCCCGCACTCAAGGTGGTCTCCGCGCGCGTCGAGGTGCTGCCCCCGACCCCGTCGCCGCCGCCGTTCGAACCGCGCTTCGTGCCGGGCGACGTTGTCGCCGCGCGCGTGGAGCTCGCCAGCCCCGTCACCACGGCGGCGCCCGGCGCGGTGCTCGTTGATCTTCGCCCTCTCGGCGGCCGCTGGTATGGCGGCCGGCCCGCCGGCGGACTGCGCGCAACACGGCCTGACGGCACACCGGTTGGCGCCGTGCGGCTAGGCGAGCTCGCGCTGCTCGAGCGAGCGCCCGACGCACCCGCCGCTTGGGACGTGTTCCTTTGCGACCTCGCAGCCGCTCCCCTCGAGCTCTCAGCGTTTCCGACCACAGACAACCTCGCGCCCCCCTTGTGTTCCGCGGACGGTCGCTCGCCGGGACGCAGCTGGCGATTCCAGGGCCGCGCCGACCTCGCTCGCGCTGGCGCCCATATGGTGGACGGCGTCCCAACATTGGAATTCGATTCGACCGCCGCCTCCAACGCTTGGACGGGATGGACCTCCGAGCCGATTCCGGTGGAACCTGGGGCCAGCTACGTGCTGGCCGGCCTCCTGAAGGCGGAGGGCGGCGCCGCCGGCGCAGCCGTTCACGCCCATTTGCGCACGGCGGACGGTGCGCTGGTGCCGGGAGAGTGGGCGATCAGCACTGCGCCCGGCGCAACCCACCACGGCTGGACGCTCAGCAGCACAGTCTTTCGTGCACCGCCCGAGGCCGCGACCATCTCGCTGCATCTGACGGTGAACCGACCCGGCGTGCTACGGCATCGCGCAGTGTATCTGGCGCGCGTGGAACGCGGCCGCATCGCCGCGCTGGCGGCGCCCGGCGCGGCAGCCGGCCCGTCGCCCCGCCTCTGGAACGCAGATCCGCTGGTGAAGATCTTCCGCGATGACCCGCCGCCCGCCGCGGCGGCCGCACCGATTCGGCTGAGGGCCGCCCGCGGCGAGGCCGAGGTTGCCCAGCTGGCCGTGTACGCCGGTGACGCGCCGCGCGAGGTCGTGCTCGAGCCGACGCCGCTGCGAGGTCCGGGTGGCTCAACCCTCACCGCAGAAGTGGCGGCGGTCGGCTACGTGCCGGTGGACCACCCGAGTGGATACTTTCGCGATGACGGCCCGCCGGGCCATCGCCGCCGGCCACGCCGCGGCGGAAGCACGGACGGCTGGGCCGCAGAATGGCCGGACCCGCTGGTGCCAACCAACCGCGCAAGGGTGGAGGCCCGCTGCAACCAGCCGTTCTGGATCACGATCCGCGTTCCCGACAGCGCTCCAAGCGCTCTCCATGAGGGGAGCGTGCAAGTGCGCATTGACGGGCGCATGTTCGCTGAAGTGCCGCTCTCGGTGGAGGTGCTGCCCCTCACCCTGCCGCGCCGACCGTCGCTGCAGATTCTGCTCGACCTGCGGACGGGACCCGGCGGTGACTTTGGCAGCGGCATTGCAGAGGTCGGCGGCGGGCGCCGACGGGCTTGGCTGAAGCTGCTGGCCGAACATCGCGTGGGCATTGACCGTATCCTGCCCGAGCCGGAGTTCCGCCGGCTCAATGGCCAGGTGGAGATGGACTCCGCCGCCTATGAGGCCGAGGCGGCGTACTGCTTCAACGAACTGGGCATGGCCGCCGCCTATGCCCCCCATTTCTTCTACCTGTTCGGGTGGGCCTACCGGCCGTCGTCCCGCTTCGGCTTGGAGGCGATGTCGACGGAATGGAAGTCGGCCATGCAGCAGGCCGCCCGCCTGTTTGCAGACCGAATGCGTGCACGGGGGTGGCATGACCGGTACCTGCTCTACATCGCTGACGAGCCCCACGTTCACCACCAGTTCGTCGTGGAACAGATGCGGGAGCTCTGCCGAATGTACCACGAGTCGGGCGCCCGGCTGCCCATCTATTCGAGCACATGGCGTCACTGTGCCGCGTGGGACGACGCGCTCGACGTGTGGGGTGTGGGCCAGTATGGCTGTTTCCCGGTCGAGACAATGGAGCGGTTGCGCGCGGCCGGTCGGGGCATCCTGTTCACCTGCGACGGACAAATGGCGATCGACACGCCATACCTGGCCACCGAGCGGCTGCTCCCCTACTACTGCTACCGGTATGGTGCCCGGGGCTACGAGTTTTGGGGTGTCTCGTGGTGGACGTTCGATCCGTGGCGCTTCGGTTGGCATTCATACATTCGACAGAGCGATGACGGCGCGCACTACTACTTCACCCGTTATCCGAATGGCGACGGCTATCTCGCCTATCCGGGCGCGAGCGTAGGTGTCGAGGGGCCGGTCCCCTCAATCCGTCTCGCCCAGGTGCGCGAAGGCGCCGAGGACTACGAACTGCTGAAACTGCTCGAGGCCGTCGGCGGTGCGGCGTCGCCGGCGCTCGCGGCCGCGCGCGAACTGGTCCCGATCCCGAACGCGGGCGGGCTGCGTTCCCTCTCGATTTTGCCTGACCCGGCGGCGGTGCGGCGCGTCCGCGAGCGCGTGCTCGACGAGCTCACCGCGCGCCGCTGATCATCGTCTCGCTTCGCCGCTTGCGGAGGCGGCCGGTGCGACATCTTCGCCGCACGGCCGAAGTACCAGCGCGGCACGATCCACCAGCGCGATCGGCGAATCGCAGATCGGAACGCCGCGGAAACACCACCCTGTCGCTTCCCGTGACCACGCGCCGACTGGGATTTCGCACACTGTGCCGCTACGGAAATCCACCCACACCGGCTCCGCAAACTGTGCGGCGGGCAATCGGAGATCCACCCGCCTCCAATCGTCCCGCTCCACGGGTGGGGCCGACGTCCTCCAGATCGCCACCAGATCGGCGGCGGGATCGCTCCGGCGGTACGCGGAGACCGCGAGCCCGCCGGTGACCGACGCCTGCCACGGAAACTCCCGCAGCCGGGCCCAGCGGCCATCCAGCACCGAGAACAGATGCTGCGCGGCGAACCACGCCTCTTTTTTCCCCACCACACGGCCATCCTCGCTCATTCGCAGCAGTCCCTTCGTATTCCAGCCCCCGGGGTAGCGCAGGTCCGCGATCGTGAACAGATGGATGACCGGCACCTCCTCGTGAAGGTGGGCAAGTAGCCGCCGGAGGTTCCACTTCGCCTGCGTGCGCTCGCTCCACGGACGACCGCGGAGTGCGCCGAACGTGTTGCTGGTGGAGGGCGCGCCGGTTTCGCCCTGCAGCACCGCCGCATGTGGCGCCCACCGGGCAGCGAGCGCGCGAACGCGATGAAGGAGGCGCAGGTCATCCGGATTTTCGGGGTAGCCGTGCACCGTGATCGCGTCAAACAAATGGGTTCGGCCGGTCTCCGCGAGGCGGCGGAGAAACCGCTCTGCAAAGCGCGTATCACCCGCGAGCGCCAGCGCCCAGATCTGTGCGTCCGGCTGTTCGCGGCGGATCACCGCGGCAGTACGGGCATGAAACTCCGCGAACTCCTCAGGCCCGATGCCGCTTTGCGGCAGGTCCGGCTCGTTCCAGACCTCCCACTCGCGAACGCGGCCGCGGAACCGGCGAACCGTTGCCGCAACCCATCGCTCCCACGCAGAAAGGGCCTCGTCGGAGTTCGGCAGCGCCGCGCCCAATCCCGTGCCGCCGCCGCCAGCATAGTTGGTGTTCCCGTAGCTGAGCTCCAGCCACGGCCGCACACCCCGCGCGAGCGCATCCTCCACGATCGCCTCCAGCCACTCGAGGTCGATCCTGCCCCGTTCGCGTTCACACTTCTGCCAGCCGGCCTGCAGCCGCACGCGCGTAGCGCCAAGCTCGCCCAGCTGCTCGCGATAGGCCTCATACCGCGCGTAGTCGCGGTCGAGCGTTTCCGCGCCGATCGACCAGGGCGACTCGCCCACCTCGCGCGCGGTCCGCGGCTGGAGCCGCCCGAGCGCTCGCCAGCTCCCGCGGTCGTCCGCGGCCACGCTCGCGGCCGCCAGCAGCGCCACAGCAGCCCGCCGCCCGACACAACGGACCTGCCGCCTGCTCATCCCCATTGCGCTCCCGTCACTGCTAAAGCGTGGGCTGACGGGGGTGGAGCGTCAACCGGCGCGCGGGCGCCCCCTCTTGACAGTGGACCGGCTTGGTCCGACCATGGTCGCGCATCCACCATGGATCGATCCGACCCCATGCCGGGCGGGTGAGCCCGTGACCCCGCGTCCGCCACCGCGCCTGCATCGCGCCGCGGAGCGCCCACGATGCCGCTGAGCTTGTGCGTCGTTGACGATCCCGCGGAGTGGCCGCTGCACGCGCCGAACCTGCAGGTGGTCTCGGCGCGCGAGTATCTGACCGACCCGCGCTACTCGAGCCTGCCGCGCTGCCGCGTGTACAACCTGTGTCGGTCCTACCGCTACCAGACGGCGGGCTACTACGTCTCGCTGCTCGCGGAGGCGCGCGGGCATAAGCCCCTGCCGAACGTCGCGACGATGCAGGACCTGCGTTTTCCCTCCGTCGCGCGCGCGATGTCCGGCGATCTCGACGACGTGATGGACCGTGCGCTCGCGCATCTGCAGAGTAACCGCAGTTCGCTGCCGGTGTATTTCGGGCGGAGCCTCAACGCCCGGTACGACCGGCTCGCGCGCAGCCTCTTCAACCTGTTCCCGGTGCCACTGCTGAAGGCGCACTTCGTGCGCGGCGAAGACGGATGGGAACTGCACAGCGCGGTCGCGATCTCGATGGACGAGGTGCCGGCCGCGCACCGCGAGGTGGTGCTCCAGCACGCGAACCGCTACTTCTCCCACCCCAGTGCGACCCGCTCCCGCCGCGCCCCCGCGCGCTACCGGCTCGCGATCCTGCGCGACCGCAAGGACCCGACTCCTCCCTCCGACGAGAAGGCGCTCGAACGGTTCTGCGAGGCGGCCGAGCGGCTGCGCATCTCGGCCGAGCTGATCAGCGAGGACGACTACGGCGAGCTCGCGGAGTTCGACGCGCTTTTCATCCGCGAGACCACCGCGGTGAACAATCCCACCTACCGCTTCGCGCGCCGCGCAGAGGCGGAGGGCATGGTGGTGATCGACGATCCGGACTCGATCGTGAAGTGCACCAACAAGGTGTTCCTCGCGGAGCTGCTCCGCCGGCACGACATTCCGATCCCGACCACGCTCATCCTACACCGCAACAACGTCGAGGAGGTCCGGCGCACGCTCGGGCTGCCGATCGTGCTCAAGCAGCCCGACTCCGCGTTCTCGCTGGGCGTCGTGCGCGTGGACACCGACGAGGAGTACGCGCAGCAGACGAGCCGGCTGCTCGAGACCTCCGATCTGCTCATCGCGCAGGAGTACGTGCGGACCGATTTCGACTGGCGCATCGGCATCCTCGATCGGCGGCCGCTCTTTGCCTGCCAGTACTTCATGGCGCGCAACCACTGGCAGGTGTACCACCACCAGGGCAACGGCGAGGCCGCCTACGGCCCCTACAAGGCGCTCCCGGTGGAGCTGGCGCCGCGCCGGGTCGTTCAAACCGCACTGCGGGCAGCAAACCTGATCGGCCAGGGGTTCTACGGCGTTGACCTGAAGGTGGTGAACGGTCGCTGCTACGTAATCGAGGTGAACGACAACCCGAGCGTCGAAAGCGACGTGGAGGATCGTGTGCTTCGGGATGCGCTGTACGACCGTGTGATGGAAGTCTTTCTGAAGCGGCTCGACCAGCGACGAGAGGGCCGCGAGACCTGAGGCCCGCGAGTCTGGTCGCCCTCCCCGCGCGATCAGCCGATCGACGAACCCGGCGGCAGCTCGCCGTCCACCGTCACCAATCGCAGCCGGTCACCCGACGACGCCGCCAGCAACATGCCGCGAGATTCGATCCCCCGGATCTTCGCGGGTGCCAGATTCGCAACGACCACAATGGTCCGCCCCACCAGCTCCTCCGCCCGGTAGTGCTGCGCGATGCCCGCGACGATCGTTCGCCGCTCCGCGCCCAGGTCGATCTCCAGCTTCAGCAGTTTCGAGGTGTTCGGTACCGGCGCCGCGGACAGCACACGCGCGGTCCGCAGCTCCGCGCGGCGGAACTCCTCCAGCGAGAGCACGACGCCCTCCGGCGCCGCGGTTGGCGGCTGTCCGGCGGGAGCCGCCGCCGGCGGAGCCTCCACCCGCGGGAACAGCGGGCCGGTGGCGCGCAGGGGCGCATCCGCCGGAATCGCGGGCGCATCGGCTAGATCCACAGGAGCCGACGGCTCCGCCGGCAACCCGAGCGCGCCTCTCAGTTCGCCCATCTTGCCGGGCATCACCGGGTGCAGCAGCGTCGCGCAGATCCGCAGCGCCTCCGCCGCCGTCCGCAGCGTCGCGTGCAGCGGACCCCGGTCTGCCGCTTTCGCCTGGTTCCACGGCGCACGCACCTCAAGATAGCGGTTGATCGCCCGCACCGCCGCAAGCGTCGCCGCGACGGCTTCATCCAGCCGGTAGCTCGTCAGCATTCCCACGACCGAGCCGCGCGCCGCGTCGAGTGCCGCAGCGAGCTCGCCGGTGGCGGGGTCGTCTGGCCGGCCGGCCGGGGGCAGACGCCCGCCACAGTAGCGGCCCGCCATCGTCACCAGCCGGCTCAGCAGATTGCCGAGATCGTTCGCAAGGTCGCTGTTGTATCGGCGGAGAAACGCCGCCTCCGAAAACGACGCGTCCTGGCCCAGTGTCATCTCTGCGACGAGAAAATACCGAAACGCATCCACCCCGTAGCGGCCGACCATGTCGAGCGGGTTCACCACGTTGCCGAGCGACTTGCTCATCTTGGTGTCGCCCATCAGCCACCAGCCGTGCGCGAGGATCGTGCGGGGCATCGGCAAACCAAGTGCTTTCAGCATGGTCGGCCAATACACGCTGTGCGTGGTCAGGATGTCCTTGCCGATGAGCTGCAACGAGACAGGCCACCACCGGCGGAACGTCGCCTCATCGCGCCCGTAGCCGATCGCAGTGATGTAGTTCAGTAGCGCGTCGAACCACACGTAGCAGACGTAGTCGCGGTCGAAGGGGAGCTCGATGCCCCATTCGAGCCGGCTCTTCGGCCGCGAAATGCACAGATCCCCCAGCTCCCGCGTGCGCAGGAAGCCGAGCGTTTCATTCCGCCGGAAGTCCGGCCGGATGAAGTCCGGATGTGACTCGATGTGGTCCAGCAGCCAGTCGCGGTAGGCGCTCATCCGAAAGAAGTAGTTCGTCTCGCGGATCCGCACGATACCGGGCAAGTCTGCCGGCGAACGCCCGGGTGGCAGGTTCAGGTCACGCTCGGTCACAAACGTCTCGCTACCGACGTCGTACCAGCCGTCGTACTCCGCGCGGTAGATCTCACCCCGCTCGTACAACTCGCGCAGCACCGCCTGCACCGCGGTCGTATGCCGGGGCTCGGTCGTGCGGATGAAGTCATCATTCGTGATGCCCAGCGTGCGCCACAGTTCCTGGAAGCGCAGCACCATCCGGTCGGCGTGTTCCTTGGGTGGAATGCCAGCCGCGCGCGCGGCCTGCTGCACTTTCTGCCCGTGTTCGTCGGTGCCGGTGAGAAAGAACGTCGGCACGCCGAACAGCCGGTGATACCGCGCAAGCACGTCCGCCACAACGGTCGTGTAGGCGTGCCCGATGTGCGGGCGGTCGTTGACATAGTAAATCGGCGTGGTCACGTAGAACCGGTCCACGGGCACACGCTGCCACAGCGAGCTCATCGAACACCTCCCGCCGCAGCCGCCACCCGGCCGCGCCACAGCTCCGCCAGGCCGTCCGCAAGCGTGACGCCCGGCTCGAATCCCAGCACCTCACGGATCCGCGAAATGTCCGCCACCGAGTGGCGGACGTCGCCCGGGCGGGGCGGCTCAAACCGAGGGGCGGGACTGTGGCCGGCCAGCGGCCCCAGCACGCCGAGTACCTCAAGCAGCGAGCTGGCGCGACCGGTGCCGACGTTGAACACCTCGCCGCGGCCGACCGCCGGCGAGTCCGCGGCGCGTCGAATCGCCGCAACGACGTCCCGCACAAACACAAAGTCCCTCGTCTGCCGGCCATCGCCGAACACCCGCGGCGGCTCGCCGCGCGCCAGCGCCTCAACAAACCGCGAGATCACGCCCGAATAGGGCGACGACGGATCCTGACGCGGCCCGTACACGTTGAAGAAGCGCAGCGAAACCGTGCCGAGCCCATACAGCTCCGCATGCACCCGCGCGATCTGCTCGCCGGCCAGCTTCGCCGCCGCATAGGGCGAGGCCGGCACCGGTGGCATGTCTTCGCGCTTGGGCAACGTCGGCTCGTTCCCGTAGACCGCGGCGGAACTCGCGCACACGACCCGCCGCACGCCCGCCGCCCGCGCCGCCTCCAGCACCCGCACTGTTCCCATCACGTTGATCTCGTAGTTCTCCGCCGGCCGTTCCACCGAGTCCGCCACCGACACGAGTGCCGCGAGGTGAACAACAACCCCCACCCCGTCCATCGCGGCGGCCAGCTGCGCCTCCGACCGCACATCGCCAACGATCAGATCCACCCGCCCCCGCACGCCGGCGAGGTTCTCCGCACGGCCGCTGGACAGGTTGTCGAACGCCCGCACCTCCACGCCGTCGGCGGCCAGCGCCTCGACCAGATGCGAACCTATGAACCCGGCGCCGCCGGTCACCAGCACGAGGGAACGATCTGGCATCGATGTCGCCCAATCCGGGCGTGCAACGGCGCCGTCAGGCCCGCGTCGCGTCGAGCACGCCCCGAAAGTATCCCACCGACTCGGCGACACCCGGCAGCGGGTCGTTCTCGTCCTTTTCGAACTCGAGACTGCACACGCCGGCGAAGTTGACCTCGCGCAGCGCGCGCACCAGCTCGCGAATGTCAATGATGCCGCGGCCGAGTTCGACCGTCTTGCCGCTCTTGTCCGCCGCGGTAACGTTCTTCAGGTGGAGATCGTAGATGCGCGTGTGGTGACGACGCAGGTCCTCGATCGGGCAGACGCCACCGCGCAGGTTGTGGCCGATGTCAAGACAGATGCCGATGCGGGGATCGAGATCCGCAATCCATTTCATCGTCGCATCAGCGGTCGCGTACGGGAGGTTGTCCGGCCCGTGGTTGTGGATCGCATAGCGCACGTCGTATTCACGGACCTTGCGCTCCACGTACTTCAGCAGTCGGGCGGATTCGACGCGCCGCTTCTCCACCGTCTCAAATGGCACACCAATGATGATCTTCACGCCGACCCGCTTCGCATACTCAAACGCCTGGTCCACGGCGGCCTCGTCGCCCATGTAGATGGGCCCCACACCATACCCGGTCACGCCATACTTGCGGCACAGCTCGTGGAACGCGCGGATGTCCGCTTCGCCCGCGGTCAGCGGCAGATGAAAGTCCTTGATGCAGAGATAGCGGACGTCCACTCGCTGCAGCATCTTCAGCGTGTCTTCGAGCGAAAACTTCCGGAAGGTGTAACCGGCCATCCCCAGCCGGAACGGCTCCTCTTTGCTGCCCGCACCGGCGGCCGTGCGCTGATCGGCCGCGACCGTGCGGACAGCTAGCGCGGCCGTTCCCACCACAGAAGCTCCAACGAACGCGCGACGGCTGAGTGTCGTGGTCATTGCCTGTCTCCGGCTGTCTCGTTCCCACACCGGGCGGTCGAGCCCGGACAAGCTCCGAAGCATAGCCCCCCCGCTTGCACGCGGTCAAATGCCGCTCCCCCGGCCGACCCCACCTGCCCAAAAACCCAGCGCAGCCTGCTCCCGGCCGCCGCTCGTGCTCTCCGAGTGACTCAGGGTACCCGGATCGATTCAACCGGTCCGCCGCTCTTCCCCCGGATCCCCCCTTCGATCAGGGTTGCGGCCTCCGGCGAGAGGTGCAGCGTCAGAGTCAGCTGCACGTCACCCTCTGTCGCCTCGATACGAACGTCCGGCCCCGCGCGATCCCAGTCCACAGCCGCATTGGCATCCACTGCGATCACGGCCGCGATGCGGCGCGAAGTGGTTTTCTGCCGCGTCGTGGCGGTGAAATGCCACTGGCGCGGAGGTTCTCGCGGAGCGACCGCGGGGTAGTCCGCCGACGGTGGCACCGGCCACCCGTCGGTCTGCTCAAAGCGGAAACCGCCCGCGGTGAAGAGACGCACCCACATCTGCGCCTCTCCCCTCCGGCCGACGACTGTCTGCGAGCCTTCGTCCAGTTCCATCCGCTCCTTCGCATGCAGCAGCCACTGAAACTCTGCCGGCTGATCGGCCTCCAGCTCGTCCAGCACCACCACCCACGCCGGCCGCACCAAAAGTAGGTGCCGGCGAAATCGCCGCAGCGCCCCGCGATACGCCGCGCTCGCGTCGCCGAGCACATACCCCCAGCCTGGCCGGCTGCGAAACTCCACCAGCCGGCCGTTTGCACGAGCGTCGCGAACCACCTGTCCCCGCCCGTTCACCAGCACGCAGTTGTGCGCCACCGTTTGCCGTGTATAGTGCGCGTGGTGCGGTGCGCCGTAGAACGGAAAGTAGTACCCCGCGGGAATTGCGAGTGCCCGGCCTCCCTTCATGATCACAAAGGAGTTTTGATCCGCGTGGCTGTGGCTCACCGAGCCGTAGGGCGACGATTTGAACATCACCATGAGATCGCGCTCGGGCCGAGCCAGATCGCTGTGGAACACCGCCCATCCAATTCCCCACCAGACGCCGTCCGGCGGCAGGTTCGTTGGCGGCAGAGGTTCGAGATCGTCCGGCAAGACCAGGCCGGCCTGCCAGCCCACGCCGGGCGGCCGGCCGCGGTGATCGCGCAGCAGTGTCACCCAGCCGCGAGCGGCCGGATCTCGGTACTTCAGCGCGTGAAACTGGATCAGCGCACGCACGCCGGCAGCGCCCTGCGGTACCTGCCCCTCCTCACCATCGCCCCATGGCTGAACCTCCCCGAGGGGCGACACGTTGTACATGAAAAACCGCCGGACATCCCGGTAGAATGGGCGCTGCCACAGATCGAAGCCGGTCGCCGCGCGCAGCGATTCAAAGGGCAGCAGGTAGATCGTGTTGTACGCCAGTCCGTAGGCGATGCCCTCCGCCCAGCCCCCGTCAGCGCCCGCCCAGTGGGGAAACACGGTCAGCGCGGCCCTGAGCGCATAGTCCAACCACGCCTCCGCGCGAGGCTCCTCCGCCAGCGCGATCGCGTGCTCCATCAGATAGCCCGGCAAACGCCCGTTATGGCTCTCCTCCGGTCGCGCAAGAAAGTCCCACCGCTCCAACCGCCGCAGCATCTGATCGGCCCGTGCCACCAGCATCTGGCGCACGCGCTCCCGCTCGGCCCCGTCGAGCAGATCATACAGCCAGTCGAATGCCTGCGCGGCCGACTTCGCCAGACCCAGACCAATCTCGTCACCGTACGGTGAAGAGACCGACGAGATCCCCTCCGGATCCCACTCCGTGGCGCCCAACAGCAGCGCCTTTGCGGCTTCTCCGTACCGCCGCTCGCCCGAGAGCAGATACATCAGCGCCAGCGCGGTCATTCCCTCATCGTGGTACCGCCGCATCCGGCGAAACGCCTCAACATAGGCCAGCCGTCTCGCCGCAGGATCGGAGAGCTTGTCGTAATCGGGCTCGGACGGCGGTTTCAAATTGAGCGCTGAATCCGCTGCACCTCTCAGGGACGCAAAAGCCTCACGTCGCGTCGTCGCGAGCGTTGCGCGTACCGCCTCAAGCTGCGCACGCGGGAACAGCAGACGTGGACGTTCTCGTGGGACGCGTGCGAGCAGCACCGACGCCGGAACCCATGGCTGTGCGACCGCGTTCGACGCGATCACAAACGTTTGCGGGGCGCGCACGGCCAACACATAGCCCTTCGCATCCAACGCCTGCACCTCCCAGCGGTACGGTCCCGGCGCCAGCACAACCGACGGCACGTGCACCGGCTCGCTTAGCGCCGGCGACTCATACACCGCAGCGCCGCGCGAGTCCGTGATCCGCAGGCGGTATCGCACGCGGCCGCGGGGCCCCGCCGGCCACCAGCAAAAGCCGGGCGGCGAGATCTCGAGCAGCTCGTCCTCCGCTGGCCGGGGGAAGCACGCGCCCTCGGGCCGCTCTGTCGGAAACGCAACCTCCGCGGCGGACGCCGCAGCCATCGCCACCGTAACCAGCCAGGCGGTACATCTCCGAGCCTCGCGCCCGCCACTGCGCCCCGGCCACCGCATTTCACTCCGACCGGCTCTGTTCATCGCACGTCACCCAGCCGCGCACCGGCAGCTGCCGCCGCAAAATTGAAGCACCTGGCCCCGCACACGTCCGGCCGGCGGCCGCCCGACACTGGCCGGGGCGGTGGTCAGCGATCCACCGGCCTCTTCGACCGTTCTCATGCGACCGCGCATCAACGAATACGCGCTCGACCGGCCTTGCGGCAAACCCTATCGTATGCGGCACCGGGGAGAACCCAATAATGACCTGCACACACTGGAGCACGACGTTGCTCATGCTTGTCGCCGTTGGGGGTGTGGCCGCCGCGGACGCGGTGTCGCTGATTCGTGGGCCCGACAGCCCTTCGCCTTCCCCCACTGGCGCCAGGATCGAGCCGCGTCCCGACGGCGGCTGGCGAGTCCTCCCGCTGAAGACGACCCGCCATCCCGGCATCGAGTGGCGGCCCACCTCACCCTGGAACCTTGCGGCACGCACCGCGCTGCAGGTGCGCGTCGCCAATCCCACGCCTGAGCCGATCCGCATTTCCGTGCGGCTGGATGACGTCGCAACGCTGGGCGCCGAGCCCAAACTGCAGCGCGCCGCCACCGTTCCGCCCCGCGCGACCGGCGAGCTTGCCGTCGTTTTCACCTCGCGCCCCTACGACACCGACCATCCTCAGTCCCTCATCGGCATGCGCGGTTGGCCGGGCGACTGGCCGGTGGATCGTTCTTCGCTCGTGCGGTGCTGGGTGTTCGGCGAGGCGCGAACCAGTGCGGTGTTCGAAGTCCTGGACGTTCTCGCGCTGGGCTCAACCACGGTGATTCCGACCAACCGCTTCTTTCCCTTCATTGATCGTTTCGGCCAGTTTCTTCACGCTGACTGGCCCGGAAAGACGCTCCACGAGGATGATCTCGTGAAGAGCCTTCTTGAGGAGCGCCGCGAGCTCGCAGCTCACCCCCCTCCGGCCGACCGCGACGATTGGGGGGCGTGGACCGGCGGGCCGGCGCTCTCGACCGGCCGGTTCTTCCGCATCGAGCGCCATGACGGCCGCTGGTGGTTTGTGGCGCCGTCGGGACGGCTGTTTTGGTCGCTCGGCGTGAACTGCGTCCGCGCCGAGGCGCCTACCCCGGTCACCGACCGCGAGTTCTATTTTGCGGATCTGCCGCCGTCCAACTCGCCCTTCGCCCGTTTCTACGGCCGCAGTTCCTGGGCGCCACACGGCTGGTACAGCAACCGCACGTACCGAACCTACGATTTTGCGGCCGCCAACCTCCTGCGAAAACACGGCCAGATGTGGAATGAGGCATGGGTGGATCACACGCTTGACCGGCTCCCGAGTTGGGGTTGGACCACGATCGCGAACTGGTCCGCACCCGAGGTCACCCGGCGGCGCCGTCTGCCCTACACGTACAACGCTTCGTTCGCTTCACCCCCGATTGAAGGCTCCCACGGTTACTGGGGCAAGTTTCCGGATCCATTCGCGGCTGGGTTCCGCGAGGGTGCACGCCGGGCGATGGAGACGGCGACGCGCGAGGGAGCGGTCGGAGACCCCTGGTGCCTCGGTTTCTTCATCCACAACGAGCTCGGGTGGGGCCGCCCGGAGGACCTCGGCGCCGCGGCGCTGCGGTCTCCGCCGACGCAGCCCGCGCGAACTGCTGCGGTCGCCCGGTTGCGCGCGCGACACGCGGACGACCTGGCAAGGCTGAACGCTGCCTGGCGGACCACATTCGACGATTGGGACCGCGTTGTCCCGCCGTCTCCGCCGATGACTGCGGCCGCCAGCAATGACCTGGCCGAACTGACTGCGCTGATCGCCGATCAGTACTTTCGCGTGATCGCCGGCGAGGTTCGGCGCGCAGCACCTGGGCAAATGTACTTCGGATGCCGGTTCGCGTGGGTGAACGAGCTGGCGATCCGTGCTGCGGCCGCCCACTGCGATGTGATCAGCTTCAACCGCTACACTTGGACACTCGACGACTTTCGGCTGCCGGCCGGCGTCGACCGGCCGGTGATTGTCGGCGAGTTTCACTTCGGTGCGCTCGACCGGGGTCCGTTCCATCCCGGTCTTCGGGCGGCTGCCGACCAGCATGACCGCGCCGCGAAGTTCCAGGCCTATGTCCGCAGCGCGTTGCGCCATCCCAACATTGTCGGTGTCCACTGGTTCCAGTACCGCGACCAACCGACCACCGGGCGGGGCGACGGCGAGAACTATCAGATCGGTCTGGTGGACATTTGTGACACGCCATACCCCGAGCTGCGCGCGGCGTCGCGTGCGCTGGGCGCGGAGATGTACCGCGTGCGCGCTGGACTGCAATGATCGCGGCGGTCTCGGGGAGCCCTTAGCCGGCCCGCAGCAGTTCCTCCTCCGCCCGGCGAACCGCATCCAGCATCTCGCCGGCGCTCGCCGCTTCGCGCAACCATGTCAGCAGGTCGGTGTGATGGCAGATCGCGCAGACGCGCGCAAGGACCGGCAGATGAAGGGACGGGTCGTCGAGCGCCAGCAGAAAGAAAATGTCGGTGAGGCCGCCGTCCGGCCCGCCGAACGGCACCGGTTGGCGGGTGCGCGCCAGCAGCACAAATGATTCCGCGAACAGCCATTCCCGATGGTGCTCCGGATGCGGCACCGCAACGCCGCCGGCAAGTGCAGTGGAGCCGGCCGCCTCGCGTGCCTCCAGCGACGAGAGGAGCGCTACCGCATCGGTCACCAGACCGGTGCGCGCCGCAAACAAGCTCAGCTCCCGCAGCACCGAGGGCTGCGTTCGGGCGTCCAGCGCCGGTTCCACGCGTGCGGCCCCCAGCAGATCGGTGACCCGCAGCGCGGCATCGCCGCGCGCCGCACGTCGTTGGCGCACATCCTGCTCCAGCGCACGCAGCCTCGGCGGTGCAAGGCCGAGCACCCGTCTCGATGCCCATCCGTCGAGGTGCGCCCTGCGGAACACCACGCGCCCGCCGGTTTGTTCGCAGGGAATCTCCCCCGCCCGGATCAGTTGCCGGACTTCATCCTCGGAGACATGCAGATACTCTGCCGCCTCCCGTATCCCGAGCGTTCGATGCGGCATGTGCAGACCGGACCATCGCCGGCCCTTCGATGATACCACGGCGGCCGCCGCGTTCGCAGCGTCTAGCCCGCGACGCGGCGCTCCGGCTTCACCACCGCCATCGCCACAACGATCAATGCCCCTCCAATCAAGCTCCAGAGCGTGGGCCGTTCACCCAGCAGCACCAGTGAAAACAAGGTCGCCAGCACCGGTTTCAAAAAGAACATCATCGCGGCCTGCGACGCCGCCAGTTGTCGCATACCGTGGAAGTACGCCCCGTACCCGGCCGCGGTCGCCAACAGCGCAAGATAGAGGATCGCCCACCAATGTCGCGTGGTCGCGATCCGCCAGGGCGCACCATCCAGCAGCCACGTCACCGGCAGCAAACCCGCCGCTCCCATCAGAAATGACCCTGCCGCAACCCACAACGGATCGCGCCGTTCCATCGCTTTTTTCGACAGCAGCGTGTAGAGCGCAAACGCGGTCATCGAGGCCAGCATCAGTGCGACACCGCCCATCGCCCGCCGGTCCAGCCCTCCGTGCCCCGCCAGAAAACACGCCGTGCCCGCCAGCGCCAGACCCAACGCGAGCAGCTGCTCGCGGCGAATGCGCTCCCCGAGCACCGCGGGCGCCATCACCGCGACGATCACCGGATGTGCGCTGAACAAGATCGCCGCCTGGTGTGCGGGCATCCGCGCCACCGCGCCATGATACAAGCCGATGCCCAGCGTAACACCGATCAGCCCCAGCCCCGCCCACTGAACGAGGTCGCGCCCGCCAAGCGTGCGCGCCTCCCGTCCCGCCATCGCCCCCGCCGCCGGCAACAGCGCAAGCCCGCCGATCAAAAACCTCCAGAACGCCAGCTGCAGAGGGGGCCGGACCGGTGAGATCGCCTTCGCGACCACTTCGATCGTGCTGAACAACGCAACCGCGCACGCGAGCCACACGAATCCGAGCATGTCGCGCGTCACGGCTGCGACGGCGACGCCCCTCCGGTCAGAGGCCATTGCCGTTGGCGTCCGCGATCTGGATTGGCACCGGCACCGCCTGCCAGATCTGCTCCGCGTACTCCCGCACCGTCCGGTCGCTCGAAAACCATCCCATCCGAGCAACATTCAGCACCGCACGCCGCGTCCACTCTTCGGGTTGCCGCCACAGCGCCGACACCTGCCCCTGACAGTCCACATAGCTCCGGAAATCCGCCAGATGAAAATACCGGTCCCCCGCCTCGACCAATTGCTGCCACAGCTCAATGAACAGATCTGGCTGCTCCGGAATGAACTCGTTGCGCCGGATCGCTTCCATCACCCGGGCCAGTTCCGCATCCCTGGACAGATACTCCACCGGCCGATACCGACCGCTGTCCCGAAGTTCGGCAATCTCTTCCGCGCGAAGCCCGAAAATGAAGACGTTCTCGACGCCCACCGATTCCGCAATCTCAATATTGGCGCCATCCCACGTTCCAATGGTCAGCGCGCCATTGAGCGCCAGCTTCATGTTCCCGGTGCCCGACGCCTCCATCCCCGCGGTTGAAATCTGCTCCGAGAGATCCGCGGCGGGCATGATCGTTTCCGCCAACGAAACCCGGTAGTCCGGCAGAAACACCACCTTCAACCGTCCGGCGACATCCGGGTCACGGTTCACCATTCGCGCGACACTGTTGATGAGCTTGATGATGCGTTTCGCAATGTGGTAGCTCGGCGCCGCTTTCGCGCCAAACACAAACACCCGCGGCACGATGTCGAGATCCGGGCGGTCCTTCAGGCGGTGAAACAGCGCAATGATGTGCATCACGTTCAGCAGCTGCCGCTTATACTCATGCAGCCGCTTCACCTGCACATCGAACATCGCGTTCGGATCTACCGTCTCCCCGCAGAGACGGCGGATCAGTTGCGCGAGCCGCAGCTTGTTTCGCCGCTTCACCTCACGAAACTGCTCGCGGAACCCCGCATCGTCCGCGAAGGGCTCGAGGGCCCGCAGCGCCTCGGGCTGCTGGATCCACGCCTCGCCAATTGCCCCGCGGATCAGCTCGGCCAGCTCCGGATTACAGGACAGCAGCCAGCGCCGGTGGTTGATACCGTTGGTCTTGTTATTGAAACGCTCCGGCCACATGTCCACGAAGTGCGGCAACAGCCGGCGCTTCAGGAGCTCGCTGTGCAGCGTCGAGACCCCGTTCACCGAGTGGCTGCCCACCACCGCCAGGTTCGTCATGCGCACCTGCTTCGGCTGGGTCTCTTCGATCAGCGAGATCTCTCGCACTTTCGTGATGTCGCCGGGGAACCGCGCCTCCACCTTTTGCAGCACACGCGCGTTGATATCGTAGATGATCTGGAGATGGCGTGGGAGCACCCGTTCGAGCAGATCTACCGGCCACTTCTCCAGCGCCTCCGGCAACAACGTGTGGTTCGTGTAGGCGAACGTCTTCGTGGTGATATCCCAGGCGGTGTCCCAGGGCAGGTCTGTTTCGTCGAGGAAGTACCGCATCAGCTCGACCACCGCGAGCGCCGGATGTGTGTCGTTCATGTGGATCGCGTTCTTTTTGGGGAACAGCGACCAGTCGGAGTGGTTCTTCAGGTAGCGGCGGATGAGGTCACGGATCGAGCAGGTGACCAGAAAATACTCCTGGATCAGTCGAAGCTCCTTGCCGGCGTACACAAAGTCCGAAGGATACAGCACCTTCGTGATCGTCTCCGCCCAGTTTTCGCTCTCGACCGCCTTCACGTACTCCCCACGGTTGAAGACGTCCAGCCGGAATCCCTCCGACGCACGTGACGCCCACAGTCGCAGCAGGTTCGCCGTCTTGCAGCCGTGTCCGATCACCGCGATGTCATGCGGGACACCCTCGATCATCTGCCAGTCCGTCCACACGTGCCGCTCGCGCCCGCCGGGTCCCGGCACCTTCCGGACCCGCCCGTAGAGCAGCACCGGCACGGTGTACTCCGGCCGCACCGCCTCCCACGGTGTGCCGTACTTCAGCCAGTCGTCCGGCTTTTCCACCTGCCAGCCATCGTCGAACTCCTGCTTGAAGATCCCATGCTCGTACCGCAGGCCGTAGCCGTAGCCCGGCAGCTGCAGCGCCGCCATCGACTCCAGAAAACACGCCGCGAGCCGACCAAGACCCCCGTTGCCAAGCCCGGCGTCGGGCTCCAGTTCACAGAGCTGGTCCAGATCCAGGTCCAGCGAGGCCATCGCCTCCCGCGCCTCGTCCAGCGCGCCCAGCGCCTGCAGGTTGTGGCGCAACAGCCGGCCGATGAGATACTCCATCGAAAGGTAGTAGACGCGCTTCACGTCGCGGTCCAGGTATGTCCGCTGCGTCACAATCATCCGTGTCGCCGCGAGGTCGCGCGTCACGTGACAGAGCGCCATCAGCTTGTCGAACGGCGTCGCGGTCCGCCAATCCTTGTAGCAGGTGTACTTGATGTGCCCCAGAAACCGCTCGCGGATCTGCTGCGCGGTCACCGACGCCACGGCGTCCTGCAAATGGATCTCGTTCGATGTCATCTCGCTGCCGGTCCTGTGGAGGGGATACGGTGCCCCGTGATCTGCCTCAACGCAAGCCGGGCGCGCCGAACGCGATGCTCAGGTCCGCCAATCTGCGGGCAGGCCCCGACAGTTTACCGCGCCGGAGCGGCGGCCTCCCCTCCGCCGTCCGCAGCCCGCTCTCTCTGCATTGCCGCGCGAATCTTTTCGCTTTTTTCCACCAGCGCCGCCCATTTCACCGGATCGCGGGCCATCACCTCGAGCGTTTTCGCAGAGGCATCCACCGCCAGCACCTTGGTCCCCGCGACCACCCGCACCACATACCCCTCCACCCGGCTGCCGCGTTCCTCCCGCATCCACGCCCCGTACTCCGAGACCGACGCCGCCAGTTCTTTCGACGCCTTCTGCAGCTCGACCAGCTTCGACGGATCCAGCTCCACCGCCTCCCGCCCTTCGTCAAAGATCCAAAGCTCACCGTTCCGGTTGCTCCGCGCGATGAAGTACCACTCCAGCGTCGCCGAAGCGCGCGAACCCATCCCGCGCACCTGAATGTTCACCGCGACGGAGCGGCTGTAGTCCCGCGAATGGGTTCCCCACGTCGGCATCACCACCTGCGCACCCCTCGTCGACGAAGCCCGCGTCACCTTCAGATACGCCTGAGGTTCCTGTGCGCCGACGCGACAGACCACAACGAGTACCGTCGCAGCAACCAGGCCAAACCGCCACACCCGCCACGAGTCCGACACTTTCACCCGCCCGGCTCCTTCTTCGTTTCTCTTGGTGCCCGGGCCGCAATCATGGATCTCCCACACCCTTGGCCCACCCGAGCTTCGCGCTCGTTTCACGCTCCAATCACAGCGTTTTGTACCGGCCGGCTCGCCCTTGACGGCCGGCGACCAAGGCTCAATCATGAACTGCGTCTGCCGGATGGTGTAATGGTAGCACAGCAGACTCTGGATCTGTTTGTCTAGGTTCGAATCCTAGTCCGGCAACCACCGTTTTCCACATCCGCTCAGGTCAGTCGAAGCGGCATGATCACATAAAGGAACGCCTCATCCGCCTTCAGCACGCCGGGCGTGTCCACATCGGAAATCTCGAAGTAGACCTGGTCGGAAACCAGCGTCTTCAGAGGATCCATCAGAAAATCAGGGTTGAACGGAATCGCGAGCGGCGCGCCACTGTACTGGACAGGCACAGTTTCCTTTGCCTCGCCGATCTCTGGCGTCTCGCAGTAGACCTCCATCTGCCCGTCCGAAAACCGAAGCTGAACCGAGTTGCTGACCTCGCTGGTCACCAGCGACACGCGCCGTAGCGCGTTGAGAAACGCCTCCCGGCTAAGCGTCACGCGCACCCCGCTTTGCTTGGGCACCACCTGTCGGTAGTTCGGGAATTTTCCCTCAATGAGTGCACTGAACAGCAGAACGTTCCCGCAATCCAGCGCCATTTGCCGACCGACCGACATCAACGTCACCGGACCATCCCCCTCGAGGATGTTCACCATTTCCACCGCGGTACGCGTAGGCACAATGAGCGACGCCGACTTTCGCCCGTCGTCCACCTCCTGCTCCACCAACGCCATCCGCCGCCCGTCCGTCGCCACCGCAGTCACCCGCGACTCCGAGATCTCGATCAGCACACCGGTCAGCACCTCGCGCGACTCATCCTTCGACGTTGCATACACGGTCCGCTGCAACATCCCGCGCAGCGCACGCCGATCCAGCGTGCATGACACCGCACCGTCGAGCTTCGGCGTCAGGGGAAAATCATCCGCAGTGATCCCATTCAGTCGGAACCGAACACTCTCCGACACCAGCGTCGTCGACTGCCGCTCATCCGTCGTGATCTGAATCTCGGCGCCCGGCATCTCACGAACAATCGGCAGCAACCGTTTCGCGTCGAGCGTGGTCGCCCCCTCCTCGCTCACCACCGCCGGTACGATCGCGCGGATTGTTAGCCTCATGTCGCTGCCCGTCAGCGTGAGGGCCTGTCCCCGGCATTCCAGAAGCACGTTGGAGAGCACGGGGATCGTTGAGCGGGTCGCAATCGCGGGAAGCACTGTCTGGAGAGCGTCGAGCAGGTCGGCTTTGCTAACGGTAAATTTCATTAGCAGCGTTCTCCGGGTATGGACTCAAAACAAATGGAAGCCGTCTTCAGTATGGCCGTGAATCATAGGGCTGGCAAGCTGGAGATGTGACGGAACCCGGCGATTTCTGAGCCGAACAGCGGCGTTGACGGCCTGTGGACGGAGCTGTGAACACAGTGCGCGGGAACTTTGATGCTCCGAGGGCGCGTCGCCGGCTGCGAGAGCGTCCACAATCGAGTTGACAGCTTCTTCACTGCGGGGATGCCGGTGGACTGGGGGGCGCAGCTTCCCGGACCAGCGATCCGTGGGACTCACTGACGATCAGCAGAGAGAACCGCACGACGGCGGCGAGAGAGGGGTCCTGGCTGGAGGCATAGTCGAAGCGTCCGCGCAGATCGGTGTAGCCGTCCTTGTAAAACTTTACGCTGCCGTCGGGAAGACGCGCGTAGACCTTCACATACGCACCGGGCACCGGTGCGGTGGAGTCGGCCCGCGTCAGCAGCAGCTGGCCGTATGGCTCGATGAGGTGTAGGCGCAGCGCGTTCGCGTAGTAGGGTTGTGTTTGCCGGAGAGTGCCGGAGACCGCCTCGATCATGAGATCTAACGAGCGCATCGCCTCGGGGACCTCAACCCGGGCGGGAGTGCCGTCTTGGGGAACGCTGATGGTCAAGGAGTGCGCCGGGCGGACGTGCGCGAAGTGGCGGGTGTCCTGGGTCATGAACGGGTTCCGGGAAAAGAGCAGTTCGAGGTCCATCGGGTAGAAGTTCAATGTGACGGTTTGCAGATGGCGACCAACCACCTCAAGGACGCGGCCGTGAAGGCGTAGGTCAAGAGATGGCTGCTCCGCGGCGACCTGTTGCTGCACGAGGTCGCGGTTTTGTGGATCGGTCGCCGCTGCGGCGGGACCACCTTCAGCCTCCCGGATGTGCGCCAGCAGTGTCTGAACGCGGCTGCGCCAGCGGGGGACAGGGTAGTCCGCGTAGGGGGCGAGCGCGCGCTGGGCGTCGTCTGGGCGGCCGCGGCACAGCGCCAGCCAGGCGGTGAGATAGTCGTACTGGAGTCGCTCGGCGACGTTGGCGCGGTCGGTCTGAGCGAGGAGCCCGAGGCTTTCGGCAATGCGATCCTGCAACGCGAGGTAGTAGGTGGCGGCAAGCCGGTCCTCGTCGTTGAGGTGGGGTTTGTAGCAGAGCGTGCGGAGGAAGAGTGTGTACTGGGCGCGGAAGGCGGGGTTCTGGATGCGCGGCTCGCGACCCACAGGGTGCGCGCGCGCATTGATCAGCGGTGCATATTCGAGGTGTTGATAGCGGCCGCGTTCGACGGGGTGAACCGTGAGGAGCGGGCTCTCGAACCACAGGCCGCACTGGTCCGCGAAGGGATGGCGCGCAAGAAATTGAGCGATGCGCGCACGGTCGTTGTGCAGGATGGAGTAGGACCAAAGGGTCGCATCATAGATTCGGCGGCGCTCGAGCGCTTCAATGATGCGGCGATAGGTGTCCGCGTCGCGGAGCCGCCACGCGATATCCGCGAGGCGCACGCGGTACAGATTTTCTCGTTCTAGGAAGGCGAGAAGCTGTTCGGTGGAGCCGTTCTGGGAGATCTCGGGCCAGGAGGCCACGTCGGCGGGCGGGGGCTCGGCGACAACGCGGAAACGGAAGGGTTCCGCACGGGCCAGCACGGCGGTCTCAGTGCTGACCGTGGCCGGATAGTGGGTGAACTCACCGGGCGCGGGGAAGTAGAAGAAGTACTCGATCGTGGTGGTTTCGTAGGGGTTGAGCACGCGGGAAACTGGCTCCACGGGCAGCGGAGTGAGCGGGACCGCGCCGGCAGGCACCTGCAGGAGCACGGAAACGAACCGCCGCTGTGCACCGGGGTTGGTCAGCACGACCTTGGCGCCGTAAGGGATGCCGACAAGGAACGGCCCGGTAATGTAGTTCTCGATGCGCTCTTCGCCTTCGTAGCGCCAGGGGTTGTCGGCCCGGAAGAAGTTCTGTGCGACGAGGACCGGCGAGGGTCCGGCAGCAGGGGCGGCGGGGCGGACGTGCCGCACAAGCAAAAAGATCGGTTGTTCGCTGCGCAACAGAATGCGCTCGCCCTGAGCTTCACGAATCAGAGGAGAGGATTCAAACGGCAGGTCAAGGGTGGACAGCGCCAACAGCATCTCGGTGAGATTCGTGGTGGTGAAAAGAAAGTCAGTGGAAAGGAACGGCCGGCCGTCGGGGTGAGCGGCAAGCTCCGCCCAGAAACGACCCGCGGGCACGAGCGTGGGAGCCTGCTCGGCGAGGGGGCGCCGGTAGTAGCCCTGCTCGGCGAGTTCCCGGGGCATGTCTGGGCGGCGGTAGAAGGGCGCAACCGCCCGCCCCTCCGCCGCGGCGTTGTCGAAGAGAAAGCGGTCAGCCTCGGCTTGAGGCTTGTCGCCCTTCGCAGCGAGCCGGCGCGGCTCGCCGCGGTCCTGCAGCTCGTCCCTGCGGAGCAATTCGATTTCGCGTTCCTTTCGGTCCGCGGTTGGGACCGCACGGGCACGTAACTCGGCCGCAGACGGCGCCGGTGGAGCGGCAGCCGCGGCGACGGCTTTGGCGGCCTCCAGTTGTGCGGCTTGTTGGGCCTCGCCGGCGAACGCAAGTTTCTCCGCTGGCGGTGACGGGGGCAGTTCGCCGGCGAGGAAGAGAAAGCGGCGGTGAAACTCCTCGCGGTCGCGGGGAGTCTGAGCGGCGAGATCGGCGAGGTCGCGAGCGATCGATGCGCGCTGGTCCGGCAAGCGCCGGGCGAGGAGCGCCTTTTCTGCCGCATTCAGCCGGGCGTACCGGGCCGGCTCAAGCCAGCGGGTGAGGTCGCGGCCGAGCAGCCATTCGTCGAGGAACGTCGGGTCGCGCTTGTTCGAGAGGTAGGGCGCGACAACAGTGTCGAAGAAGGGGCGGTCCTTGTGGTAGAGAAACAGGTGGAGTTCGTGACAGGCGTACCGAGAGTAGAGCTCGGCCTTCTGTTGCGGCGAGAGCGTGGACCAGCGGGTAAGGAACTCGAACTCGGCGAGCGGAGCCTCGGGAGCAACCGCACTGTAGAAGGCGAAGAGCTTCGAGAGCGAGTCCACCGCGGTGACGACTGCACCTGCCGTGATCTGGTGCCGTTCGCCGGGCGAGAGCGGCACAATCGCGGCGTACTCGGCGTGGGGGACCGCAGGATCTAGCGAACGCGGGAGCGCGCGGGAGGCGCGCTCGCCGGGCGGGTCGCCGAGCGGCCACACTCGCTGGACCGCATGGCAGGGATCCACCACCAGCGCGCGCAGGAAACAGCAACCGGCGAGGTCGCGTCGTGGGATGCGAATGCGGCCCTCTGCGTCGGGTTTCAGGTTCAACAGCACGGTCGCGGGGCGCGCGAGGAAATCCAACGACCATGGCGACAAGTCCGGAGGTTCGGGGGCGGCCGCGTCTGCCGCACCGCGGGTAGCGGCGACCGCACGGCGGCCCATGCCGGGCCCCGCACCGGCGAGCGCGGCCTGGCGGCCGAGGAACTGCCCGCCCTGCTCGAGGCGTTCCGCTTCCACGGACGTCTCGCGCAGCGCCCATGGATTGAGCAGGAGGCTAGGCCGCTCGGCCATGTTGCCCAGGAACTTCAGCGCGCCGCGGCGGTCCAGAACATAGCGGAACTCGTCGCCGAGCTGGCGACCGGATTCGTAGAACGTTCGGGTCTCCGTGCGGGACCAGGCGCGCAGCTCCGGCCACTCAGCGCCAGCCGGGGAGTCAAACAGGTCCGCAACGAGATAGCGTCCGGCGGCCAGATGGACGCGCACATGACGACCGGCCGGTAGAACCCGCAGCACGAGATGATCGGCCTCGTCCGGCTCGCGGACTAGCTGGATGGGCTCCAGCGGGGGCGTCTCGATCGCCCGCCGCGGAGAGAGGAGAAAGCGGCCAAACGGTTCGCCCCGAGTGATGCGGACGGGGATTTCAATCTGCCGGGAACGGATGAACAGCGAGTAGTCCCCCGGTTCCAGATCGCGGAGCACGAGCGAACCGTCCGCGATCGCGAGCGCGGCGGAACGGTCGCGAATGAACCGATCTCGCCGAACCTCGAGCAGCGAGAACTCAGCGAGCGGATCGGCCGCCTCCAGCCGCTCGAGCGGCAGGCGA
Organism: Kiritimatiellia bacterium; assembly: GCA_026417735.1. NCBI lineage: Bacteria > Pseudomonadati > Kiritimatiellota > Kiritimatiellia > Kiritimatiellia bacterium. The sequence continues at coordinate 169,714 of JAOACR010000023.1, forward strand.
AGCGGGCGACCGGCGGTGCCGTGCAGCGCGGAGGGCCACCAGCAGCGGTCTCGGGGCGGGTTCCAGTGGAAAGTGTGGGGCTGCTGGTCGCGGAACTCTCGCCAGGCGGTCTCCGCGCGCGGATCGAGATCCGGCGGCGGCGCTAGCTCAAGCGAAACCGATACGCGTTCGATGTCAGACAGAGGCCCCAGTGCGGCGCGCCCTTGGTCGTCTGTGCGGAGCGAAACGCGGACCGGCTCGCGCGTCCACGGATGGTGCAGCTCACAGTGTAGCGTGACGCCCGCGAGCGGTTCGCCGTCGAGACCGCGCGCCTCGGCGACGTAGCCGTCCGGCGTCAGCGTCAACAGCACCTGGCGTGTCGCGAGCGTGTTGAGGAGAGGCGCAATGCGAAACTCCCTCCTGGAGACCAGCTCGAGGGGTTCCCCCGGCGTTTGACGGCGGATCTTGCAGAAACACGAGATTTCTATGGACGCCGGGTGCCTCGGCAGCGGCACCTCCAGTTTCAGCTCGCGGTCCAACGCGAGCTCGGGAGAGCGGAAGGTGTGCCGCCGGGTGATGCCGCGGGTGTCGGTGACCGTGACGGTGACCGCCGACTCTTCCAGCTGCACGGACGCCGGGTTGACCGGCTGGCCATGGAGCGTCAGCAGCGGGCGGAGCGCGATCACTGCGGGAGCGTCGCCCCGGAGAGACTCCGCGACGATCAGCGGTCGTGCGTCGAGTTGATAGGTCTCCGGCAAGTGCCGAAACCGCGAAAGCGAGGCGAAACCACCGGCGTGCACGACCATCGTCTCGTCACGTTCGCCCTCGGGTGCAAACGGGACAATGATGCGGCCCTCCGCATCAGGTCCGAACTCACGTCCACCGATCCAGGCACGGGCATCGGGTACCGGCCGGCCGGCCTCGTCGAGCACTCGGAACACGTGGCCGGCTGCAGAGATGTCCTGTACGACCTCCAGCCGCCCCTTCTGCACGAACGCGCGGCTGCTGCGCCCCTCGCCGATGAAGTCGATCACCCAGACGCCGCGGCCCTTCAACTCCGGGAACTCGAACGTGCGTTCCACGCGCAGCTCTTTTGCCTCGCGGAACTCGAACTTTTTCTCCGGGAACGAGGGAGCCAGTCCGTCGAGGTTGATCGCGAGATTCAGCGGTCGGCCGGTGTCTCGGTAGTAGTTGAGCGTGTTGATCTCGTAAATCTTCACGATCAGAGTCGGCACGTTTTTGATGAAGAGCTTCAGCCGAACGATTTGATCGGGGAGAAACACCGGCGGGTTGTCGGGTGCGAAGTCGAGGTCCACACGTTCCTTGATCGCGCGGTACTCCTCGGGGGAAATCATCGCAGCCCACTGCTGCGGGTCGCCGATTCCGTTGACGATTTTTGCCTCTGCAAAGATGCGGCGAAGGAACTCGTCGCGGATCCACGGCCGAAACTCGTCGAAGTTGGGTGCATCACGCAGCAACCACAGCAGGTACTGACGCACGACGGGCTCCTCGACTCCGATCGGCGGCAGCAGGAGTTCGGAGAACGACGCGTCAAGACGGGCCAGATGCTGGGGGCGGGGCAGCGAGTCGCGGAGCGGCTGGGGCAGATAGGGCACGTCGCGCGGCAGTTTCAGGTATTCGAGGAAACGTTCCCGAGAGGGCTTTCCGACCGCGAGGTCGTGGACGAGTCGGTGGTAGAGCACGTTCGCTTTGAGCGAATTGTGGACGGGATCGAGCCCCTTCACGTATTGCCAGGCCCGCTCGAGGTAGGCCTCACGCTCGGCGGCGTCGATTTCGATGTCTGTCTCGCTGGTGGGCACGAGGCGGGAGAGGTAGACAGAAACGAACGCCGCCTCGTTGCGCAGCTGTGGCCGGAGACGCAGCAGCTCGTCGAGCTGTTCGAGGGTGAGCTGCTGGTGGATGGCCATCTGACCAAAGGGCGGGCTGTCGGGGGCGGCCAAGTCCTCCGCGATCAGCGCGGCGAGGTTGGGCAGGTCCGGCCGACGCAACCGGCGAAGCAGGTCGCGGCGCTGCTGCGGGTTGAGGGGGAGGCGGGCGACCGCATGGAGGCCGGCGTCGGAGACTGCGGAGAGATCTCCCCGGCCCTTGAGCGCGGCGTCGAGGAAACGGGAGCCGGTGACCAGCGCCGGATCCAGCCGGGTGGGCAGATCGGCGCGCCGTTCCGGTGCACGGCGACTGTGGTCGAATCTCAGGTTGAGCTCCCGCCGCAGATAGTCCAGCGAGGATTTCGGGTCGTGCTCATAGTCGAGCAGGGCCTGCCGGTGGCGGAGCTCGCGCGCGGCGGGAGGTTCGGCACCTTTGCGCGCGCGAATCCAGTCGTCGAGGATCCGCCGCACCTCGTCGCGCCGGCCCTGGTTCTGCGCATGAAGCGCGCGGAAAAAGAAGTGGTCGTCAGTGCCGGGCACCAGCTCGGCGAGCGCGGCCTCGCGGTTGGTGGAGAGTGCAAAGAGTTCCAGAAACCGCAGGCTCTGCGCGCCGGCGGGATGAAGGATTAGGAGGCTCACCAGCCCCGGCCCGATGTGGCGGACGTTCATGGTCGCATCTCCCCTTGAGGCGGGTGCAGTTCGCCGCCTCACCGGAGTATACGCCGCCACAGGGAAATTTGTTCAGCATGGCCGGGCTGCCGTGGTCCCCCCGCAGTTTGAGGCCGCGCGCAAAGTCGCGTAGACTGGGGTCCCAAGTGTGCGGGCAGCACTCGATGGCAACCTGGATCCGATCGGCGTTGAGATGGTGGGTCACCTTCGCGATTGCGGTGGCCGGCAGCTTGGGAACGACCGGGTGCGACAGCGATGATCACACGCCGCCTGCGAAGGCGGACGAACACAAGGAAGAAGAAGAGACCTATGATCTGACCGGCTTGTGGCGGTTGAAAGGCCAGCAGGCAACCTACTCTCTGCGGCAAAACGGTCCCTCGCTACAAGGCCGATATTACGATCCGGCAGACCCCACCGTCCACGGTGACATCGCCGGTGTGGTGGACGGCGACGAGGTCGCGCTCTATGTGGCGGTGACCTTCGACACGCATCCGCAGGACAACTTCGTCGCGAAGAAGGAAGGGGTAATCCGCAACCGCGATCACATGACGCTGGTGGTCACGGAAGGACCGAAATACGTGGGCAAGGTCCAGGAATGGTACCGCCTCTAGCCCGGCCCCGATGTAGCCCGGCGGTGGCCAGTGCTGTTCAATTCATTTGAGTTCTTCCTGCTGCTGATCGCGGTGCTGGCCGCCGTCCGGATCGTCGGTCCTCAGCGGATCCGACTGCGCAACGCCATTCTTCTGGGCGCCAGCTATGTGTTCTATGGCTGGTGGGACTGGCGGTTTCTGTCGCTGATCGCGGTCGGCTCGGCGCTCGACTACGGCGTGGGGCTGGGGCTGGAGCGGTGGCGCTCCGCCGGCGCGCGGCGCGCGTTGCTGGCGGTCAGCCTGATGGGCAACCTCGGCGTGCTCGGCGTGTTCAAATATGCGGATTTCTTCCTCTCTAGTCTGCGGGTGGCGCTCGCCGCGTTGGGCGTTGAGATCGAGACGGGGACGCTCGAGCTGGTGCTGCCGGTCGGCATCAGCTTCTACACGTTTCAAAAGCTGGGCTACGTGCTTGAGGTTGCGGCCGGACGGATGCTGCCGGTGCGCGATCCGCTCGCGTTCTTCACGTTTGTGAGTTTTTTTCCGCAACTGGTGGCCGGACCCATTGAGCGTGCGGGGAGCCTGCTGCCGCAGTTCCTGCAGCGTCGCGATGTTCGCGAGGCCGACGTGGTGACGGGTCTGCGGTGGATGCTGCTGGGGCTGTGGAAGAAGGTCGTGGTGGCGGACCGGCTCGCGGCGTTTGTGGATGCGGTCTACGCGCAGCCGACCACCGCCTACGGCGCGCGGCTGCTGCTGGCGACCTGCGCGTTCGGAGTTCAGATCTACGGGGATTTTTCCGGATACAGCGACATTGCGCGGGGCGCGGCGCGGTTGCTCGGGTTTGATCTGATGGAGAACTTCCGGCGGCCGTATCTGGCCGCGGACATCCGGCAATTCTGGAGCCGCTGGCACATTTCGCTCTCCTCCTGGTTCCGCGACTACGTGTACATCCCGCTCGGCGGGAACCGGCGGGGCCGAGTTCGATGGGCGCTGAACGTGGTGACGGTGTTTGCGCTGAGCGGCCTCTGGCACGGCGCGAACTGGACGTTCGTGCTGTGGGGGCTGCTGCATGCGGGCTATCTGATCGGGGGGCGGCTGCTGCAACCGGCGCGGGAGTGGGGATGGAGGATGATGGGGCCGTTGGCGGTGCTGCGGCGCCCCGCCGCGATCGGGGCGACGTGGGCGCTGGTGTCGCTGGGCTGGGTGTTGTTTCGGGCGCCCTCGGTGGCGGATGCGGCGGCAGTTCTGCGGGGGATCTTGGGCCTGGATGAGCGGGCGTGGTTCGACGGCGTTTTGGCCGGTGTGGATCCTATTGCGTGGGCGGCGGCGGCCGCGCTGATGGTGTTTGAGGCGGGAGCGGAGTGGCTGCCGCCGCGGTGGCGGTTCGAGATGTGGCCGGCGGTGGTGCGGTGGGCGGTTTACGGGATTGGCGCGTTGACGGTCATGAATCTGGGCGCGGCAAAGGAAATCCCGTTCATCTATTTTCAGTTCTGAGACCGCGGGCGAACCCGTGAACCTGACACTTAAAATGGGCGTGATGGTGGCGCTGGTGCTCGTCGCGCAGACGGGGCTCGGTCTCCGACAGGTCCGTCGGCCACCGCTGGCGGTCCGCGAGCTGCGCGCCGCGGCCCGCCGGCCGGTGGTCTTCCTCGGCGACAGCGTGAACCACACGGTAGACCCGAGCGACCACGACCGCGCCTGGATCTCTCAGATGCTCGGGCGGCGACTGGTGGCGCGGGTGGGCGCGGCGTCGCGGGGGGGGTGGGACATGGAGGTGTTTGAGGCGGCATCGACACACATCGCGCGCGTGGCAACGTCTCCTCGCACGGTGCTGATCACAGTGAACCCTGCTTCGCTATGGGGAGACGGCCGCAGCCCGTACACCACTCATGCGAATCTTGCGCTGGATCTGCGCCGCACCGACAGTGTGATGTGGGCGGCGCTGGCACAGCCGCTGCGTGTGTTTCGGGGTCCCGCTGTGCGGCCGGGCATCTCACTGGCGGAGTATCTCGCGCAGCCGGTGATCTACCGCGGTCAGGTGCTGGGCCGCCGCGGTGAGTTTGAGCCGGGCGCTCCGCGGTTTGCGGCGACCAATGCCGCCTCGCTGCGCGATCACGTGGTTGTGCGCTACCTGCAGCCGCTGGCGCCAAACAACCGACTGCTGAGACTTGCGGCGCGTGCAGCGGAACGGCTCACCCGCCATCGCCACCGCGCGATTTTCTTCGTGGTGCCGGTGGATGTGGAGCGGTGCGCACGCGTCGCGCCGGAGATTGAGGTGGTGCTGTCGGAGAAAGTCGCCGCGGTGCGAAAGGCGGTCGAACCGGCGGGGGGAGAGGTGGTCGACATGTCGTGTGAGCTGGGGGCGGACCACTTCATCCCATCGCCGTATCCGAACGAACACTTGAACGAGCGGGGGCGGAACCGCGTGGCAGACCGGCTCGCAGCGCTCGTGACGAACCCGCCGGCGCGTCGCGCTATCGGCGCCGCACATGCGGCGACGCGCCCGGCTCGCTGACGAAATGCTCGTAGCCGCGGGCGGCGATCGGGATGTGCCGCTCACCGCTGAGCAGATCCAACCGGCCCGTCTCGGCGGTGATCACGCCGATTTCGGAGAGCCGCAGCTTCGAAAACCGGCGCGGCCATGCGCGACGGAGGGCGGAGACGTCCTGCGGGTGCACCGTGAAGAGCAGCTCGAAGTCCTCGCCGTCCCCGAGCGCGTGATCGAGCGCGGAGCGGCCGTCGCGCAGACGTCGGGCGGCGGCGGAAATCGGCACCGCATCCGCGCGGATCCGCGCGCCCACACCGCTTTCTTCCATCAACCGGCGCAAATCGGAGGCAAGCCCGTCGCTCAGGTCCATCATTGAGGTCGCCAATCGACGGCGCGCGAGCCACGCGCCTTCCGCGACGCGGGGCTCGAACGTCAGGTGGTGCCCCAGGATGCTGCCGCCGAGCTCGCCGGTGACGAAGATCCGATGACCCGGTCGGGCGCCGCATCGGAGCACCGCCCCGCCTCGGGGAACCCGTCCAACCGCAAACGCGTGCAGCTCCAGCCGGTCACCTTTTGCCACATCGCCGCCGATCACCGCCGCGCCCCACCGTCGGCAGAGCGCAGTGGCGCCCCGGTAGGCGTCCTCAATCTGGCGTAGCGGTGCGGTGGGTGGCGCGACGAGGTCAAAGAGCACGTACAACGGCGTGCCGCCCATCGCGGCGATGTCGCTGATCACGCGGCCGGCCGCCTTGTGGCCGATGCGACGGCCGGGCGTCCCCGGCAGGAAATGGACCCCCTCGATCACCGGGTCGGTGGTCAAGAGCCAGTCGTCGTGGGAGCCGGGAATCCGCACCACCGCGCAGTCGTCGCCGATGCCGCGGATCACGTGGCGGCCATCGTCGACCAGGCGGGCAAGGAGCCGGATCAGGCCGCGCTCACCCGCGTCGCGAACGCTCCGAATGCGATGACGAAGTGCCCGTCCGCTTGGCGTTGGAACTGCCCGACTCATCGACCAAGCTCACGATACCGTGCACCGCAGGCAGCGGCAAACAGACGGACTTGACCGCCTGCGGCACCGCGGGTATCTAGGCGAGTGCGACGGTGTGGGCGCTTAGCTTAGTGGGAGAGCGCTTGCTTCACACGCAAGAGGTCACAGGTTCAAATCCTGTAGCGCCCACCATCCCATGCCGTAGCAGCACCGCTCCCCCAGGGGTCCGAGGCTTGGAAGGGCCGCCGGGATCTTCATCCAAGCATTGGAAGCGGCTCCTCGGCGGACGGCCCCCATACAACCCGGCTGCCATGGACGGTCTGCTCAGCGCTCCGCAGCTGCGAGCAGCTCGCGCAGCGCTTGAAGGACCTGCCCGGGCGGAAGATCGTCCATCCGTTCCGTTGGCGATCGAACGATGCGCACCTGCGCGCCGCGGGGCCCCCAGACGGTCGGGTCAGTGGGACCGAACAGCGCAACGACCGGCCGGCCGAGCGCGGCGGCGATGTGAGTGACGCCCGAATCGTTGCCTAGAAATGCGGCGCAATGGGAGAGCACACCGGCCAGGCTCAGCAGGTCAAGGCCCTCCAGGAGACGGCCCTCTGTTTCACGCGCGAGCTCGCGGATGGAAGGTGCGATCGCATGGTCGGCCTCGCCAATCACAAAGACCAAAGGCCTTTCCGCGGCGATTGCCCGGGCCACATCGGCAAACCGGTTGAGCGGCCAGTTTTTTCGCGGACTGCCGCTGCCGCAGTGGATGGCGACCGGCGGCGTCCGAACACCGAGCTGATCAAGCCGCGTGCGCCCCTGTTCGAGAAACTCCGGCTTCAGTCGGAGTGCCGGCACCGCGCCGGCCTCGTAGAGCGCAAGCGATTCCAGCGGCTGCACCAGGTGGTCCACGATGTGGCCGGCGGGACCGACCGGTGATCGGTAGAGCAGTCGCCGGACGCCGTGCGCGAGGAGGTTGTCACGGACGACGCCGTCGGGATCGTGTAGGAAGCTGATCACAAAATCGAACGAGGCAAGATGCCGGCGGGTTTCGTCGTCAATTTGTGGCCGCAGGCCGAAGAAGCGAGCAATCCCGGCGGTGTCGAGGCCGCGCAGTCGGTCGGCGAGGCCGGCGGCTTCCGCGAGGCGGGTGATGTGGGGATAGCCGATCAGCTCGATGTAGGCGGCCGGCCACTGCCGCCGCAGCGCCTGCAGCACGGGAAGCGTGAAAATGAAATCGCCGATCGCGCCGCCCCGCAGGATGAGGATTCTGGGAGGTCGGGTCACACTGGGCCGCCGGGGTCAGTAGGCTGTGAGCGCGAGCGCCACGAAGACCACACCGAGCGCCGCGATGGCGGAGGCAGTGTGGCGCACGCGCCTCTCGTCCCAAAGCCACGCCGTCCATCGTCGGAACCGATAGGGGCCGAGCACCCAGGCGATCCCAGCAATGACGGCGGCGTACGCGAACAGGGACATGGCCACGCTCCATGGCGAGGGGTGCAGTCGCGCCGCGCGCAGCAACGGATTTGCGGCCAGTAGCACCAGCCCGCCGAGCGCACGCACCGCGAGCAGCTCGTCCATCAGAAACCCGACCGCGGCGACCGACACTACGTATCCGGGCCACAGCCACACCTTCAAGTGCTCGAAGCGGCCGAGCCGGGCGTGGCCCACGATCCACGCCACCCAGAACAATGCCACCGCGCTCAGCGCCCACGCCCAACCGCGATGACGGGGAAAGCGGGCGAACGTCGCCCGGATGACGGCCGGCCTCACGAAAGAGACCGCGGCCAGCGCAAGCGTGCCACCGCCCAGCGCCAGCGTCATGATCGCGAGACTGCTCATCGGCCTGGCAGCCTATCGCTCTGCGCCGACCGGTTCAAACACGTCTTGCCCCCGAGCGAACGGGCCCGACTCGAGGCGCGCACGCGAAAGGAGGCCGGCCCGTTCACTCCGCGGGCGGCGCGGCGGCGAGGGGAGCGGCCTTTGCGCGAATGCGCTCGACGAGCTTCGCGGCAAGCTCGGGCTGTCGTTTCAACTCCGCGACCGCCGCCTCGCGGCCCTGGCCGATTTGCTGGCCCTCGAACGACAGCCACGCGCCCCGCTTCTCGATCAGGCCGGCCGCGATCGCGGCGTCCATGATCGAGCCCTCCCACGAGATGCCCTCATTGTAAAGGATGTCAAACTCGGCCTCCGCGAAGGGTGGCGCAAGCTTGTTCTTCACCACTTTCACCTTCGTACGGCTGCCGATCGCGGCGCCGGAGCCGTCCTTGATCGCGCCAATCCGACGGATGTCGAGCCGGACGGAGGCATAGAACTTCAGCGCGCGGCCGCCCGGCGTGGTCTCCGGATTGCCAAACATCACACCGATTTTCTCGCGGATCTGATTGGTAAAGATGCAGCAGGTCTTCGAGCGACTGATCGCGCCGGTGAGCTTGCGCATCGCTTGCGACATCAGCCGCGCCTGCAGGCCGACAAAGCTCTCGCCCATCTGACCTTCCAGTTCCGCCTTCGGTGCCAATGCGGCCACGGAGTCCACCACCACCACGTCCAGCGAGTTGCTCCGGACCAGCTGGTCGGCGATGTTCAACGCCTCCTCCCCCGAGTCGGGCTGCGACACCAGCAGCGCATCAAGGTCCACGCCGATGCGTTTGGCGTAGTTCGGATCGAGCGCGTGCTCGGTGTCGATGAACGCCGCCAGACCGCCGGCCTTCTGTGCGTTCGCGATCACGTGCAGCACGAGCGTCGTCTTGCCGGAGGATTCGGGGCCGAACACCTCGATGATACGTCCGCGCGGAACGCCACCGATGCCGAGCGCCAAGTCCAGTGTGAGGGCGCCGGTGGAGATGCTCGGCACGCGGACGAGCGACTCCTCGCTGCCGAGCCGCATGATCGAGCCGTCGCCGTACTCCTTCTGGATCTGCGCCAGCACGCTGGCCAGCGCGGGTGGCAGATCGCGGCCGGCCGGCTTGCCGCCGCTGTCAGCGGGGGATTTCGTGGTCCTCGCCATCGCGAACGCGTCCTTTCAGCGCCGACTCGTGCGCCACGGTGTACACGGGGCCGTGGGCGTTCAGCCGGCTGCGCATCAACAGCACGCGGTCCGCCACCACACGTCCCCAGACGGTGTCGTTCATAGTGGACCGTAGCGCCGAAGTCAACGCCGCAAGCCCGCGCCCGGACCGCACCCGGCCGAGCGTGATGTGCGGTACGAACGGCCGCGACTCAATCGGGAATCCCGCGGCGCGCAGCGAGCTGACGAGCGCGCCTTGCAGTTCGGCCAGTTGCGGCGGCGCGCGCACTCCGGCCCACAGCACGCGGGGACGCTCCGGCCGGCCAAACACCCCCCATCCGATCACCTCGAACTCGAACGGGCCGCACGTGCCCGCGCACTCCTCCATCCGCGCCGCCACCTCCGGCACGCGTTCGACGGGGGTTTCGCCAAGAAAAATCAACGTTAAGTGCAACCCCTCCGTCCGTACCCAGCCGACGTCCGCGCCGACCGCGCGCCAGCGGTGCTGCAGCGTCAGCAGCTGCCGACGGGTCGGCTCGTCCAGCGCAATCGCAATGAACAGCCGCCAGAAGGCTTCTGCCCCGCTCTCGGGCCGCGGACCATCCACCGCCGCGCTCACCCTCCGCCGGGGCGAATCTCACAACCGGCGCCGAAGGCCGGCCGCGATCTCAATCCCGGACAGATCGTTGGCAACCTCCTCGTACAGCCAGTTCTCGCCGCCCGCAAAGTCTAGCTGGTAGCCGCCGCCGAGAAACCACTCCCACCGTTCCTCCAGTGGGCCGGTCAGCTCAAGCCGGGCGATTCCCACCAGACGGGGATCGAGATCCACCGTGTCTTGTACACGCGTCGGCCGGCCGTAATGATCGACAAACTCATACGTCATCGTGACCTCGGAACTGACGTACACGAACCGCAAACCCACTTCGCCGTTCAGCCGAAGCCGCTGCCCGGCTCGTTCGGCACGGTAGATCAGCGACGCGCCGACGGGCAGCGCAAGCGCAGACCCCCCCAAGTGAGGTCGGAGCACCGCTTCAATGTCCTCGAAGTACTCCCGCTCCTCGGCCGACCAGCGTTCCACGCCTACCCCCACCGCCAGCCCGAACGAGCGGGTCCACCACAACGACCACTGCAGTTCCAGCCCGAGCGCGTGGCGGTAATCCTTGTGACGTGGCAACACCACGCGCAGTCTCGCCAGCACCGCCTCTTCTCGCGACGGCTGCGCGCTCAGCGGTTCGGCGGGAACCGCGCGCACCTCTCCCTCCGCAACGGGCGGCTCCGCGGCCGCAGGCGCTGAGGACACCTCGGGCGGAGAGAGCACAGGCTGCGGCACCGGCGGCGCATCGGCCTGTGCGCTCCAGCCTGCAATCCCCAGTCCCGCGAGCAATCCGATCGTCACAAACTTCATGATTCACAGATTTTACCAGATTCCCGCTCCGCCGCACAGGGCGGCGGTGGAACAACGACCGCGCGCATGCCGAGTGGGCCGGCCAGGCGGTGTTTGAATCGGCTCCGCTGATCAGCTATGCTGCGCTCGTGGACATAACTGAGAGGGCCCTCGCAATGAACCGTTGGATTTCCGGTGTTTGGCTCGGCAGTGCGGCGTTGATGCTGTCGGTGATGGCGGGCTGCGCAACGGGGAACATTCAGCCCACCGCGGGTACCGACGACGATGCGATTGTCGTCGCGGTGCGTGAACGTCTGGCCGCCGACCCGATCACGCAGCGCTACTCCATCGGTGTGTCAAGTGTGCGGGGCTTCGTCACTCTCAGCGGCGCCGTGCCCATCGAGGCGCGCGCGCGCGCACTGTCGATCGCGCGCGGCACGGAGGGCGTCCGGGCGGTGGAGGACCGGATGTCGGATCGGCCCTGGTCGTCCACATTGACCCCAACGCGAAATTGATGACGGACTCGCGCGACGCCGTCTCCGCCGCCGATCTCGCCCACGACATCTACGAGACACGGGATCGGGCGGTCCGCCCGCTGTTCCGCTCTCCTCGACCCGTCCGGGAGCGGCGGCGCCGCGCCCGCCGCTGGGTGTCCGCGCTGGTGATCGTCGCCGTACTGTATGCGGGCGGAGGTCTGGTCTATGTGATGGTTCGCCGGCGGGAGGCACCGGCGACGCCGGCGCCGGCATCCCCGCCGGCCACCGCCGCTGCGCGAGTGGGAGGCGCCGCGGACGCAAGCCTTCTGACCACCATCGAGCGATTGCGGGAGCAGAGCCGGCGCGAGAGCGCGGATCTGCCGGAGTTTCACCGGCTGCTCGATCGCGGGCTGGTTGCAAAAGCCGGCGCGCTGGCCGACCGCGCGCTCGAAGCTGCGCCAGAGAGCATCGCCTGGCGCGCGGCGCGGGCACGCGTGCGGCTGCAGCTGGAGCAGCTGCGCGAAGCGGAGGAGGACTGTCTGGCCGTGCTGGCGGCGCAGCCCCGGAACGTCGAGGCGCGGGAGACGCTCGCGATGTCGCTGCTGATGCAGTCGCGGCCGGCGCCCGCCTACGCGGCGGCGCGGTGGGTCTTGGAGGACGATCCCGGGCGCACGTCCGCGCTCGAAATTGCCGCGCGTGCCGCGATCGAGGGTGGGCTGTATCCCGATGCGATCGTGCACCTCCGCCGCTGGCTCGAGCTGCGACCCGGTCTGGCGGTCGCGCGCGATCTGCTCGGACTGGCCTACCTACGCAGTGGCGAGTATGGCAAGGCGGCGTTCGTGCTGGAGGATCTCGCGCGCGAGCCCGCCGCAACCGAGGCGACTTTCCTCAACCTGGCGCTGGTGTACGCCGCGCTGCGGCAATCGGGCGACGTGACGCGCGTCTTTGGCGATGCGGCCCAGCGGCTCTCCCCGAAGACGGTCGTGCAGTGGTTTGCGCGCCCCGACTTTGCTCAGCTGCGGGACGACTCGAGGGTGATGGCGTTCATGGAACACCTGATCAGCGCCACCACGCCGGCGCTCTCGCTGCGGATGCCGGAGCGGCCGAGCGGACCCGGGGCGGGCGAGCTAACGCTCGGTCTCGCACCGCCGAGCGAGGCGATCTGGACGCGCCGGCGGGTGGAGCGCTGAGTCGGTTCGTCGCATGGTGCCGGCGCTGCCCGGAGCCGACAGCCCGCGCGTCTCGGTGCTGATGCCGTGCCGCAATGCGCGTTCGACGATCGAACGCGCCGTCGAAAGCCTCCGCCGACAGACGCTCGCGGACTTTGAGGTCGTTGTAGTGGACGACGGCTCCACGGACGGCACCGGCGCGTGGCTGCGCGAGTATGCACGGCGCGATCACCGGTTCCGTGTGATGCGTTCCAAATCGCGCCCCGGACTTGTCGCAGCGCTGAACGAGGGTCTGTCCCGCTGCCGCGCCCCCTACGTGGCCCGCATGGACGCCGACGACATCGCGCACCCGCGGCGGTTGGAGCTGCAGGCCGCATTCCTCGACGCGCATCCGGAGGTCGCCGTGGTCGCCGCGCGTGTTCGCGCTGCCGGCGATCCGCCTGGCCCCGGGTGGCGGCGCTATGTGAGCTGGGTGAACCGGCCGCTGCACCACGGCGCGATCGTCCGAAACCTGCTGATCGAGAGCCCGCTGCCGCATCCGTCCGTGATGGTCCGCCGCCGTTGGTATCAGCGCGTGGGTGGTTACCGCGAGTTCGACGGGCCCGAGGATTACGATTTGTGGCTGCGGATGTGGCGGGCCGGTGCGAAGTTTGCGCGGCTGCCCGACGTGCTGCTCGACTGGTGGGACTGGCCGGGACGGCTCACCCGAACGGACCCGCGCTATTCTCCGGAACAGTTCTTGCGGTTGAAAGCGCAGGCGCTGGTCGAGGGGCCGCTGGGCACCGCCGATGCGGTGATCATTTGGGGAGCGGGGCGGATTGGGCGCCGGCTGGCCCGCGAGCTGGAGCACGCCGGTCGTCCGCCTGCCGCATTTGTGGATATTGATCCGCGCAAAATCGGGCGACTTCGCCGTGGTCGGCCGGTGCTGGCGCCGCACGAGCTGCCCGATGCGATCGCGGGCCGTCGCGCGATCGTGCTGGCCGCCGTCGGCGCACCAGGCGGCCGTGCGCAGATTCGCGCGCGTCTTCGTGCGCTGGGATTGCGCGAAGGCCGTGACTGGTGGGCCGTCGCCTGAATGTCCACAATCGGAGGAGCGGCGGGTGGTCTCCGTTTTTCCCGCGGACAGGGCCCCCAATGATGCGTGGGTTGTGCGATGCAAGGACCCTGCGGGACCGCTCATTGCGGTGTGCGTCCTTCGTGTCCTATACTCGCAAACAGCGGTCTCATTGGTTGCGATGGAGGCGCTGGCCAATGGTACGCAAACCAACTGGAAGCAGTAATCTTCACCGGCGTCGGTTCTTGGCGCTCAACGCCTATACCGTGGCAGCGACGTGGTTGGGCTCAACGGTATCGGCCGCGTCGCGGCAAATTCGGCCGGACTTTGAGCGACTGGTACCCGCGCTGAAAGGCTTGGATCCCAGCTGGATCGCAGGACTCACCGCTCATTCCGAGCCGCTTCGGGCCACATGGCCGGAGTCGAAGTGGATCGGCATGCCAGTTGGGGGTATCTGCGCCGGACAGTTGTATTTGAGCGGGGATGGCCGGTTGTGGCTCTGGGATATTACCAATGAACATCGGCCGACCGCGACAGAAAGCTATCGGAGTCCGAAGGAGCCTCGCTCGCCGGTGCGGCAGGGGTTTGCGATTCGTTTGCTTGACGAACCGCCCCATCTTCGCCCGCTCGATCATACAGGTTGGGAGACGGTGGAATTCACGGGCGAGTACCCGATTGCGCAGGTGGTGTACCGTGATGGTGCATCGCCGCTCGAAGTCCGCCTGGAGGCGTTCAGCCCGTTCGTGCCCTTGAATGCGATGGACTCCGCGCTGCCCGCCACCGTTCTGCGATTTACCGTCGTCAACCGGGGCTCGAAGCCGGTTCGGTTCGAGTTTGCGGGCTGGCTGGAGAACATGGTCCGTCGGCGTAGCGGATTGGGGCGGGACGAAGTGCGGGTCAATCGCGTAGTAACGACGGAATGGGGTCATTGCTTGCTCGGCGGTGTCAGTGAACGGCCTGCTGGTGCAGCCCAAGCGGAGCGACCGGACATCGTGTTTGAGGATTTTGAGCGGGAGACCTATGCACCTTGGCATGTCGAGGGGACAGCGTTTGGTCAAGGCCCGGTGCGGCAGGCGGATGTGCCCCCCTATATGGGGCTGCTCGGGATTCATGGTGAGAGGGCGGTCAATTCACATGCGGCGGGATCCGGCTCAGTAGCCGAACGAGACCGGGCGACTGGTGTTTTGCTCAGCCCTCCCTTCCGGATCGAGCGGCACTACATCCGGCTGCGAATCGGTGGCGGTGCCCATACGGGGCGAACCTGTGCGGAACTGTTGGTGGATGGGCAGGTGGTGCGGTCCGCGACCGGCCGGAACGTGAATCGGATGGAGCCGGTGGTTTGGGATGTGCGCGAGTGGGCCGGCCGCGAGGCGCGCATTCGGATCGTGGACCGTGCCAGCGAGGGGTGGGGACAGATCGGGGTGGACCATATTGTCTTCACGGACGCAGGTCCCACACCCGCGGAAATGGCACGCCGACCGGACCACGGCAGCGTTGCACTCGCGTTGATCGGCGGTGCAGACCGTTCGGCCGCAAAGGTGGCAGGGGAGCTTCCGGCCGCCGCGTTCGATGCCGGTGGGACAGCTGAGGCGGTTTCGATCGTCGAGCCGCTGGTAGGTGCCCTGGTACGCCGCTTCGAGCTGCCGCCGGGTGATCGCCAGGAGATTGTGGCGGTGCTTGCGTGGTACTTCCCCCATCTCGAGGAGGTGCCCGCGTTCGGCAGTCTGGCGACCTCACGACGGCGCTGGTATGCATCGCGTTTCCGCGATGCCGCTGAGGTGGCCGCCCATGTTGCGACGCGGCTCGAAGAATTGACAGGCCTGACGCGGTCATGGCGGGACACGTGGTATGACACCACACTGCCCCGCTGGTTGATGGACCGCATCGGTGCCACGGTCTGCAATCTCGCGACCAACACCTGCATCTGGTTTGATGACGGCCGCTTCTACGCGTGGGAAGGTGTCGGCTGCTGCGCGGGTACTTGCACCCATGTCTGGCAGTATGCGCAGGCGGTGAGCCGCTTGTTTCCGGAGCTGGAACGCAGCGCCCGCGAGATTGCCGATTTCGGGCATGGGTGGGATCCGACGACAGGCGCAATCTGGTTTCGTGGTGAGCACCACCGAGGCTGGGCAGTGGACGGACAGGCGGGCACCATTCTTCGTGTCCTCCGCGAACATCGAATGAGCGTTGACGACACGTTCCTTCGCCGCCTCTGGCCACGGGTGCGACGCGCAATCGAGTTTCTCATCGGGCAGGACGGCGATGGTGACGGGTTGCTCGCGGGGCGACAGCACAACACGCTGGACGAAGACTGGTTCGGCCCCGTGGCATGGTTGAGCGGGATGTATCTCGCCGCGCTGCGGGCGGCCGAGGCAATGGCTCGGATCGTCGGCGATGCCGCCACGGCAGAGCGTTATCGCGCGCTGGCCGAGCGCGGCAGCGAAACGCTGGTTCGAGAGCTGTTCGATGGCGAGTACTTCATTAACATTCCCGATCCGGCGCATCCGACCGCGGTGAACTCCGGCACCGGCTGTCTGATCGACCAAGTCTACGGCCAGTGCTGGGCCTGGCAGCTCGGTTTGCCTCGTGTGATTCCCCAGCGGGAAACATTGTCCGCACTGCGGGCGATCTGGCGCTACAACTTTGTGCCCGATGTCGGCCCCTGGCGGCGAGCAAATCCGGACGGGCGTTACTTTGCGATGGACGGCGAGGCGGGCGTGGTCATGTGCACCTTTCCAAGGGAGGATTGGGACTTCCAACGTGCGAAGGGCGGTCCGGATCGACCTGCGTCTCACGCGCAATATTTCAACGAATGTTGGACGGGGTCGGAGTACCAGTTGGCGGCGCACATGATTTTTGAGGGTCTGGTCACCGAGGGCCTTGCGATCGTGCGCGCAGTGCACGACCGCTACGCGCCGGCGAAGCGCAATCCATACAACGAAATCGAGTGCGGCGACCACTACGCACGTGCCCTGGCAAGTTGGGCAGTGCTGCTGGCGTTGTCGGGTTTCGAGCACGACGGCCCCGCCGGTCTGCTCGGCTTTGCGCCGCGTCTGACGCCGGACAGCTTTCGCGCGCCATTCACCGCGGCCGGAGGTTGGGGGACATACGAACAGCGCCGAGAAAATGGACGATGGCGCGCGCGCATCACCGTGCGGTACGGGCGTCTCCGCCTTTCGGAATTGCGATTGTCGCCGCCCCGCCGCGCGCCAGTGGAGGTGCGTCTGGCGGGCCGGGCGGTTGTGACGCAGAGTTCGGCAATGCCCGACGGGCGACTCGCACTGCGCTGGGTGGAGCCGCTAGAGGTGGGACCCGATGGACCGCTCGAGGTAGAAATTGCTGGCTGACCGACCGCGGTAGAGGACGCACGAAGGGCAGGACTGTCGTGATGGAGGGCCGGGGTTGTGGCATCGAACCGCCTGGGATAGACTGCTGCGCTCGTGTTTGAGAAAGGATGACCGCGATGCGTACGCCGATTGTGGCCGGCAATTGGAAGATGCATAAAACCGCCCGTGAGGCCGCCGCGCTCGCCGCGGAGATCCGGGGCGCGCTGGCAGGCTTTGCCGCCGTGGAATGTGTGCTCTGCCCGCCGTTCACGAGCCTTCGGGCGGTGCGCGAGGTGATTGCGGATACCCCGATCCGGCTTGGCGCGCAGAACGTGCACTGGGAGAACTCAGGCGCGTTCACGGGGGAAATCTCCGCGGCCATGCTGGTGGAGGAAGGATGCCGATATGTGATCGTCGGCCACAGCGAGCGCCGGCAGTACTTTGGAGAAACGGATGACACGGTGAACCGCCGCGCGCGCGCGGCGCTGGCGGCGGGGCTGTGCCCGATCGTGTGTGTCGGCGAAACGCTCGCGGAGCGTGAAGCCGGCCAGACGCTCTCGGTGATTGAACGCCAGGTGCGCGCGGGCCTGGCAGGGCTAGTGGGCGCGGATTGGGACCGGTTGGTGATCGCGTACGAACCGGTCTGGGCGATCGGCACTGGCCGCACCGCAACCGCCGCGCAGGCACAAGAAGTGCATGCGCTCATCCGCCGGTTGCTGGGCGATCTGGCCGGCGGGGCGGCGTCGAGGGTCCGCATTCAGTACGGCGGTAGCGTGAAGCCGGAAAATGCGGCGGAACTGTTCCGCCAGCCCGATGTGGACGGCGGGTTGATCGGTGGCGCCTCATTGCAGGCCGCCTCGTTCGCCGCGATCGTGCGCGCGGCGGCGCGTTGAACCGGCGGCGGGTGCAGACGGGAGACTCGAGTCATGGAGGTTCTGAGAGGTTTGCTGGTGGTGATCGAGGCGCTACTGAGCCTGATGGTGATTGGTGTGATCCTGCTGCAGAAATCGCGGGAGCAGGGGCTTGGCCTCGCGTTCGGCGCGAACATCGGCGAGACGATCTTCGGTTCCCGGGCCGGCAATGTGCTGACGCGCGCGACGATCTGGCTCGCCTCCCTGTTCATGATCAACACGGTTGTGCTGGCGATCCTCTTCAGCGGGCGGCGCGAAAGCCTGTTGGAAAAAGCCGAGGGAGCACGCGCAACCACCGAGCAACCCGCACGACCGGCCTCCGCCACCCCGGCACCGGCGCAGCCGGGCACCGCCCCTGCGCCGACTGCACCCGCCGCTGGAACGCCGATTACCGTGCCAGTGACCGTGCCGGCGCCCACGGTTTCGCCGGCCCCGGCCTCATCCCCAGATGCTGCGGCGTCCACCCCGCCGCCGTCGCCTCAACCGGCGCCGCCAACTCCGTAGGAACCAGCGGGGCCGCGTTCCACCTGGAGATACGCGGCAGAAAGATCCGGCCATGTCCGTGATCGCCAGAATCGCCGGCCTGCCGGGCGTAGTGTTCGGCCTCCACGAGCGCGCGCTGGATCCGAATCCGATCCGTCAGTTTCACCGCTGGCTGGCCTTTGCGCGTCGCGCCGGCTGTTTCTGGCCCACCTCGTTCTGCCTGTCCACCGTCGGTCTGGACGGACGCCCGGCCGGCCGCATGATGCTGCTGAAAGGAGCTGACGAGCGCGGATTCGCCTTCTACACGCATGTGGTCGGTCGCAAGGCGGAAGAGCTCCGCCAAGTCCCCCACGCCGCAATGACCTTCCACTGGAACGAACTCATTCGGCAAGTCCGTGTCGAGGGCCGAGTAGAGCCCATCCCCCGGGAGGAGGCCGAGGCGTACTTCGCCACTCGTCCTCGCATGAGTCAGATCGGTGCATGGGCCTCGCGCCAGAGCCAGCCGCTCGCGTCGCGTCGCGAGTTTCTCGAACGGTGCCGCGAGATCGGCCGTCGCTTCCGCGGCCGCGAGATACCGTTGCCGCCCCACTGGGGCGGCTACCGCGTGGTGCCGGCGACGATCGAGTTCTGGCAGGGCCGACCCAATCGGCTGCACGACCGTTTCCGATATACGCGGACGGGCGGTGGCACCTGGACGATCGAACGGCTCTACCCGTGAGCCTTTTTTGCCTGATGCTGCACTCCCGCGCCGCACAACAAAACCCTGGAGAGTTCGGACCACGATGAAAAGCTACCGTCACGAACTGACCTTCCACACCCCAACCCGCCGCGCCTTTCTGAACATCACACCACAGGTCGAGGAGGCGGTGCGCGCCAGCGGCGTGCGGGAAGGACTGTGCCTCGTCAACGCGATGCACATCACCGCCAGCGTGTTCATCAACGACGACGAGCGCGGCCTCCACCAGGACTTCGAGCGCTGGCTCGAACGTCTCGCGCCGGAGAAACCCTATGACCAGTACGCCCATAACGGTGCGGAGGACAATGCCGACGCGCACCTGAAGCGCCAGATCATGGGGCGCGAAGTCGTTGTCGCGATCACCAACGGCCGGCTGGATTTCGGCCCGTGGGAGCAGATTTTCTACGGTGAATTTGACGGTCGTCGCCCGAAGCGCGTGCTGATCAAGATCATTGGGGAGTAACCGCAGGCCACGCCGACGCAGGGCAGACCGCCAAGCGTTTGCGGTCGCGTGGTTCCCCGCGTAACATCGCCCTTTCGTGCGGGCCTGCGGCGCAGGCCGCTGTAACCCCCGCACGGCGCGAAAGGATACCCGTCATGGCAGTGATTGATTTCGGCGGCGTGAAGGAAACGGTCGTGACTCGCAAAGAGTTTCCCCTTTCCCGCGCCCGGCGTGTGCTGCGCGAGGAAACGGTGGCCGTAATCGGCTATGGCGTGCAAGGCCCCGCCCAGGCGCTGAACATGAAAGACAACGGCATCCGCGTGATCGTCGGCCAGTCGCGCCAGTTCCCGAAGGACTGGGACCGCGCGGTCGCGGACGGCTGGAAGCCCGGGGAGACGCTGTTCGATGTCGAGGAAGCCTGCGCGCGCGGCACGATCATTCAGCTGCTCGTGTCCGACGCGGCGCAGCGCGTCGTGTGGCCGACGGTCCGGCCCCATCTGACGCCGGGAAAGGCGCTGTATTTCTCCCACGGCTTCTCGATCACCTATCGGAAGTACACCGGGGTCGTGCCGCCCCGGGACGTGGATGTGATCATGGTCGCGCCGAAAGGCTCCGGGCTGAATGTGCGGCGAAACTTCCTCACCGGCGCGGGCATCAACTCGAGCTACGCGATCTTCCAGGATGCGACCGGCCGTGCGGAAGAACGTTGTCTGGCGATTGGCATCGCGATCGGCTCCGGCTACCTCTTTCCGACCACGTTCGAGCACGAGACGGTCAGCGATCTGACCGGCGAACGAGGAGTGCTGATGGGCGCGCTCGCCGGCATCATGGAGGCGCAGTACGAGGTGCTGCGCGCGAACGGCCACTCCCCCAGCGAGGCGTTCAACGAAACCGTCGAAGAGCTCACCCAGAGCCTGATCCGGCTCGTGGACGAAAAGGGCATGGACTGGATGTTTGTGAACTGCTCCGCGACCGCGCAGCGCGGCGCGCTCGACTGGAAACCCCGCTTCAAAAAAGCGACGCTGCCGGTGTTCCGCGAGCTTTACCGGCGTGTGAAGAGCGGCGCGGAGGCGCTGCATGTGATCCGCACCTGCAGCCGGCCCGGCTACGCAGAGCGAGTTGCAAAAGAACTGGCCGCACTCCGCGACTCGGAGATGTGGCGCGCTGGCGCGGCCGTCCGTGCGCTGCGCCCAAAGGAGCCCGCCCGTCCAATCACTAAGGGCACGAAAGGCGTCGGCGGCCGCTCGTACTGAGCCGCCGCCCGGCGCCCTCCGCGCCGAACACGGAGGAACCATCGCGTGAGCCGGGCCGTACTGTTGGAGGCGATCGCCGGCCGTACCACTCCTCGTCCAGCCTGGGTTCCGTACGTGGGCTGCCACGGCGGACGGCTGATCGGCCGCCCCGCCGACGAGTACCTGCGCAGCGCCGATCTCATTGTGCAGGGTCTCACTACCGCCGCCGCGCTCTACCGTCCCGACGGACTGCCGGTGATGTTTGACCTGCAGCTCGAGGCGGAGCTGCTCGGCTGCCGGCTCCACTGGGCGCCAGACGTGCCACCCTCGGTGGTGGATCACCCGCTGGAAACCCGGCCACTGAACTCGTTGCCGCCGTTCGATGCCGCCAGTGGTCGTCTGGCGGTCGCGTTCGACGCGCTCGCCACGCTCCGCGAGCGCTTCGGCGACGAAATCGGCTGGTACGGCCTCGTCTGCGGCCCATTCACCCTCGCCAACCACTTGCGCGGCCACTCGCTGTTTTTCGACATCTGTGATGAGCCCGCCCGCGTGGACGAGCTGATGGCGTTCTGCCGGGACATCGCGATCCGCTCCGCCACCGCGTGGATTGCCGCCGGCGCCGATGTGATCGCGATCGTGGACCCGATGGTCAGCCAGATCTCCAGCGAGGATTTTGAGCGGTTTGTCGTGCCGCCCCTGAACGAGGTGTTCGACGCGGTCCGCGCGCGCGCCCGGCCGGTTTCGTTGTTCGTCTGTGGTGACGTCTCGCGCAACCTCGAGGCGATGTGCCGGACCCGAGCCGACCACATCGCGGTGGATGAGCAGATCTCCATACCCCGGCTCCGGCAATTGTGCGCGGCGGCCGGCAAATCGTTCGGCGGCAACCTGCGCCTCACATCGGTGCTGCTGCTTGGCCGACCGGACGACGCACGGCGGGAGGCGCTCGAGGTGATGGATGCCGCCGGCCCGACGGGCTTCGTGCTGGCGCCGGGCTGCGATCTGCCCTACGCGACCCCGCCCGCGAACCTCCGCGCGGTCGCCGAAATGGTGCACGACCCCTATGCGCGGGAAACCGCCCGCGCGACGCTCGGCACCCGCCCCGATGAGGACTTCGACGACGTCGCGCTGCCCGACTACGCGGCAGTTGACGGGGTGGTTCTGGACGTGATCACGCTCGATTCCACTTCGTGCGCGCCCTGCCAGTACATGATGGAAGCGGTCCGTCGAGCGGCCGAGGCGAGCGGCTGCCGATGCTTCATCAACGAGCACAAGATCAAGGTCCGCGAGGGCCTCGGCGTGATGAAAAAGCTCGGCGTACGCAACCTGCCGACCGTCTGTATTGACGGCGAGGTGCGGTTTGCCTCGATCATCCCCGACCCGAACCAGCTCATCGCTGCGATCCGGGACGCCGCCGCGCGCCGCGCAGTGTCCGCGAGGGGCGACGCGCCGGCGTCGCGCTGACGCAGCCCTCGGCAGCGACACCTCGCGGTGCTCGCCGGCGTGTGCTCTCCGGAGTCCGCCACGCCGCGGTACGGTTCAGGCGAGGCACCGAAATCGAATGCGAGCCCGTGTGGCAGGACCGGGGACCGGGCTGTGATTGGGTTCGATCGCGGTGAATCAAAAAACCCACTAGGATCGTCGGCCGATGGCTGAACACGAGGGTTGTCCGATGACGTCGCACGGCGGGCGGCGCGTCCCCGCAGCGCTCGTCGTGGGCTTCCTCGGCAGCGGGAAAACGACGCTGCTGCGGCGGATCGCCAGCCGTCCGGGCGGGCACCGGTTGCTGTTCCTCGTCAACGAGTTCTCCGCCGCGGACGTGGATGGCCGGATTGTGCGAATGGACGGTGGCGAGGTGATCGAACTGCCCGGTGGCAGCATCTTCTGCCGATGTCTGGTCTCCGCGTTTGTGTCCGCGCTGCAGCGCCTGGCCGACCTCGCTAGCGAACGCACGGTGGACGGGCTGGTGATCGAGGCCAGTGGCATGGCCGACCCTCGCGTCACCCGCGAACTGCTGCAGGAGACCGGCCTGGATGCCCGGTATGAGCTGCGGCGGATCGTCGCGGTCGCCGATGCTCGGCGGCTGGTTCGCCTTTCGCGCACACTGCCGGTGCTCCGCTCCCAGATCGAGGCGGCCGACCTTGTTCTGCTCAATAAATGCGACCTGGCGACGCCTGTGGAAGTTGAGGCCGCCGAGCGCTGGATCCGCGAAGTGCGGCCGGACGCCGACGTGCGCCGCTGTGTGCGTGCGGAAACGGATGCCGATCTGCTGGCCACCCCTCCCGCAGTGCCGGAGGTCCGCGGTACGCTCGCGAGCTGTCGCGACCCCGCGTTCGATGCGATCGAGTTCTCCCCCGCCGATGACATCAACCTCGAGGCGCTCGCCGCCGCTCTTCGGCTGTGCGCCCCGGCTCTGCTCCGACTGAAGGGGTTCGTCCGGTGCGGGGGGCGCCCCCTGCTGGTCCAGTGGGATGGTGAAACATTTTCGGCCGAGCCCGCGCCCGGCGCGCCGGTTGCGCCGCTGGCCGCAGTGGTCCGCGGCGGCACCGCGGACAGTGTACGGCGGCAGCTGGAGGCGGTGTTGCGGCCGGCTGCCACCTAGGAGCCGGTGATGGACCTCGAAACCAAGCTTGCGCTGCTCTCCGCGGCGGCGAAACACGATGTCTCCTGTGCATCGAGCGGTAGCCGCCGCACCGCCCGCAGCGGAATCGGGTCGACCATCGCGGGCGGGATTTGCCACACGTGGTCGGACGACGGCCGCTGCATTTCGCTGCTGAAGATTCTGTTTTCGAACCGCTGTGCCTACGACTGCGCGTACTGCGCCTGCCGGGCCAGCCGGCCCGGACCCCGCGCGACGTTCACGGTGGACGAAGTCGTGCGGCTCACGATGGAATTCTACCGCCGCAACTACATCGAGGGACTGTTCCTGAGCTCCGCCGTGGTGGGCAGCCCGGATGCGACGATGGAACAGCTCGTGCGCGTCGTGGAACGGCTGCGCCGCGACGAAGGGTTCCGCGGCTACATCCATCTGAAGACGATCCCCGGCGCCAGCCCCGAGTGGGTCAGGCGGGCGGGCCTGTTTGCGGACCGGTTGAGCGTGAACATCGAGCTGCCCAGCGAGGCGTCGCTGCGGCGGCTGGCCCCGGACAAATCTCGCGCGGACATCCTCGGCCCGATGGAGCGGATCGCCGAATGCATTGCGGAAAACCGTGAAGATCGGCGGCGGATCCGGTGCGTGCCGGCATTCGCGCCGGCCGGCCAGAGCACCCAGATCGTCATTGGCGCATCGCCCGAGCCGGACCTGCAGATTTTGCGGCTTTCACGTGCGCTGTACCGGCGCTACGGGCTGCGCCGCGTCTATTACTCCGCCTATGAGCCGGTCGGCGACGATCCCCGCCTACCGTCGCCGGATCAGCCTCCCGACCGCGTGCGGGAACATCGGTTATATGAGGCCGACTGGCTCGTCCGGCTCTACGGGTTTGAACCTGAGGAACTGGTGGACGAGTCGGCGCCGAATCTGGATCGGGAGCGAGATCCGAAACTTGCATGGGCGCTGCGGCACCCCGAGCGGTTTCCGGTGGAGATCAACCACGCCGATCGCGAAGAGCTGCTGCGCGTGCCGGGCATCGGCATCAAGTCCGCCGCGCGAATTCTGCAGACCCGCCGCTTCGCACCGTTGCGGCCCGAGGACCTCGCGGCGCTCGGTGTCGTGCTGCGGCGCGCGTGGCCGTTCATCGAGTGCGGCGGCCGCCGCGTGCCACCACCGCCGGGCGCGGCGACGGAGGCGCTCGGCCCACACCGGTTTCTGCAGCCCGAGCTGTTCACGTCGCTGTGACAACAACGACGATCCGCCATGACGGTTCGGCTGACGGTCTCCTCTGCGCACTCGCCGCTGCGCTGCGGAGCGGTGAAACCACCATCGTCGAGGGCCCCTCGGGTGGCGTCGCAGAGCAGCTCCCGCTGGGCGAAACGTCGGTACCCGCGGACTCCGGTACTGCGGAGACGTTCCTGCGGGAGCTGCGGCAGCAGCTCGGCGACCGCTGGGTGCGGCGCGTGTTGCGGCTTTGCTGTGCGGAGGATCCCAGCCGCGATCGGCTTTTGCTGGAATGGCTTCGGCTCGCGCAACGGTACGGAGCGGACGTGGATGGATACCATGCGCATCCGGTCGTCCGTGCGGCGCGGCGGCTGGAGCGGCGCGTTTCGCTGGAAACTCACCGGTTTCAGGGCCTCCTCCGGTTCCGACGGCTCGCGACCGGCCGCCTCTGGGGGCCGATTGAACCGGATCATGACATTGTGCCGCTGTTGGCCCCCTTTTTCCGCCACCGCCTCGGCGCGGAAGCGTGGCTGATCCATGATGTCCGGCGCGGCTACGGCATTGGCTGGACACCCCCCGCGCTGGAATTGCGCGGCTGGACGGCCGCTGAAATTGAGAGGGAGCTTGCCGGCGGACTGCACGCTTCCGAACTCGCGTATCAATCGCTTTGGCGGACGTTCTACCGCTCCGTCTCGATCGCGGCGCGCCGTTCGCCGCGTCTGCAGCGCCGCTGCATGCCGGTACGTTACTGGCGCCATCTCGTGGAGCAGCCCGGCGAGGGCGGTGAGGCGACCGCCACGCGCTGAACGGGGAGCCGTTTGTTTTTCCGCGCGGTTTTTCCACAATACCGCCACCAAGGAGAGGATCTCGTGAACCGACCGATGCTATTGTTTCTGCTGCTGGCAGTGGTCGCGCGCGGCGCTCCCGGTCTGCCCGACACCAGCCGGATGAACATTCTGCTGATTGACATCGAGGACTGTAATGCCGCCGCACTCGGCTGCTACGGAAATCCGATCTGCCGCACACCCAATCTGGACCGCCTCTGCGCCAGTGGGGTTCGCTTCGACGCGGCCTACGTGCAGGGGATCGCCTGCAATCCCTCGCGCACATCGTTCCTCACCGGCCTGCGACCGCGCACCACCGGCGTGCTATCCAATCAGGACGTCATGGAGAAGCATCTGCCACCGGGCACGATCACCCTGCCAGAGGCGCTGAAGGCGGCGGGCTTCCAGCTCGCGAACGTCGGCAAACTGTTTCACGGTGACTACGGCCTACGCCGCCTCGCCGCGTTCGATCGTCTCGAACACTGCCAGCGCCCCCCGGGCTGGAGTGGCCCACCGCCAATCCTCTCGTTCCCGGCGCGTAACCGCTCGGTAGCGCAGAACCCGCCACCTCGAGACACCAACAGCGCCGAGTACCGTGAGTGGAAACGGCGCATGTCCGATCGTTACGGCGATTCCGGCCTCGACTGGGAGGAGGAGGGCGACTACCGCATGGCCGCCACCGCCGCGGCGCTGATCCGCGAGTACGCAAAGACCGGCCAGCGCTTTTTTCTGTCGGTCGCACAATCCCGCCCGCACACACCACTGCTTGCTCCCAAACGGTTCCTCCAGATGTATGACTCGGAGAAAATCCCTGATCCTCCCGCGCCACCCTCCGCGCTCCGGCATTTTCCGTATATGAGGCGCGCGACGGGCGGCAATCCGGATATCTTCACGCAGCGTCAGCCAAGCCCCCGCGAAGCGCGCGAGGCCATCGCGGCCTACTACGCATGTCTTTCCATGGTGGACGCGAACGTCGGTCTCCTGCTGGACGCTCTGGACCAGACCGGACTGGCGACGAACACGATCGTGGTGTTCCTGGCCGACCACGGCTTCCACCTTGGCGATCACGGGTTCTGGTCGAAGTACTCCATGCTCGAAGCCACTCACCGCGCGCCGCTGATCGTCCGTGTGCCCGGTGCGCCCGGCAACGGTCGGCCCTGCCGGAGCTTCGTGGAATTCATTGACCTGATGCCCACTCTCTGTGAGCTGGCCGGCGTGCGGCTGCCGCCGAATCTCGAGGGCATCAGTTTCGCGCCGTTGCTGGCGGACCCCGACCGACCCTGGAAGACGGCGGTCTTCATCACAGAGGGCGACTCGGAGCGGGGCGATGGCGTGCGGACTGCGAAGTACCGCTATCTGGAGTTTGAGAAAGGTGAGATGACCGCCGCGCTGTTCGATCTCGAACGCGACCCCTGGGAAACGAATAACGTGGCCGACGACCCGGCGTACGCCCAAATCCGCGCGGAGATGGCCTCGCTGCTTAGAGCTGGTTGGCGCGCCGCGCTCCCCGCCGGTGTCGCGGTTCCGCCGGCAGCCGGCGGGACCTTGCCGTAGCGCCCGCAGCGTCTCCCCCGCTTCGTTTGCGGGACGCCAGCTCGTGGGAGCCGTCCTCGAGCGCACAACCAATGGTGCGCAACTCCACAGCGCGGAAATGTCGCCCGCCGCCGCCTTCTTTGAGACGGAAAGGAATCGGACCATGGTCACCGACCGAACGTCTCGTAGCTGCTGGTGGTTGCGCCCGGCCGTGGCCGTGCTGGCGGGAACTGCCCTCACGCTGGTGCTCACCGCACTGCATCTGGCACCTCCCGCGGCGGGGCCGATGGTGCGCGAGTCCCGCGGAATGAAGTTCGTCTATCATCCGGTCGCCGGCCGGCTCGATGTTCTTCGGGAATCGGGCGCCGCGTGGCGCGTCCACCGTGTGCCGAGAGCCGAGGGTGAGGCGCTGCTGAATGTTCATCGGCCCATGGCGGTACTTCGGGAACGCTTGCTCTACCACTTCCCAACTACGCTCACCAGTGCGGATGGGCGGGCCACCGGTACCGAGCATTGAGAGCGCGGTGATGTCTCCGCAGATTTGGGCGTTGGTATGCCGCCCGTGCCTGCGTGTCCCACCCAGGCGATGCAGTGATTCCGGCCCCGCCACCATCCCCTGATCGCAAAGGTGCGCAAGCCGGAACGTGGCGATCTTTCGGCTTTTCGTCGGCCGGCAATCGAATTTTGCGGTCCCTGGCTCCCACCCCTTAAGAGACTGTGTGCAAGTAGAGCGCGGATTTCAGTGCCACCAACGTTCTTCAGCACTGATTCGGTCGAACTCGCGACCTATCTGCTGGCGACGTGCTCGAAGGCGCGGCCCTCCCGGATGACATGAACGTGCGGAGCTCCGACCCCCCGCGGGGGATCTCCGCCGCGAACGCTTGTGTTGTCGCTGCAGAAGTGTGCGCGACGCCGGCTCTTTCGGGGATCGAGCCGGCCGCGGCATATCGCTCTCGGGGCGGAGCAAGGAGGCGGTCGCGGCGTCCCATCGTTGGACGACTTCGAGCCCGCGCCGTCCAAGATGTGGAAAAAAGCGACGTCAACCCGACCGCTCCTGGACGGTGTTTGAACGCGCAGCGTTTCCGTCACCGGCAGCGACAGGTGTGTCCGACGCGAGCGTCGCCGTCTCACGCGCCGGCGGTCTTCAGAGCCTCCTGTTCGAATGCCACGTAGGCGGACTCCATCGCGTCGTAGGCCGCGATTGCTTCTGGCTTCGGGTCCACGCGTGAGCCGGCCACCGGCTCGGCGAAGCCGTGTACGATCTGCGTCCAGTCCGGTGAGCGGCCCGCGGCCATCTCTGCGGCGTGATACGCGCGCAGCGCAGCGCCGAGCGCTGCACTTGCGGTGGTTTCAAAGCGGTGCACTGGACAGGCGTGCACATCGGCCATGATCTGCAGGATCTCGGTGTTTGCGGAGGCACCACCGGTCGCATAGATGCAGGCCGGTCGAATTCCCATCCAGCGGGTGTGGATGCGCATCGCCATCATCTGCGCCTCGACAACCGCGCGACACATCGCTGGGTCGCCCGGCTGAATACCGCGCCGCCAGACGCCGGGCTTCAGCACGCGGGGTGTGATCTCCGGTTCGTACCAGGGCAGTACGAGTGCACGGCCGTCCAGCGCGGGCGGAGTTTCACGAATCGCGCGGGAAAAACCGGCCCAGTCCAGGCCGAGCTCGTCGCGTACTCGCTCACGGGCGAGGGAACCGTTTTTGAAGCAGACCAACGTCATGTAGCCGCCGGTGGGGGAGCCGAACACGTGGCCTTCGCCACGTTCGGAAACCCGACAATGGTCCATCGCGCCGAAGTACGTGTCGCTGGTGCCGAGGCTGATCGCCACCATGCCGGCGCGGACCAGCCCCAGGCCGACAAGGCTGCAGGGATTGTCGCCTGAGCCGACCACGATCTGGGCGGAGGGCGAAAAGCCATAGCGGCGGACAAAATACGGCGAGACCGGCCCCACCACCGTGTGAGACGGCACGATGGGAGGCAAGCGACGTGCGAGGTCCGGCGCGGTTGCCTCGAGCGCCGCGGGGTCCCACCGCTTGGTGGCGATGTCCATGAGATTCATCCCTGCACCGTCGCCCGGATCGATCGGCGCAATCCGGCCGGCGAGAATCGAAGGAATGAACGACGAAACCAGCGCAATGTGAGCGGTCCGAGCATAACCGGCGGGATCGGTTTTCCAGAACTTGCGGATCTGCGGGCCGGTGAACCGTTCGAACGCGGCGGAGCCGGTCCGCCGCGCGACCGCGGCCGCACCACCGAGGGCGGCGGTGATCTCGTCGCACTCGACGGAGGTCGAGGAGTCCATCCAGATCGGCGAGGTGGCGCGCGCGAGCACCGGCCGGAGGGATGCTGCCAGTCCCTTTGCCGGATCGAGCTCTGCGAGCGCCGCGGGTGCGCCGGCGGTGAGGTACACCGATCCGTGCTGCTGACCTGAGACAGCGACCGCCGCAACGTTCGAAAGCGCCAGCCCTTCCGAGACCAGTCGCTCGAACATTCGGTCGAGCGCGGCCGCCCACATCAGCGGCGGAGCGTGGACGACCGTTGGGTCCGCCGCGCGCAACACACCATTGCGGGTGCCGTACTCGGGAAGCTCCGTATCAAAATTTAGCGACCGTTCCGCAACGATTGCTCGAGCGTCCGGATCGATCAGAATCGCGGTCAGGCTCTGGGTGCTGGAATCCAATCCGAGAAACCATCGTGACATCGCGCGTCTCCACCGGTTCCGATTTTTCCTGGGCTGTGCTAGCATCCCCGCCCGCTCCGGTCAACCAGCGCAAGGCCGGACGGCGGAGAGACTTTGCATGAAGACAGTTGTCGTGTGCGGCGCGGGCGGATTCATCGGTCACCACCTCGTGCGCCGGCTGAAAGCCGAAGGCGCGTGGGTGCGCGGCGTGGACATCAAACGGCCGGAGTTTTCGAAGACCGCCGCGGACGAGTTCCGGCTGCTCGATCTCCGTGAGCCGAAAAACTGTGTGAAAGCGGTTACGCTCGCCAACGGCCAGGTCGTGGACGAGGTCTATCAGCTGGCGGCCGACATGGGCGGGATGGGGTTCATCCACTCCGCCGAGTGTGAAATCATGCACAACAGCATGCTGATCAACGTGCACATGACTCATGCTGCCGCGACGCTTGGCGTGAAGCGGTACTTCTTCTCCTCGTCCGCGTGCGTATATCGGAACATGCAGATTGGAGAGCCAGAGATGGACGAATCCGGCGCCTATCCCGCGATGCCGGACAACGAGTACGGCTGGGAAAAGCTCTATTCCGAGCGCATGGCGATGGCCTATGGCCGAAAGTACGGAATGACTGTACGCATTGCGCGTTTTCAGAACTGCTACGGTCCGGAAGGAACATGGCGAGGGGGGCGGGAAAAAGCGCCGGCCGCGATCTGCCGCAAGGTCGCCTGCGCACCGGATGGCGGCGAGATCGAGATCTGGGGCGATGGCACCGCGGTCCGATCCTACACATATATTGATGACATGATTGACGGCATCGTTCGGCTGATGCAGTCCGATCTCGAGGGGCCGGTGAACATCGGCTGCCCGCAATATGTGAGTGTCCGCGAGCTTGTCCAGACGGTGGCGGAGGTGGCGGGGAAACGAGTGCGCATCCGTTCGGTACCGGGGCCGGTGGGCGTGATGTCGCGCAACTTCAGCAACGCCAGAATTGAGTCGATTGGCTGGCGCTCGCGGTTCGACCTGCGCAGCGGCATCGAGCGCACTTACCCGTGGATCCTCGACCAGTGCCGCAAGGCCGGTCTGGTACGGGATTGATGCCGGCAAGCGTGCGCCGCTGGGGTGTGCTGACCGCAGCGGTCGCGATGCAGCTGTGCCTCGGCGCAACCTACTCGTGGGCGGTGTTTGTGGCGCCGCTGCGGCGCGCCGGCGCTCTGTCCCAGGCTGCGGCACAATTGCCGTTCACCGTTTTTTACTATGTGTTTCCGCTGACGATGACCGTGCTGGCGTCCGTGGGGAGCCGGCCCGCACCCCATCGCTCCGCCATGCTCGGGGGGGTCTTGTTCGGCGCGGCGTGGGTGCTGGCAGGCAGCGGACCAGTGTCCGCCGGCTGGCTGGCGGCCACGATCGGAGTGGCAGGGGGTACCGGGGTTGGCCTGGCGTACCTGGTGCCGGTCTCCACCGCGATGGCGTGGTTCCCCCGCCATCGGGCACTGGTAACCGGCGTTACGGTCGCCGGTTTCGGCGGCGGTGCCGCGTTGCTCGGCCGACTCGCTGACCTTGTGATGAGCGCACTGGCCTGGTCCCCCCAGCAAACCCTGCGGGTCTTCGGCTTTGTGTTCCTCGCAATTGTACCGGTCGCCGCGTGCGCAATGCGGACGCCCGCGGACGGTGCAGACTCTCCACCCGGTGAGCGCGCGGAGCTGCGCGAGGTTCTCAGCTCGAGCGCATTTCGCCTGCTGGCGCTCACGTTCACAGCCGGACTCTCGGCCGGCCTTGCGGTAAACGGCAACCTCCGACAACTGGGCGGCTCAGCGGCCAACGAGGTGTCTCTCGTTCCGCTCTTCGCGCTCGGCAATGCGGCGGGACGAATCGGTTGGGGGGCGCTGGCCGATCGTACCGCTCCAGGTCCACTCTTGGCGGCCAACCTCGCCGCATGGTCCCTGCTGCTGCTGTGCGGCGTCTTGTGGACCGCCTCCGCGGGCAGCCTCCGGTTGTTTGCCGCACTGGCAGGGCTGCTCTACGGGGGCGTACTTGTGACGCATCCGGCCGCCGTCACCTTCCGTTGGGGACGGCGGGAGTTCATGCGCATTTATGGCTGGCTCGCCGCCGCCCACGTCATCGCCGCCTGGGCCCCCAGTGCCGCCGGTTGGGTCTATGACCGCACCGGCACCTTTCAGCTTTTCTTCGCTGGGTTAGCAGTGTTGACGGCTTTGACGTCTCTCGTCGCCTGGTACGGGCGGCACGCCCTTGCCGCTCCGCGGGATTGACTCTCGAGAGGCGCCTCCTGCCCTTGGCGCTGGCCGGTCGCCGGCCAGCAGTTCCGTGCGTTCCACCAGCTACCCCCCGAGTATGCTTTGCAGCTCCGGCCAGGGAGCAACCGCACAGGCAACCGCCGCAAGAAACAGCAATGACCCCCCCCACCCTTCGCGAACTGCACGAGACGGCTGACAGGGTCGCCTCCGGCAATATGCCGAAATTTACTTCACGTGATCCGGGATTTTGTACAGATCGCGAAACTCGTTCTGCCGCTTCAAGGCAGTGATCGCGGACTCAATAACCGCCTTTAGTTCAATGAGGACAGCCTCGGTCATTTTGTCCGCTTTAATTGCCTCCAACAGCGCCTCGGCAAAGGGGCGACGGCTGATGGTGAGCAGATTCACGGCCAATCGCATCGTGTCAATCGGTGTCTTTTTAACGGGCGCGGTTTCCGTCCTCGACGCCGACGGCGTCACGGGTTTCGACTTGATTCCCTCTTTTTGCTTCTTACGTAGGTAGGCCAGAGCTTCGTCGCGCTGGGGACTGGGGGGGTCTGACTCAATCGCACCAAACACCTGCTCACATGTGGCCTTGTCGCCCGCCAGCCAGGCCTCCACCCATGCTTCACACCGCGGCTTGTATGGGCCCAATGCCGCTGCTTTCGGACCAGGAATCTTGAATGTCATCTTCGGTTGTCGTTCTCCGGATGCGATACGACGCGTCGGATCTTCCAGACATGCCCGTTGGGCAGCGCACCGACGCTTAGCGCTGTACCTCCACAATACCACTCGACAGTGCTGGAGACAACCGCGCGTTCCGGCCTGCACGAGGCTACCGCCAGCACAACTGTTCTGCAGTCATCGGTTGGAGATGCCATGCAACGGGGGACTACAATGGGGGACGGAATTCCCGCCTCGGGCTACAGACCCAGCTTTCGGAATTTCCGGTTCACATCACGAAAATGCCGGCGCAAGTCGAACAATTCGTCGAGCTCGTCGGCTTGCAGATGCGCGCGGACCTCGGGTTTCGACGCAATCACCTCGCGGAACTCGCGACCGCTCTCCCACACCTCCATGGCGGCCTGTTGCACGACCCGGTAGGCGTCCTCTCGCGACATTCCGCGCTCGGTCAGCCGCAGCATCACCGGCTGCGAGTGGATCAGCCCGTGCAACAGGTTCAGATTCGAGATCATGCGGTCCGGGAACACCCGCATGTTTTCGACAAAATCTGCGAGCTTGGCGAGCATGTAATCGAGTGCGATGGTCGCGTCGGGCAGCAGCACGCGCTCTGCCGACGAGTGTGAAATGTCCCGCTCATGCCACAGCGCCACATTCTCATACGCGGCCAGCGCGTAGCCCCGAATGAGCCGTGCCATGCCGCACAATCGCTCTGCGAGAATGGGGTTCTTTTTGTGCGGCATCGCGGAGGAGCCTTTCTGACCGCGGCCAAAAAACTCTTCCACCTCGTGCACCTCGGTACGCTGCAGGTGCCGAAACTCCTGCGCCCATCGTTCCACCGACGTCGCAACCAGCGCCAGCTGGGCGACGTATTCGGCGTGCCGATCGCGCTGAACAATCTGCGTGGAAATGCGGTCCGGGCGGAGGCCTAGCTTGTGGCATACGTACGACTCGACCGCCGGATCGATGTGCGCGTGGGTGCCCACCGCACCGGAGAGCTTGCCGACTCGCACAATTTCCCGCGCGCGCTCAAGCCGCTCGACCGCTCGCCCGAACTCGTCATACATGAGTGCCATTTTGAGCCCGAAGGTGATTGGCTCGGCGTGAACACCGTGCGTGCGGCCGATCATCGGGGTGAACTTGTGGCGACGCGCCTGCCTTGCTGCCGCAGCGCGCACCGCCCGCGCTCCGCGGATCAGCAAGTCGGCGGCCTGCACCATCTGCACCGCAAGCGCGGTATCGAGAATGTCGCTGCTGGTCAGACCGCGATGAATATGCCGCGCAGCGGGGCCGACGTTTTCCGCGACGTTCGTGAGGAATGCGATGACATCGTGGTTAGTGGTTGCCTCGATTTTGGCGATGCGATGCACGTCAAATTTCGCACGCCGCCGGATGAGCGCGAGATCCCTCGCCGGGATTTCGCCCCTCTTGGCCATCGCCTCGCATGCGAGAATCTCGATCCGCAGCCAGATGCGAAAGCGGTTTTCATCGGACCAGATTTCGGCCATTTCCGGCCGCGTGTATCGGGGGATCACTGCGGCACCTCCTTGCAGATTCCCGATTGACGCATCCGCGGCGGCCCGCCGGGTTCACGGTCGGCGCAGGCTCTCCGCGGGCCACACACGAGAGGGTAGCACTGCGGGAGAGCTGTTCAAAAACGGTGTCCGCATCACTTCCAGCGGCGGCCCTGCGCGCGGCGGCGGAGCGGACACCGCAGGCTCCGGCGCTCCAACCGAACCACCCGTCGGCCTCCCCGGTGACCATGCCGAAGAGCCCGGCGCCGTGGAAAGCCACGACGGCACCGATCGATCACGTCCTGACGTGCCGCTCATGAGCGACGCCGGCGGTGGCGCCTTGAGAGACGGCGCCACCGATGGTGCCAAGGATGACGGCAGGCCTGCGTAACCGGAACCCGCCGAGGAGGACCATTGAAACAGTTGCGGGGCCAATGGCGCGGGCTCTGGGCCAGGTGTGCTCCGTCGCACGCCGTGTTCGCCAGCACCCGGCGCATCGGTGGCCGGGGAAGCGTCGACGCCGGAGGCGGGGCGAGCCAGCGCGGACGTAACCTCCATGCGTTCGGAGTCCGGCTTCACAGGCGCGGTGCGTCCGGCCGCCGACGGCCGTTCGGCCACCGGCGCATCGGTCCGGGCGGCCAGCTCCCTCGCTCCCACGGCGGTCGCGGGTGCCGGAGATGTGCTGATCGTCGGCTTGGTGGCACGAAAGCCCCGTTCGTCGCCCGCGAAAATGGCCGTCGTGGTGTGGTCATTCCGGAGGCCTGCGAACAAGTCTCGCCCCATGATTTCAGCGATCTGCTCCGCTTCCTCCTCCGCCCGCTGCTCCTCCTCCGCCTTCTCACGTGCTTTTTTCTTCTCTTTCTCGAGCGCGGCCAGTCCTCGCGCCATCCAGTTGTCAGCGCTCTCCTCGTCTTCCTCTTCATCCACGCCGCTGATGCGCTTCAATTCCCGGGCCAGACGTTCCTCCGGTGTCAATGCCCAGTCTTCCTCCTCCTTCGCAGCGCGTCGTACTCGATCAGTCCGTACCGGCGTGGGCGGTAGAGTTCTCACCCGGGAAATGTCCAGCACATCCGGACGTTCCGTTTTCAGCTCCGCGGAGGAGTCAACGCCGGGACTCTGCTCAACCGCCGGCAGTGATGGTGCTGTCTGCGTGTTGGAGTCCATTACCAGGGAGGCTTCGTACCGCCGGCGGATCCGCTTCTTGAAAATCAACTCATTCGTTGAAGCGTTTCCGTTCGGTGCGGCTGGTTCGCCGGCCGGTGTGGCGGCCACCACTGCAAGGCCGACGACGGACGCCAAAATGGAACATCTGCGACGCATTGTCCGACACGTCAGCTTATCACGCCCCACCCTTGATTCCAAGCCGAATTGTGATAACAGGGCGAACATGATGCGGGCGTGCGCTGATACGATCGCAGCGATTGCCACCGCCCCTGGCGCTGCTGGCATCGCGATTGTCCGCGTTTCCGGCCCCGCCGCGCTGTCGGTGGCGGACCGCATGTTCCGTTGCCGCGGGGCACCACCGTCACAGCGTCCAACGCATACGATTGTCCACGGTCGGGTGTGCGGCCCTGCAGACGAGACGTTGGATGAAGCTCTTCTTCTCGTCATGCGCGCGCCACATTCCTACACGGGCGAAGATGTCGTGGAGTTTCAGTGCCACGGGGGGAGTGTCCCCGCCGCACGTATTTTGCGTCGGGCCATTGAGGTCGGCTGCCGAGTCGCGGAACCGGGTGAATTTACAAAGAGGGCGTTTCTCAACGGCCGGCTCGATCTCACACAGGCGGAGGGAGTGCTGCGTCTCATCGAAGCCTCGAC
The DNA here is from genome assembly GCA_026417735.1 of Kiritimatiellia bacterium. Lineage (NCBI taxonomy): Bacteria > Pseudomonadati > Kiritimatiellota > Kiritimatiellia > Kiritimatiellia bacterium. Next base: position 205,634 of record JAOACR010000023.1, read on the forward strand.
CGAACGCGCGGCGGATGTTGCGCTCCGTCTCCTCCAAGGTTCTCTTGGGCGTGAAATCAACCGGATCTACGAGGCCGTCGTCTCGGCCGCCGCTAGTCTAGATGCAAGTCTCGACTTCCCAGAAGAGGATATCCCAGAGAATGTTGCAGAATCTGCACAGGATACCATCCGAGATGCGCTTGGTTCATGCGCTCGGCTTATTTCTTCGTGGCGATACGGTAAAGCCCTGGGCGAAGGCTTCCGTGTGGTGATCGCCGGCCGTCCGAATGCAGGGAAGTCCACTCTATTCAACATGCTCGCCGAGCAAAATCGCGCCATCGTCTCCCATCTTCCTGGTACAACGAGAGATACGATCGAACACTGGACACAAATACGCGGTTTTCCCGTTTGTCTCGTGGATACAGCGGGCTTCACCGAGACAGCTTGCCCCGTGGAAAGTGAAGGTGTTCTTCGGGCGAAACTCGAGGCAGACAGGGCAGACCTTATACTTTTCTGCTTGCCCTGCAACGACTTAGAAGATAATTCTGCCAGAGATGTCCTGAATTCTTTGCCCGCGGAGAAGATCGCCGTGGTGCTAACAAAGTCTGATCTTTGCGCTCCTGGTCAAATCGATTCCATAAAGTTTCCATGTGCTCAGACATCTATCTGCGATCCGAAGGGCTCCGCAGATCGGGTTCGTGACCTGATTTCAAGCCGCATTCTGGATATGCAACGTAGCGTAGAATCATGCGATGCCGTGGTCTCCGAGCGTCACCGCTGCTGCCTAGAGGATGCAAGAGCGGCGCTAGGTCAAGCACTTTCCCTGCTGGAGTCTGGCAGGCCAGATGCGGTTGTTCTCGCGTCCGAGCTCATGAAGCAGGCCGCCGAGTCTGTCGCCAGAATCAACGGCCGGATCTATGACAGCGACCTTCTGGACGAAATCTTCAGCCGGTTCTGCATAGGCAAATGAAAGGATCATACGACGTTGTTGTAGTCGGCGGCGGCCATGCCGGTGTGGAGGCAGCGCTCGCCTCGGCGAGGATCGGCGTGCGTACTCTCCTCTTGACCCTAAAATTCGAACACATCGGAAGGATGTCCTGCAATCCTTCGGTTGGCGGTATGGCAAAGTCGCATATGGTCTATGAACTTGATGCCCTGGGCGGAGAAATGGCAAGGGCGGCGGATTTCACCTCAATTCACTCAAAAACCCTCAACACAAGGAAGGGGCCTGCGGTCCAGGCAACCAGAGTTCAATGTGACAAGGCGGCATACCGCAACTACATGCAGAAGGTCGTCAGCTCCGTCCCCACGCTGGACGTTTTCGAGGGAGAGGTTGTTGATATTTGGACGAGGTCCGGACGGGTGCGGGGAATCGAGCTGTCCGACGGCACTAAAATCGGCTGCAAGGGGGTCGTTGTTTGCGGAGGTACCTCTCTGAACGGGCGCGTCTTTGTGGGCAGGCACTCGCTACCGGCCGGACGCGCGGGAGACCAAGCTTCATGCAGGCTGAGCCGCTCGATTGCCGCTCTCGGCCACCGCGCTGAGAGGCTGAAAACCGGGACGCCTCCCAGACTTCACCGTGAGTCTGTGGACTACTCGAGGGCAGCAGAACAGCCACCGGAGAATCCACCGCGATTCTTTTCGGCAGAGGCTCGGGAACTTTGGCAGTCGTTCCACGTGGAACACCCATGTGTGGACAAATGCGGCTCGTTCCACGTGGAACACATTCTGCAGAGGGGCGTTTATTGGGTGCCGGGGGTCGGGCACGTCTCTTGCTTCACGACTCACACCACAGAACAAACAAAGGACATAGTTCTGAAGAATCTTAAACAGAGCTCACTGTATGGCGGAATGATTTCCGGCACAGGAGTCCGATATTGCCCGTCCATCGAGGATAAATTTGTCAAATTTCCAGATAAGGCTCAACACCACGTCTTTATCGAGCCCGAGGGAAGAAACACGGTCCGCGTGTATCCTAACGGGATATCAAACTCTCTCCCGTGGGATGTGCAGGAAGCGATGGTGCGGAGCATCCCATGTTTCGAGAAAGCCGTGATCATTCGACCTGGATACGCGATCGAGTACGATTTCTTCGATCCGAGGGATCTACGGGCAACTTTAGAGTCGAAAATTGTGGAAGGCCTTTTCCTGGCCGGGCAGCTGAATGGAACGACGGGCTATGAGGAAGCCGCTGCGCAGGGCTTCTTGGCGGGCGTAAACGCAGCGCGCGCTTCGGCTGGTCTTCCCGGCGTAACGCTGTCGAGAGATGAAGCCTACATCGGCGTCCTCGTGGACGACTTGACAACTCGTGGGACGGACGAGCCGTACAGGATGTTTACATCGAGGTCGGAGTTCCGGCTCATACTGCGCCAAGATAACGCCAGCTTTCGATTGCTGGAAAAAGCGCAGGAAATTGGCATTGTTAGCAAAGATGTTCTCAACAGAATTTCAACATCGTTTCAGAAGGTCAAGAGCGAAATCGAGAGGTTGCGCAACACGAAGTCTAAAGGACAGTCTCTGGATCGTCTCCTCTGCATGCCCGGCGCAAGATATGAAGACTTGCCAGGGGCGCGGAGCGATCTAACCGAGCAAGAGCGGGAGTACATCGAGGCGGAAGTGAAGTACAGCGGATATATCAGGATCGAAAATGCTAGAGCGGAACGTATGCGCTGCTTGGAAGACTTGAAAATCCCTGAGGAACTGAACTTCTACATGATTCCATCCCTGAGAAGGGAAAGCGCCGAGAAGCTGTCGCGTGTTCGGCCTTCGAATATGGGCCAGGCTTCACGCATCCCGGGTGTGAATCCGACTGATCTAGCAGCCATTGAAGTTTACATAAGAAGCTTACAATAAATAAGTTATCCCCGAAGATTTTGTGGTAGCTTTAAAATCAGAAGGGATCGGGCACTCAAACTCCATCGGCTCAAGGCTGCACGGGTGCAAGAACCGGATACGCCATGCGTGGAGCATCTGACGGACCGCCCCCAGCTTTTTGTTGATCGCGCTCTTCGGTCCATACAGAGGGTCGCCAATCACAGGATGTCCGATATGGGCCATGTGGACGCGAATCTGGTGAGTCCGACCGGTTTCGATCTGGACTCGGAGCAAGCTAGCGAGTTCTGAAGTGGCGAGCGTTTGGTAGTGGGTGCGCGCAAGCCGGCCATGAATTACCTTCGCGCTCATCTTGTCGCGTCGGCTGGGATTCCGGCCGATGAGAGTTTCAATCGTTCCCGAGGGAGGCTCGGGTTGACCATGGACCAGTGCAAGGTACTCTTTTTGCACTTGGCGCGACCGGAATTGTTCTGCCAAAGACCTGTGGGAGCGCTCGTCTTTGGCCACGACCAAGACACCGCTCGTGTCCCGGTCCAGCCGGTGCACAATACCGGGCCGTAGTTCGCCTCCGACGCCTCGCAAGTCCGGACAGTGGTGAAGGAGGGCGTGCACCAGAGTGCCGGATTCGTGCCCAGGAGCAGGATGGATCACCAAGCCGGGTGGCTTGTCGAGGACGATCAGATGGCGGTCCTCAAAAAGAACGTTGAGGGGTTTCGCCTCGGGGATCAACTCGGTGGGCCGCGGCTCGGGCTCCTGCCACTCAATCGAGTCGCCAGCGAAGGTCTTCTGGCGCGTCCTCAGGGCGGGTCGGCCGTTGACCCGCACTCGTCCCTGATCAATCAGCGCCTGCCACCGGGCGCGAGAGTGTTGAGGCGCCAACTTGGCTAGAACGGTGTCCAGACGGTGGCCGCTGAGCTCAGGGGGAACAATCAGACGGCCGGCGGAGTCAGGCGCGGTGATCTCCATACCCATGCGAGACACAAGCCCACCGCAAACAGAACAAGGCTCACCCACTGCGCGACGTGCAGTCCACCCCAGCTCACCCGCTGATCGCCGCGCAGAAACTCCAGAATAAACCGGACCGGAGGGTACAGAAGAAGATAAGCCGAAAACACCTGGCCGCGGAATCTTCGGTTTTTGTACAAAGAGTTGACTATGAAAAAAATAATCACGTTCGAGGCTGCTTCCATAAGCTGTACGGGCCAGCGGCCGTCCCACCACAATGGACCGCCGCTCAGCTCGCGGCCCTGGCAGCAACCATTAAGAAAGCAGCCCACCCGGCCGATTGCGTGTCCGAGCGGCAGACCTGTGATGATGAAATCGGCGTAGTCCCTCCAAAGAATCCGAGCAAAGCAGGCGTGCAGGCTGAGTGCTGCTGCAGCACCGGCGACCCCGCCATAAAACACCAGGCCCCCATGATCAATTCGGAGAATTTCGATCCACTGACTTGCGTAGTCGGGCCAGTTCGCCACAACATACACGAGCCGTGCCCCACCCAGACCGCCGAGCATCGCGAAGAGCACCATATTCGAGACCAGCTCCTCGCTGAAACCGGCCCGTCGTGCCAGCCGCCGAAGATGTGCCCAGGCAGCTGCCAGACCCGCCGCCACGAGCACACCGTACCAGTAGATCGGTTTTCCACCGATGTGGCAGCAAACGCGGTCCATACGCGAATGGTACGCCGCGTGGACGCGATGAACAAACCGGTGCTCCGAGCCGCACCGTTTCTTTTAGGCTGCGCGCCGCTCGGCTGTTCGATGGGAGCTCGGACGGCGCAAGGAAAAACCTTCTCCCACTTCCCTGCGGTAACGCGTTCAGCTTTTCTTTTCCGGCGCCCCGGTTTCCTCGCCGGAGTTGTCCGACTTCGACAGCTCTCGCTCTCCTTCCTCGCGACCTTTCTTGAACTCACTCAGACTGCGGCCGAGTGCGCGCGAAATTTCGGGGATTTTCTTGCCGCCGAACAAGAACACGATCAACAGCACAATCACCAGAACCTGCCATGGTCCGACGTTGCTCGGACTGATAAACGCCATCTCTTGCATCGCGATCTCTCCCGATCGCCGGTCAAGGGCGAGCGACAATCCAGTCGCCCGGCTCAGGCCGGCCGTCCACGATTTCCCCTATGACAAGACTGCCTTCGCCGCGTCGAGTGATTTTCACTCGTCCGGTCTCGTTGCCCGCTCCATGGCCCAAGCTGACCGTTGTGCCCACGGGCGGAGCGAGCACGCAATCGAGGACCACCCACCCCTGGTCGGGCCGTGATCGTATCACACGGCCGGCGGGTTGCCACACAACGACGCTGGCGGTTGCCGCAGCCGAATCCTGCCTCGGCGTGGCGCCCCCCGCCATTGCGGCCACCGCGGTCGCACACAACCACTGCTTGGAGCACCGGTTACTCATTGCCGTTTGGCCTGTGGGCTGCTCCCTCCGGGGAGCAACCCCCGCAGCGGGCAGTCGTCGCATCTCGGCAGAGGCCGGCACCACCGTTTGCCCAGCGCGACCACGAGCGCATGATACTCTTTGTAAAGCCGAGTGTCACGAGGCAGCAGCGTGGTGAAACGGCGGGCCAATGCATCGTAGCTTTCCGCCGGGCCGGCCCACTGATGGCGAGTCATGAAGCGACGGGTGTACGCGTCGACCACGAAGGTGGGATGCTGCAGTGCGTAGAGGAGAATGCTATCGGCCGTTTCAGGACCGATTCCATGGATACTGAGCAGCTCGCGCCGAAGATCGCCAGGGTTCACGCGCCGTAGCGAAGCAACTCGACCGCCGGCACGGCCGCACAACCAACGGGCCAGCGCCCGTAGACGACGGGCCTTCACCCGCGGGTAGCCGGCCGGCCGGATCAGCGACACCAACCGCTGTACCCGCAGCGCGAGGATCCTCGGGGCGGACAACGCCCCTGCGCGCCGAAGGTTCGCAATCGCCCGCTCGACGTTGCTCCAGGCGGTGCTCTGCGTCAGCACTGCGCCGGCCATCACCTCGAACGGTGTGCGGCCCGGCCACCAGTGCTGAGGGCCGAAGACGCGGTAGAGCGTCTCGTACACCTCGGCGGCAGGGAACGGTCGCAATTTTTGACTTGGTCGTCGCGATCGCATTGAATGGCGGCACCCGTTCGATGGTAACCCATGGCCGGCCAGAGGAGCATGCGCAATGAGACTGCGGTTCGACGGCGGTGCCGACACCGTGACCGGGTCAACCGTCTGGATCGAAGCCAACGGTCATCGTCTGCTTCGGGACTGTGGTCTGTTTCAAGGGCCGCGGCGCGCGGCGTTTGAGCGCAACCGCTCGTTCGGATTTAAGCCCGCAGACCTCGCCGGGGTGGTGCTCTCGCATGCGCACATTGACCACTGCGGCAACCTCCCCTCGCTGGTCCGGGCGGGCTTTGAAGGCCCCATCCACGCCACACACGCGACCGCGGACCTGTGTGGCATCATGTTGCGGGATGCGGCGCACATTCAAGAGCAGGACGCCGCCTATCTGAACCAGAAAACCAACCGGCGGGGGCTCCCCCCCGTCGAACCGCTCTACACCACAGCTGACGCGGAGAAAACACTGCGCTTGCTTCACGGACATGCTTACGGGCAGACCGTCGAAATCGTCCCGGGTGTGGAGCTCACGGGTGTGGAGGCCGGGCATGTGCTGGGCGCCGAGCTCTCACTGCTTCGTTTTGAGGAACACGGCCGACGATTGCGCGTCGCGTTTGCGGTGGACCTTGGCCGCCGCAATCTGCCGCTGCTGCGTGACCCGGAGGTGATTGTGGAGGCGGACTTGCTCGTGCTCGAGAGCACCTATGGCGACCGCGACCACGCCGATGCGCGCACAGCGCGGGAGCGTCTCGGCGCGGTGGTGCGGACCACGCTGGGCCGTGGTGGCAAATTGTTCATCCCGTCGTTTGCACTGGAGCGCACGCAGGAAATTCTCTACCACCTGTACATGCTGCAGGTGGATGGCCAGATCCAACCGCCGTGCGTGTACGTGGACAGCCCGATGGCCGGCGCTGTCACGAGGGTGTTCGAACGGCACCTGGAGCTGTTCGACGAGGAAGCACGCGATCTCCACCGTCGAATGGGCTCGCTGTTTCCGCCATGGGTGCGGTTCACCTCAACGGTGGAGGAGTCCAAACAAATCACCGCCTCCAACGCCCCCTGCATCGTGCTGGCCGGCTCCGGTATGTGTGAACACGGGCGAATCCTTCACCACCTGAAACACGGCATCGAAAATCCACGCAACGCGATCGCGATCGTGGGCTTTCAGGCCGCGCACACGCTGGGGCGCCGGCTGGTCGAGGGTGAGCGGCGTGTGCGCGTGTTCGGCGACGAGTTCGAGGTTCGCGCCGAGGTGCACGTGTTGAACGCGTTCAGTGCCCACGCGGACCAGCGCGAGCTGCTGGAGTACGTCCGGGCCGCCCGACCGCGGAGAATTGTGTTGGTCCATGGCGAGGAACGCGCCCGCGCTGCTCTGGCGGAAGCTCTCCGCGCCGCTCAGCCTGCCCCCGTTGGGCTGCCGGCCGCCGGCGATGTGATTGAGCTTTGAGCGGGTCGGCCGGAGCCGCCCGCGAAAGGTGGCCCACGATCAGTTCCGCACGGCATCCGGCGGCCATCCGTTCTTGTTGCTGTCGACAGCTGGTGCGATGGCCCGCCGAACGACGTGAACTCCAGACGATCGCGCCCGATCACGCCCAGGCTTCGCGGTTCCGCGCGGCTTGTGACCCTGTCGGCGGGAATCACATGGAGCAGTTCCCCACCCGAGCCCCCTGACATTCGCGATCTGTTCAGAAGAATGCATGCGGTAGGGGTGGATCCTCCCGCGGTGGAGCGACCACGCTCGGTCGGAGTTGGGGCGGGCTCTCGCGCTGGGAACGAGAATCGGATCTGTTCCCGCGTCCCGTCGTTGCGCCGGTTTGGGAGCTCACCTATACTGAGAGTGGCTCGGGACAGAACATGTGGGGCGGGCCCGAGGAGAGCACCGTGAGACTCATGCGATTCACGCGTCGCGATTTTTTGCGGTCCGTTGGCGCGACGGTGGGCATCTTGGCGGGAGGCCGTGCGGAACGTGGACAATCGGCGCCGTCGGTGGCTGCCACGAGCGATGCGGACCTTGCGGCGTTTCGAAATCCTCCCACCGACGCCCGGCCGTTTGTGCGATGGTGGTGGAATGGCAACAAGGTTCGGGCGGAAGAACTGCTGCGTGAGCTGGACTTGTTGCGCGCAGCCGGCATCGGCGGCGTGGAGATCAATTCGATTCGGTTCCCCGCACCGCAGGATCCGCTCAACGTGCCGGCGGTCGAATGGTTGGGACCGGAGTGGTGCGAACTGGTCCGCGTGGCGGTCGAAGGGGCTCGCGCGCGGGGTCTGACGCCGGACATCATCGTCGGCTCCGGCTGGCCGTTTGGTGGCCGCTTTCTGCCCCGCAAGTATCAGACCCAGATTCTATCGGTCGGACGTCGTCGCGTTGAGGGACCGACGATGCTGGAGCTCAGCAGGGAGGAGCTCCTGGCGGAAGTGGAATTGAAGCTCCACTCGAAACATGACGATATCGAAAAGTCCGTCCTGATGGTGCATTTGACGCCGGCGGCGGTGGATCAATTCGTCGCGCCGGTAGAGGTCACTGATCGGTACCGTGACGACCGATTGCGGCTGGAGATTCCCCCCGGCCCGCACGTAGTGCACTGGTTTGTGGTCCAGACCGGTTTTCAGGCGGTGATCAACGGCGCGCCGGGCTCCGACGGCCCCGTGCTGAACCATTTCAACCGCGAGGCGGTGGAATTCTACCTGAACCACATGTCGGAGGGGTTGCGGCCCTATGCAGGGAAGCTGGGCCGCTGGTTTCGCGCGGTCTTCTGCGACAGCCTCGAGCTGGAGGGCGCGAACTGGAACCCGGATCTCTTCGACGAGTTTGCGCGCCGTCGCGGCTACGATTTGCGTCTGTGGCTCGCCTATCTGTTGCCGCGTACGGGCCACATGGGGGAGACGGTGGAGGACGCCTCGGCGGTGCAGCTGCGCGGTGAGATGGAGGACCTCGTCGCGCGGGTGCGCTACGACTACTGGATCACGTTGATCGAACTCTTTCGGGAGCGATTTATCGAGCCGTTTGTCGAATGGTGTCGGCGCGAGGAAGTGAAGTCCCGGGTGCAGGCGTACGGGCACGGCTATGAGCCGCTCGACAGCAGCACGCTGGTGGACATTCCGGAGTGTGAGACGTGGCTCAACCGGCAGATCGGCACTGACGAGTGGACCGGCCCTGGCCAAGTGAACAACAAGTTCACCTCCTCGGGTGCGCGGCTTGCGGGCCGGCGGCGGGTGAGCTGCGAGGAGATCACCAACACGCAATATGTTTTCTTCACGCCCCTCTCGCTCGTGAAGATCGCGGGGGATGAAAGCTATCTGACCGGCGTCACTCACCCCGTTCTGCACGGTTTCAACTATTCGCCGCCGGAGGCGGGCGTACCGGGCTGGGTGCGATACGGCACCTACTTCAGCGAGCACAATACATGGTGGCCGTTTCTGCGGCGGTGGACCGACTACAAGGCGCGACTCACCTGGCTCTTCGAACAGGCCGAGCCGCAGGCCTCGGTCGCGATTGTCCATCCGCTCGCCGACCTCTGGAGCCGCTGGGGAATGCAGCGGGATCCGTTTCCCCGCGTGTGGCATCCGAAATATTCGCACCTGCTCTGGCGCGCCTTGCATGCGCTGGGCCACAACTGCGACTACGCGAACGAAACCGGCCTTGTGCGGGCGGAGATGCGCGACGGTGCCGCACACATCGGTCCGCGACGGTACGAAACCATCATCCTGATGGAGGTCGACACCCTCCGGCCCGATGCGGCGGCCGCGCTGGAACGATTCTGTGCCGCCGGTGGCCGTCTTGTGATGATCGGTCGGCCCCCGTCGCGCGCGCCGGGCCTGAAGGGGCGGGGCGAAGGGGACCGCACGGTGCGCGAAACCATGGAGCGGCTGCGCGCCAATCACCCGGCGCGGTGTCATGTGGTGGAACCACCGCGCGAGGGCGGTGATCTCGTCGAATGGTTCCGCGGTGTGCAGCTGCGCTGTGGTCTGGAACCAGATGTGCGCATTGAACCCGCGCATTGGACGCTGCGGCAGACCCATCACCGCTGGGATCGTCGCGAGGTGTTTTTCTTTGCGAACACTCACCGCGAGCGCGTTGCGCGATTCCGCGCCGAGTTCCGCACCGTTGGAGAGCGTCTTCCCTGGTTGTGGAACCCAGAAACCGGTGACCGTCGGCCGCATCCGTGGACCGAAAAGCCCAATATCTTGGAGCTTGAGCTTGATCCGGGGGAGTCCCGTTTGATCGTGTTCGAGCCTGGACCGGCGCCGAACGTTCCACCGGAACCGCAGCCGGATGAATCCCGCGCTTGGTTGCCCTCTCCGGCTCTCTGGCGGGTGGAGCTGCGGCACGTAAATGGCGAACGCCATAAGGTGGAGCTGACCCACCTCGCAAATATCGGGACCCTTCCCGGACAGACGGGATTTGCCGGCACCGCAGTGTACGATTGCGCGTTCGAAGTGCCGCCAGACGGAGCCTTTGAGTTCCTCGATTTGGGTACGGTCCACGAGATTTCAGAAGTCATCCTCGACGGCCGCCCGCTCGGGGTCCGCTGGTACGGCCGGCATCGGTATCCGCTGCCGGCACCGCTGGCGCCCGGTCGCCACCACATCGAGATCCGGGTGACGACGGTGCTTGGCAACTGGATGCAGTCGCTGAAAGACAATTGGACCGCACAGCGGTGGACCGCGAAGCTGCCTGCCCGTCCAATGGGACTGCTCGGACCTGTGCGGCTGTATCCGCGACGGCCGCTTAGGGCCTGAGTTTCCATCGGCCGCTGCGTCGGTGTGTTCTGCTCAGCGCCGCCGGCGACACTGGGCAATGAGGGCGGTGGTCTCCGCCCCCGCTGGATCGAGTGGCCCGGCGCGGGACGGTGTTTCCGCCTACTATGCGAACCCGGCTGCGGGTGATCTTGAGCAGCAGAAATAGTCCGCGCATACTTGCGCCGCAATCATGGTGTCGGCGACGAGGGACAGGCGGTGCCCCGGCGCGACGCCGTTTGGAGGAAAGGCATGCCAATGAAGTTCCCGCGTGGATTCGTTCGCGTGGCAGTGGGCGTTGCGGTGATCCTACTGGCGATGTCGGTGGTGCGCGCCGGACCCAAGCTCGAGATCGGGCCGGACAGCTGGTTGCAGGCGGGCGTGCTGGGGCAGGTGCAGGCCACGCACACGGAGGACGCGTCGCCGGAAACGGACTTCTTCCTCCGCCGGGCGCGCATCATTCTCTCGGGCCAGGTGATGGACGGCGTTCAGTTCTTTGCGGAGACTGACAGCCCCAACGCGGGCCGCAACGGCGCGCCGAACGAGATCAAGATGCAGGACATCTTCGTGGATCTGCGCCTTCCGTACGTCGAGAATCACTGGTTCAAGGCCGGTCTGATTCTGCTGCCATTCTCGTTCGAGAGTCGCTCCGGTGCGACCACGCTCTTGGGGCACGACTACAACTTCGAAGTGTTGAAGCTTCCGAACACGTTCGTCTGGCGCGACATTGGCGCAGAGCTGCACGGCACGTTCTGGGAGAAGCGCATCGCCTACTTTGTGGGCGTGTTCGATGGGTACGACGAGCGTGACAGCAGCAAGAATCCCGACGCGGACCTTCGCCTCACGGGGCACGTGGCCTTAAACGTCGTGGGGGAAGCGGAATCCGGATGGTTCTTCAACCAGTGCCGTCTCGGCAAGAGCGGCGACTATCTCTCCATCGGCGCCGGGATTGACCGGCAGGACAAGGCGACCCTCCGTCGTGCGCCGGTGGTCGCGGGAGCGACCGGTCCGGAACCGCCACCAGAAATTGTAGACTCCGAGAACTGGGTGGTGGACGTGCAGTCCGGTTTCGATCTCGGCGGTGTGGGGCTCACGCTGAACGCGGGCTGGTACGACTGGGACAACGCGTTGTTCCGCGGCAACACTGCCTTCGCAGAGGCGGGCGTGCTGGTCGGCAAGCTGATGCCCGTCGCAAAGTACAGCTGGCAGGACCCCGACGCCGGTGCGACCGCGGAGGACTACACGATCGGCCTCCATCTGTTCGGGAAGGGCCACAATATCCGCGGCGGTCTCGAGTATCGGTGGGGCGACAGTCCGAGCCAGTGGCTGCTCGGCATACAGCTGCTGCTCTAAAGTTCTGGCTGGGCGACGGACGCCTCAGGGGTCTGCGGCGGGCTCCGGCCAGGGCCGTTCCCAGATGTCTTCCATCAGCTGGTGGATGTCCGGTTCGTACCGCCGGAGTTCACCACGGTTGAATGGGAAGAAATCGTTCACGCCGAAGTAGGCCTCGGTCATTTCGGCGAAGAACTCCTGTGGGCTCGTCAGCGCGTAATGTCGCGCGTCGTGGCCGTAGATATGCAGGCAGCGCTCCCACCGTCCAGCGGCGCGAACACGCTCCCACGCCGCCCGAATGCCGGGGTGTTCGTGAGAGAGCACCTGATGGTGGACCGCGTGGGCCAGCTCGTGCAGGATTGCCCACGGCTGCTTCACGTAGTGTTCCGGTTCTAGAAATGCCGCAGCGTCGGGAATGTGCACACAGCCGGCGAGGTTGGTGTCGTAGCCGTTCTGGCGCAGCCATTCCGCGGACGGATGGTAGCCCATCGCACGCATCCGTCCGTGGTGGAGATCGAGCTGGATGGGGATGCCCCGCAGCCGTACCAGCTTGTCGGTCGGCACAACCAGTGCAACCGATAAGAGGCGGTTTTGCAGCAATGCCAGGGCCCGGCGGCCGAGTTCTGCCGAGGAACCATCGAGCAGTCGCACGTCCACCCGGACCTGCCAGCCTTCCAGGTTGGTGACCACGTGGGCCAACGGCGCCGCCCGGTCGATCGGCACCTCGGCGCTGTGCCCCACCGCGGCGATGCACCATCCGACCGCGATCGTCAAGGCCAGACCTACGGAGCTCACAGTGCTCTTCTACCGCAACTGTCGTGGCCAACGCGAGCCGCCGCGCCGGCCGTGCGCGCGAACGGGCGGCTCTCGATCAAGCCGGCCGGTTTGCGCCGCGTGGCGGCGCTTGCTACGTTCGCCCATGAGTAAGGGAGATGACGTCCATGACTTCGATCCGGTGCGGCGCGATGACGGTCCTCTGCTTGGTGGGCCTGCAGGGCCTATTCGCGGGCGAACCGAACCAATTGACGCCCGAAGAACAGGCGCAGGGCTGGCGACTGCTTTTTGACGGCCGCTCGCTCGACGCTTGGAAGAGCCTGCACAAGCCCGAGATTCCACCTGGCTGGGTCGTCACGAACGGGACGCTCACGATTTTGAAGAGCTCCAAGGCGGGTGACCTGATCACGAAGGAGCGCTTCTCGAATTTCGAGTTTTGCTTCGAATTCCGGCTCACGCCCGGCGCCAACAGCGGGGTGAAGTACCTGATCGATCCGTCCCGCGCGCAGGGCGGCCACGGCGTCGGCCCCGAGTATCAGGTGCTGGACGACCAGCGGCACCCGGACGCGAAGCTCCGCGCAGACGGCTCCCGCACCACCGCGGCGCTCTACGATGTGCTGCCCGCCGCGAAGGACAAGCCGCTGCGGCCGCCAGGCGAGTGGAACGAGGGCCGCATCGTCGTCAAGGGCCGGCATGTGGAACACTGGTTGAACGGCGTGAAAGTGCTCGAGTACGAGCGCGGCTCGGAGGCCTTCCGCGCCGCGGTCGCGAAAAGCAAGTTCTCAAAAATGGCGGATTTCGCCGAATGGGCCGACGGGCACCTACTGTTGCAGGATCACAACGATGAGGTTTCGTATCGCAACCTGAAGATCCGCGTGCTCTCACCTGAGTGAGCGTCGGTTCACGGCGACAGGAGGCGCAGCGCATGAACACCGTGCCAACCCCCGCGCCGGGCGGCGAGCAGCGCGCTGCGAGCGACCCGCTGCGCGGCCAAGACAGCGATCGTCGAATGCAGGAATTCAAACGGTCGCCCGATCCGTGGGTGGAGACCGCCCGCATGCGGTTCGGCGCGGATCGGACGCTGGCGTCGCAGATTCAAACGCTGATCCTCGACGCGGACCCCTCCCAGTATCCCGCGTTGGAAGCGAAGCTGCTGGCGCTGCTGAACCGGCCCGACCTGGGCGAACAAGGCCGCGACTTTATTGTTCGGATGCTCGCGTTGATCGGCTCGGCCGCGTCGGTGCCCGTGCTGGCGGCGCTGCTGGAGCGCGCCGAGACGAGCGACCTGGCGCGCTATGCGCTCGAAATGATTCCGGGACCTGAGGCGGACGCCGCACTGGAAGCGGCGCGCAAGAAGCTGTCGGGCGCCGCGCTCGAGGGTTTGCTCGGCACGCTGCGCATCCGGGAGGCCCGCCTTCGGGGGGTGCTCTCATGAAGCAAAGTTGCAGCCGCCGCTCCTTTCTGGCGCGTTCCGGGTGGCTGGCGGGGGCGCCGTTGGTGATTCCTGCAAGCGTACTGGGCGCCGATGCGCCGAGCCGCCAGATCACATTTGCATTCGTCGGCGTCGGTGGCATGGGGTTGGCCAACATCGACCGAGTGCTGAAGCTTCGCGATCGCGGCGCCCGTGTCGTGGCGGTGTGCGACGTGGATCGTGTCCACGCGCGCGCCGCGGCGGCGAAGGTGGAGGCCGCGCAGCACGACCGGGGTGTGTTCGTCACCGGCGACTTCCGCGAGGTCACACGCCGCGAGGGCGTGGACGCGGTCGTGATTTCCACGCCGGACCACTGGCACGCGCTGCCGGCGCTGGACGCGATTCGGCACGGCAAGGATGTCTTCGTGGAGAAGCCGCTGACGCACAGCATCGAGGAGGGCCGCCTGCTTGTCGCGGAGTTGCGCGCGCACAACCGCGTGGGCCAAACCGGTACGATGCAGCGCTCGGACGGCTCGTTCCGCTACGTCGCCGAGCTGATCCGCAGCGGCGGACTCGGCCGCGTCGAGCGCATCGAGGTGCGGATCCCCGCCAACAACATGTACTGTGGTGCGACCTGGTCCCCCGAGCCGGTTCCCGAGGGGCTGGACTATGACTTCTGGCTCGGGCCCGCACCCTGGGCGCCGTACACCTCGCAGCGCACTCACTATCAGTTTCGCTTCATCCTCGACTATGCCGGCGGCCAAACAACCAACTGGGGTGCCCACTACATCGACATTGCGCAGTGGGCGCTCGGCATGGACGAATCTGGCCCCGTCGCGGTGGAGGGATTCGGCGAGTTTCCCTCCTCCGGTCTGTTCACCGCGCCAACCCGTGTGGACTTCACCGCCACCTACGCGAACGGTGTCACGCTGCGTGTGCGCACCCGCACCGACGGCGTCTTCGACGGCAATGTCCGCTTCTTCGGTGAAAAGGGGTGGATTGATGTTTCCAGGTCGCGGCTGCGCGCGAGCGACGACGCGCTGTTGAAGATCGGCGGCGGGCCCGGCGCGCGGGGCGACAGCGGCGTTGCGCACATGGCTGACTTTCTCGAGTGCATCCGCTCACGGGCGCGGCCGGTCGCGGATCTGGCGATCGGCCATCGCTCCACCACGGTTTGCAACCTCGGCAACATTGCGATGCTGCTGCGCCGGCCGCTGAAATGGGATCCGGTGGCCGAAAAGTTCGTCGGCGACGCGCAAGCGAACCGGCTCCTCGGCCGACCCTACCGCAGCCCGTGGTCGCTGCTCGGCTAAATGCGCGTGCCGCTGCGACCACTGCTGCGCTGTGCTGCGCAGCGATGGGCGCCACCGCCGAGATTCAGGGCCGGGTGGAAACGGCGTTCTGGTCCAAATATCTGTTCCGAGGTCAGATCTACACCGATGGTCCCGTGCTGCAGCCGGCGTTGACGCTCTCGGCCGGCGATGCGTGGTCCGTCACGACATGGATGAACGTGGACCTCAGCGATGCGAACTCGGTTGCCGGGCGGGAGGCGCGAGGCCGACCGACGGAGGTGGACGTGATCGGCCTGTGGTCGCCGCAGCTTCGTTGGCCGATTCGGCCCTCGCTGGGATGCGCCACCTATGTCGTCTCGATGCCGACCGCCGCGGCTGGCACCACCGCGGAACTAATGGCGGCCTTGCGGTGGGACCCGCCGGAATGGTGCGCGCGCTGGGCGCCGTCCCTGTCCGCAACGCTGTGGCATGAAGTGCTCGAATATGATGATGCCTACCTCGAACTTGCGGCAGAGCGGCACCTCCCGTTGGTAGCCGGACTCGAACTCTTGTGGCGGACGACCGTCGGCTATGGCGGGGGCGACTATCACGCGTTCTTCTTCACCCCGCACGGCACACCGCCCGAGGCGGTACCGGATCGGCGCGGCTGGAGCGACTTCGCGGCAACCGCAGAACTGGGGCGTCCCCTTGGTCCCCGCTGGCGCGCCGCGCTGATGCTGCAGTACCAGATGTTGCTCGAGCACACCGTTCGATCGGCCGCACATGAGCGGTACGGCGGCGCCGAGTGGTGGGTGTGGGGTGTGAAAGTCTCCGCCGCGCTTTGACGGTGTGCGAACAGTCAAAAACACGAAAAGGCGATGCCGGATGAAAGCGACAGTCGGTCTAGCAACATGCGTATGCGCAACGTGGGCCGCCGTGGCGCCCGCCGCAATGGTGGTGGCGTTCCCACGGATGGAAGTACCCGTGCTGACGAACGTGGACGTGCTGGTCGTCGGCGGGTCGCTCGGTGCGGTTGCCGCCGCAGTTGAGGCGCGCCGGGCCGGCGCAAGTGCGTTTCTGGTCACGTCCTGGCCTTATCTGGGGGAGGATCTCTGTGCAACGTTGCGGCTCTGGCGCGAAGACAAACAGGAGCCGGACCACCCCTGGCTTCGGGCGATGTTTCCTCCCGAGACTGAGCGACGGTCCGGCCGCGCGTGGACATTTCGGTACCGTACGGACCGCGTCGACGACCCGCGGCATCGCGATTCTTCTCCGCCAGGACGGCTCACCGATAGCCGCCACCGCAGCGCGGCGAGGGACAGTGTCCAGTACAACGGTCCGGTGACGATTTTTGCGGACCTCGGCCAACCGCGGCCGATTGGGCGCGTCGAGCTGCGCGCGTACCAACGACCCGGCGATTTTGGTGTGGCGGAGATCCGCGTCGCCACCAGCATGGACGCCGACGCGTGGAGCGCCGTGGTGACTGGCCGAAATTCGGACGTGGAGATCCCGGCCGAGGATGCGTCGCTGCCCATTGGGGTCGAGCTGGCGGTCACGCAGCGGTACGTCCGGGTCGAAGTTGTGCCGGTGATCGGCGCATCCCGCGTGCTGCTGGCGGAGCTTGCGATCGAAGCGCCGCCAGAGTCCGCGCCATCCCCCCCGGCCGGCACCATCGCGCGTGTGACCCGTCCGCTGCGGATTCAGCGGACGCTCGACGACGCCTTGATTGCGGCGGATGTTCCATTCCTGTTTCTCTCAGATCCCTTCGATGTGCTGATCGGTGACGACGGTCATCCAGCCGGATTGCTCGTTGCGAACCGGTCCGGCTTGCAGGCGATTCGGGCGCGCGTGATCGTGGACGCGACTCCCCATGCCGTTGTCGCCCGGCTGGCCGGCGCCGCGTTCGAGTCCGTTCCGCCGGGGCCGCGCGAGTTTCGCCGTGTGGTGATTGGGGGTCAGGCGGTGACATCCGCGGTGGCCTCGCCGGTGGAACACCCCCTTCCGTTACTCGTGCGTGCAGAGGACGGGACCGAGCTGCCGGTGATCGAGTACCGTCTGGTGATGCCGTTCGCAGACACCGGTTGGCCAGTGCGTGCCGAACTGGAACAGTCGGCCCGTGACATCACTTGGAGCCGGGACCAACGAGATGCGTCCGAGACGCTGCTGGAGCTGTCGCCGCCGCCGATCGTCGCGCGGGCAGCCGTGACGGGGGACTGGCCGGGTGCGTCGAATCTGCCGCTCGACGTCGCACGTCCGGTGGGTGTGGAGCGACTGTGGGTGCTCGGATCAAGGATCGCTGTTGCCCCGATTTCGTTGTCAGCCCTGCGGCGTCCGGACGAGTTCCTCCGCGTCGGTGAACGGATCGGCCACGTGGCAGCTGCGGAGGCCCGCATGGTTCCGGCCCCGGGCCGCCTGCGGCTGCGGTCCGCGCAGAGGGAACCCCCAGCGGCCGACTCACCCATGGCTCGCTTCGTTCCGGCCGATACCCACCCGCGTTGGGCCGGGCTGGAAAGAATCGAGCTCGATGCACATGCGCGCGAGGCGGCGGCGGAATACGACGTGATCGTCGTCGGTGGCGGCACCGGTGGGGCGCCGGCCGGCATCGGGGCGGCGCGCCAGGAAGCGCGGACTCTGGTGATTGAGTCGCTGTACGGCCTCGGCGGTGTCGGCACCTGGGGCCAAATCGCCTCGTACTACCACGGTTACCGGCAGGGCTTCACCGCCGAAATCGATGCGGGGGTCGCAGCGCTTGCCGGTCAGACCTCTCCCGCCCACAAGTGGAACGTCGAACACAAAAGCGAGTGGCTCCGGCGTGCGCTCCGGGAGGCCGGTGCGGCGATCTGGTTCGGTTGCCGGGGGGTGGGCGCGATTGTGAATGGCGACGAGGTGCGCGGCGTCGTCGTGGTGACGCCCGAGGGCCCCCTTCTTGCCCTTGCACGATGTGTGGTCGATGCGACCGGGAACGCCGACATCGCCGCCGCGGCCGGCGCGCGCTGTGTCTGGAGCGACGAGGCGGAGGTTGCGGTACAGGGCACCGGACTCTCGCCCCGCAGTTTGACCCGCCAGTACATCAACACCGACTACACCTTTGTGGACGACACTGACATCGTTGACATCTGGCGCGCGTTCATTGTCGGCCGTGAGTTGTTCTCGGAAGCGTGGGACCTTTCGAGGCTCATTGATACGCGGGAGCGGCGGCGCATTGTCGGCGAGGTGGAGATCTCGCCGCTTGACCTCTACCTCGGGCGGACTTGGCGGGACACGATCGCGCTGGCGCAAAGCAATTTCGATACCCACGGCTTCACCGTACATCCCATCTTCGCGCTGCGCCCACCCGACCGCAGTTCGATCACCGTGCCGGTACCATTCCGCGCATTGCTGCCGAGAGATCTCGAACGGCTGCTGGTCATTGGGCTGGCCATCAGCGCGCATCGCGATGCGCTACCGGTCCTGCGCATGCAGCCCGACATCCAAAATCACGGTTACGCAGCCGGCGTCGCCGCGGCGTGGTGCGCCCGCGAAAACCGGCCGCTTCGAGCGCTGGACATCCGCGTGCTGCAGCGTCATCTCATCGACAAGGGAATCGTACCGGACACGGCGCTGACCGATCTGGACTCCCCACCGGTGCCCGACAGCCGGCTCGAGTGGGCCGTGCGTGCGCTGCCGGAGGACTGGACGGGTCTGGAGGTGGTGCTCTCCGACACCAACCGCTCTCTTCCGCGACTGCGCACGGCGTGGGCTGCGGCGACGAATGATGATGTTCGGCTGGTGTATGCGATGACGCTCGGCATGCTCGGCGACCCCACTGGTGTCGACACACTCATCGCCGCGGTACGGGCGCGATCGTGGGAGGGCGGTTGGGAGTATCGCGCGATGGGGCAGTTCGGGCCCAGCCTCGCACCCCTGGATGCGATGATCATCGCGTTGGGTCGTACTCGGGCGGCCGCGGCCCTGGAACCGCTGCTGGAAAAGGCTAGGACGCTGGACGCGAATGTCGCGTTTTCCCATCACCGAGCGGTCGCACTTGCGCTGGAATGCCTCGGCGATCCCCGGGCGGCACCCGTGCTGGCGGAGGTGCTCCGACGGCCGGGGATGAGCGGTCATTGGGTGACCACCGCGACCGAAGCAAAAACGCGACGGCTCTCCGGCGGTACCGATACCCGCGTGCGGCGCGATGCGTTGCGGGAGATCTCGCTGGCACGAGCACTCTATCGGTGCGGCGATCACGAGGGACTTGGCCGCTCCATTCTCGAACGGTATGCGGATGATTTGCACGGTCATTATGCGCGGCACGCTCGGACGGTACTTGGGCGTACCCGAGCGGCGCCCTAAGGCCCATCACTGATGCGGGGAGTCAGGGTGCCGGTTCAGTTCGGACGGTCGGCGTGGAAGCCAACCCTTTGAGCCGCTGCGCGCGCAAAGGAGCGCGGTGTTGCACATCCCGCTCGGCCGACTTTGATGCGCGGAACGCCAACACCTCATTGGGCACGGAGCGCCTGCTCCGTCTCCGCACGCCAAGCTCGGGCCAAGTCCTCTAAGGTTCGGCCGGTCCACTTTTCCCAAAGCGTCTCTTCGTACCGTCCCATCCGGAGGGCGGCATTGAGGTGCCGTATCAGTTCTGGGTCATGCCGCCGGATAACCCAATCGAGAAAGTTGGCGCTGATCCGGTAACCTGCATCGTGCCGGAGCTGAACGCCCTGCTGCCGCCGCAGCCAGATCAGATCGGCTCCATGGCTTTCCGGCTCAACAACAAACCATCGGAGATAGTCCGCAATGCCTTCGACCAGCCATCCCGGCGGTGGCGGCGTACCAGGCGGACGATGATCGTATTGCTGCAGAACATGCACCAGCTCGTGCACGATCGCCCCTACGGCTTCACGATTGCGCTCGCGGTCAATCCATCTCGAATTGGCCGTGATCCGGGACCCGCTGGTGGCTGCGACACCGCGCCCCGGGCGCAGGATGATTTGCACATGGCCGGGAGGCGCCAGATTCTCGACGTGTAAAATCTCCGCCAGTTTCGGGTACCACTCCACAACTGCGGGGCTCAAACGTTTGCGCACCCAAGATTCCAACTCCGGAGCGTGCCGGACATCGAACGCGAATGTGAACTGGCCGTCCGGCGTTCGGACGCTGAAAGGATCTGGCCCGCGGACCCCTGCTGGAAACTCGGCTCTAAAGTCGGGTTCCGCACTCTGAACATCGATTTCGCTGTAAAAGGTGTTCGCAAAGGGGTGATGTGCTTGCGTGGCTCGAACATCAAACAGGAGGTACCGATAACGTCCCAGCGGTCCGCCTGACATATTGGTGACGAGTACGCCGTAAATTCCACCTTTTTGGGCGCCGACGCCCCGCGTATCCACAGAGGCGATGAGGATCCATCCTGGTCGGTTGGTGGAACCCGGATCCTTTGAAAGCTGAACTCTGGATTCGTCTCCCGTGGCGCCGTATAGCGTGTAGACTTGAGGCCCCCGCATGTCGGGATGGCGGGAGAATGTGGCCACGTACGAAATCGGGGTAGGCCGCCCCAAATCCACAACGATCTGGCCGCCCGGCGTCCCTGCAGCAAAAAAGAAGTTCGCGGGTGGCTCGTCCGGCTGAGTCGGCGTCTTGCCGTCCTGGAGGACCTCCAAAGGCCCGCTGTTGTCGTCCTGCTCTCCCTGCAAAATCCTAAAGGAAGCGTGGGTGGCGGAGTCCTGGCGGGATGGCCGCGGCACCTGTTGAAAGGTGAAGGGAGTTGATCCGGATGCTTCGGCCTGTCGTTCGGCGACTACCCGGACACCTTCTCCTGCTGAGGCGCAGCAACACGCAAGGGCACAGGAAGTGATGCGGCACAGTCCGCGAGATTTCAGATGTAGGCGCATCGCTTCCTCGCTTCAAGCAGAAATGCGGTTTGCCGCATCTTCGTCCGAGTGGCGAAATCATGCAAGACGGTCAAGGATACCCTGACCGCTTGAATCCCATGCGTGATTATGGGAAGTCCTAGCCACGGAGGATGATGGTCCTTCGCAAGGGAGAACAGCCCTCCCTTGCGGGAGAAATCCGGGGGAAGCGGTGGAAGCGATCTGACCCTGACCGTTGGCTTCGTGCCGAGTCATTCGCTTCCATGCTGATGGAGGCTGTTCATCGTGCTACAGGTGCCTTCGGGCTCGGAGGTCGCTTCCTGGCGTTGGAGACACGAACGAGGTTTGCGTCTCTGTCCCTCTCTATTCCACGGGTAAGATACCCATGAGGGGGCGCCCGGTCGGCGTGGAAGCCGACCCTCCATACGGACGGGCCATCCGTAGACCTCCACGACCACACGTGGAGGGTTCGCTCCCACGCCGGCACTCCCCGTGCCTGCGGGCACATTCGGCCGGGCTCGCCACGCGGTCGGGGA
>JAOACR010000024.1 GCA_026417735.1 Kiritimatiellia bacterium
GTGGAGGTGAACACGGGGCGGCTGGTGGACGTGAAGGGGCAGGTGGCGCGGTATGTGCGGCTGTACAGTCGGGGCAGCACCGCGGGGGAGATGAACCACTACATCGAAGTCGAAGTCTACGGCCGCAAGCCGAAAAACTGAACATGGAGGACGGCGGCCGGTTTCGGCGCTCGCGGCTGATGGGGGAGGAGTGCCGCCGGCTCCGCGTTGCGCGCGGCCGCGGGGCGGGCTAAGTTAGAGCGGTGTTCGTGAGGGCCGTTGAGGCCGGAGAACAGCGATGCGGTGGGGTATTACGACGATCGTGGCGGACGGCGCGTGACCGCGCCCGCGGTTGCACGGCGCCCCGCATCGCGGGGTTTTTTTGTATCCGACGAGCGCGATGAGCGGCAGTGAGACAGGCGTGGCGATCCTGGGGTTCGGCACCGTTGGTGGCGGTGTCGCGGACCTGTTGGCTCGTCACGGCGAGCTGATCGCGGAGCGCGCGGGGGTGCGGTTGGTGTTGCGAGCCATCGCCGACACGGACCTCGAGCGCCCTCGGGGCGTCCGGGTGGATCGCTCGTTGCTGACGCGCGATGCGATGGCCGCACTGAGGCGCGAGGACGTGCACCTCGTGGTGGAAACGATTGGAGGGCTGGGCGCGGCGCGGGAGCTGACGCTGGCGGCGCTGGAGGCCGGCAAGACGGTCGTCACCGCGAACAAGTCGCTGCTGGCGCAGCACGGCGTGGAGCTGTTTGCGGCGGCGCGCCGCAGCGGGGCGGGGCTGTACTTCGAGGCGGCGGTCGCCGGCGGCGTGCCGATCATCCGCGCGCTGCGGCAGGGACTGGTCGCTTCCCGGATCCCGGCGATCTTCGGCATTCTGAACGGCACCTGCAACTACATCCTCACGCGGATGGAGGAGGCGCGGGCGCCGTTCGAGACCGTGCTGAAGGAGGCGCAGGCCGCGGGCTATGCGGAGGCCGACCCCTCGCTGGATGTGGACGGACTGGACACCGCGCACAAGGCGGCGATTCTCGCGACGCTCGCGTGTGGGCGGCCGGTGCCGTTCAGCGCGGTCGGTGTGGAGGGCATCCGGACCGTCTCGAATCTGGATCTGGACTACGCGCGGGGTCTCGGGTATGCGGTGAAGCTGCTGGCGGTGATCCGGAACGAGTCGGGCGGCGTCAGCGTGCACGTGGGCCCCTGCTTGGTGCCGCGCAGCCACCTGCTGGGCCAGGTCCGGGACGTGTTCAACGCGGTGTTGGTGAAGGGCGATGCCGCCGGCGACACGATCTACTGCGGCCCCGGCGCAGGGCGCTACCCGACCGCGGGCGCGATCATCAGCGACCTGGTCGAGGCTGCGCGGCGTCGCGCCGCGGGCGCCGCGCACGACGACGCGTACGCGGGAGAGCCGCCGCGCATCCGTGCGGATGCGTATGATCGCGCGCGATGGTACCTGCGGGTGATGCTGCGCGACCAGCCCGGCATGCTCGCCCGCGCGGCGGAAGTGCTCGGACGGCACGAGATCAGCATCGCGTCGGTCGTGCAGCGCGAATCCCGGCTCGAACCGCACGTGCCGGTGCTGTTTCTCACCCACCGCGCCGCGTTCGGCGCGGTGCGGCGCGCGATCCGAGAACTGTCGCGGATGGATGGCAGTGGCGGGCCGCCGGTGTGTTTCCGGATCGAGGATCTCGACGGATCGTCGGGCCACTGAGGGCCCAGGGAGCGGAACGATGGCGTTGGTGGTGCAAAAGTACGGCGGAAGTTCGGTCGCCGACGCGGCGTGCATGATGAACGTTGCGGAGCGCATCCGGCGAACCCGTGAGCGCGGCGACCAGGTGGTCGTCGTCGTCAGCGCAATGGGTGACGCGACCGACGACCTCATCGAGCTCGCGAAGCAGGTCAACCCGGATCCCGACCCGCGCGAAATGGACATGCTGCTGGCCACCGGCGAGCAGGTCTCGATCGCGATTCTCACGATGGCGCTGCACCGGCTCGGCGTGCCGGCGATTTCGCTCACCGGCCCCCAGGCGGGGATTTTTGCGGAGGGTATTCATTTGAAGGGCCGCATCCGCGACGTCCGGCCGGAGCGCATCTGGCGCGCGCTGCGGGAGAACAAGGTCGTGATCGTCGCGGGGTTCCAGGGCCTGGACTCCAGCGACGACATCGTCACGCTGGGCCGCGGTGGTTCGGACATGACCGCGGTCGCGCTCGCCTGGGCGCTGAAGGCGGACCGATGTCAGTTTTACAAGGATGTGCCGGGCGTGTTCACCGCCGATCCGCGGGTAGTGCCCGAGGCCCGCAAACTCGACACGATCTCGTACGACGAGATGCTCGAGCTGGCCAGCATGGGTGCCGCGGTGCTGCAGTCTCGCGCGGTGGAGTTCGCGTCCGCGTATCGCGTGCCGCTGGAGGTGCTGTCGAGCTTCGAGGACCGTCCCGGTACGCTGGTGTGCGAGGAGACCCCCGACATGGAAAAGATCATCGTCCGCGGCGTCGCCGCCGACACGAAACAGGCGAAAGTCACGTTGCTGGAGGTTCCCGATCGGCCCGGCATTGCCGCGGCGATTTTCACCGCACTGGCGAATGCCGGCATCAACGTGGACATGATCGTGCTGAACGTGCGTTCGCAGGGCCAGCGCGCGGACCTCTCGTTCACGGTGCCGGTGGGCGACCTGAAGACCGCGCTGGCGGTGGTCGCCGACGTGGTGCCGGAGGTCGCCTCCAGCGGCGTCACGCACGACCCGGACATCGCGCTGGTGAGCATCGTCGGTGTCGGCATGCGCAGCCACTCCGGCGTCGCCGCGCGGATGTTCTCCGCGCTCGCAAAGCACGGCATTGATATCCAGATGATCTCCACCTCCGAGATCAAGATCTCGGTCGCGATCGCAAAATCCCAGGCGAACGAGGCGGTTCGAGTGCTGCACCGGGAGTTTGAACTCGACCGGGAGCCCGCCACCGCGCCGCCCGGCCGTGCGCGGCGCCGGTCCCCCCGCGCCCGATGAGCACCCGTGTGGAAATCTACGACACGACGCTGCGTGACGGCGCGCAGGCGGAGGGGGTGTCGTTCACGCTGTCGGGCAAACTGCGGGTCGCGCAGCGGCTGGACGCGTTCGGCGTTGACTACATCGAGGGCGGCTACGCGGGCTCGAACCCGAAGGACATGGAGTTCTTCCGGGAGGCGCGCCGGCTGGAGCTGCGCCGCGCGCGACTGGTCGCGTTCGGCAGCACGCGGCGTGCCCGCCGCAGCGTGGAAGAGGATGAGGGGCTCGCGGCGCTGCTGGAGGCCGGCACCGCGTCGGTCGCGATCTTCGGCAAGTCGTGGCGGCTACATGTGCGGGAGGTGCTGCGCACCAGCGAGGAGGAGAACCTCCGGATGATCGCCGACAGCGTCCGCCGGCTGAAGGCGGCGGGCCGCGAGGTGATCTACGACGCGGAGCACTTCTTTGACGGCTGGCGCGATTCCGCCGACTACGCCGCGCGCACGCTGGCGGCGGCCCGCGACGCGGGTGCGGACGTGCTGGTGCTGTGCGACACCAACGGCGGCACGATGCCGCACGAGCTGGAGGGCATCGTCGCGGAGGTGGTTCGGCGGTTTGGCGGCCGGATCGGCATTCACGCGCACAACGACAGTGAGCTGGCGGTCGCGAACTCGCTGGCCGCAGTGCGTGCGGGCGCACTTCATGTGCAGGGCACCATCAACGGGTTCGGCGAACGATGCGGCAACGCGAACCTCGTTTCGGTCGTGCCGAATCTGGTGCTGCGGTTCGGCTGCGAGTGTCTGCGGCCGGACGCGTTGCGGGAGCTGAAGGCGGTCTCGGAATTCGTCTACGAGATGGCCGACGTCCGGCCGCACGCACGCCAGCCCTTCGTGGGTGACAGCGCCTTCGCGCACAAGGCCGGCATGCACGCGGACGCGGTGCGGAAATGCCCGCGGGCCTATGAACACGTGGACCCCGCCTCCGTCGGCAATGAGCGGCGGATCCTTGTCTCGGAGCTATCCGGTGCCAGCAACGTGTTTCTGAAGGCCGTCGAGATGGGGCTGGCGATGGACCGCGATTCGCCGGAGGTGCGCACGGTGCTGCGGGAGCTGGAGCGACTGGAGCGCAGCGGATACCAGTTTGAGGCGGCAGAGGCCTCGTTCCGGCTGCTCGTCGAAAAGGTGTTGAAGCGTCACCGTTCGTTCTTCAGCCTCGACGCCTTCCGGGTGATCGTGGAGAAGCGTCGAGCCGGCGAACCGTGCATCTCGGAGGCGACTGTGAAGCTACGGGTGGACGGCCAGCCGGTGCACACGGTCGGCGAGGGCGACGGGCCGGTGGATGCGCTGAACCGCGCGCTGCGGAAGGCGCTGGAGCCGTTTTATCCGGCCGTGCGCGACGTGCGGCTGGTGGACTACAGCGTCCGTATTCTGGATCCGCAGGCGGCGACCGCCGCGAAAACGCGCGTGCTGATCGAATCGGCGGCGGGCGGGCGCACGTGGAGCACAATCGGCGTCTCCGACAACATCATCGAGGCCTCCTGGGAGGCGCTGGTGGACGGCATCGAGTACAAGCTGTTTCTCGATGAGCAGACCGGCGGCGCCGCCCAATCCCCCCCTGCTTCCGACTGACCACCGGGCGGGGAAGCGGCAACGCGCATACGCCGGGGCCCCTTCGCAACGACGTCGCGAAGCCAAGTCGATCGCGCGCTCCAAGCGTTGGACGCGCTCGGTTGGGTGTCCTCCAAGGACTGGACACACACCTCCGCGATGCGGTTCGAAGCTCGGCCGGTTCCGCACCGCCCTCTGCGGCGTTCATTCCATCGCGGTGCAACTGTGGCGACCAACAGAAACCTGCCGACCACCGGAAGTTCCCGCAACACCGAAGAGGGAAATCGCCCCGGCCGCAGAGCCGGGCCGCAAGCGACTTAGACGCGCCGACGGTGAAATCTGGCGGCCATCAAGCCGAGAAGCAACAGCCCGACCGTTGCCGGTTCGGGAATGGCCTGGACCGCCACGGAATCGATGCGCTGGATTCCGCGGTCACCGTTGCCAGCGATGTAGGCGTAGGCGCCATGCGAGCTGTCGAGGTTGTTGCCAAAGCCGGGATTCCACGTATAGGGGCTGGTCTGAAGGATTAGCGTGTTGCCGCCTGTCTGGCCGTCACTCCCCCAGTCGCGGAGCCGCAGGTTGGCCAGCGTCCAACTCGAATTCGCGGGATTGCCGCTGTTGTAATTGAAGGTCAGGTCGAAAGAGAACTGGTACCAGGTTCCCACGACCAGGCTCGTTGACGCGATGCCACCCTGAAAGTACGTCGCGGGAATATCGGTGCCGGCGCCACCGTATTGTCCGAGGCGTCCGCCGCTGCTGGCACGTGCGATATTGTTCACGTTCTCCGTTCGGCGAAGGCCGATCAGCAGCCGGTCCGCATCGCCGACCGTGTAGGGTGAAACGCCGTCGGTTGCCGGACTCAGGGCCCAGCCGACTCCGAGGAAGCCGCCCAACTGCGTCGAGATGGGATCGAAGCGAAAATGCACACTGAAGCTGACGGCGGAATAGGTGGTGTTGGCGATGTTAAACGTGTTGCGGGCTCGCATCGCAACGTCCTGGCTGTGCACGAAGGATGCAGAGTTGGCGACGCCACCACTGCCCTGCACTTGGAGCGCTGTGCGGAGGCCGGTCGCGTTGCCGAGCTTGGGATCGCTGCCCAGCGGCTGCCCCGTCGAGCCGTTGTAGTTGCCGACCGGTGATCCCGAAAAGTCGTTGTCCACAATCACCAGCTGCGCGGGGACGGTTGTGGCCAGAAGCAGACTCGCCGCCACGCTTTCACGCAACCACGCCGTCGTTTTCTCGATTCCCATAACTGCGCCTCAAGCGGGAAGACTCTTATGGCCAGTTCCAGCCTGTCAAGCCAAGGCCACTCCGGCCGTTCCCTCCGGTGATGTTCGCAACCCGCGATGCGTTGCCGTGGCTTCTAGGGAGTCTGCGTCCGATGCAAGAGGCGTCCGGCTTGGCGGCGCGGGAGTGGGGCTGTGGCTGAGCGCAACGGGCGCACGGGCCCATGGGGCCGGCGTTGCGTGTGTGGTAGCTGGGCCGGTACGATCGTGGGGCGGGCGGAAGCCCGCGGAGATGCCGGAGTTTCCCGAAAGCTGGAAGCGTTGGAGGGTCGTGCTGGGCCACGACTGGCTGACCGGTTTGCGCGGCGGCGAGCGAGTGCTGGAGGTGCTCGCGCGTGCTTTTCCGGAGGCCCCGATCCTGACGTTGCTGCACCGCCGGGCCGCGCTGCCGCCCGCGCTGCGCGATCGCCGGCTGGTCGCCTCGCCGTTGCAGCGGTTGCCCGCCATCCATCGGTATTACCGCTGGATGCTGCCGGCGTTCCCCGCCGCGGTGCGCGCGCTGCGCTGCCCGCCGTGCGACCTGCTGATCACCACCAGCCACTGTGCGATCAAAGCGGTGCGACCACCGCCACGCGCGCGGCACCTGTGCTACTGCTTTACGCCGATGCGGTATGCGTGGACTTTCGCGGATGACTATTTCGGCCGGCGCACCCCGATGCGGCTGGCTGTCTCGCCGCTGCTGGCCGCGCTGCGGCACTGGGATCGTGCGACGGCCGGCCGCGTGGACCGCTTTGCGACAATCAGTCGGCACGTGCGCGATCGCATTTGGAACGCTTACGAGCGTGACGCGGACGTCGTGTATCCCCCGGTTCGGCTGGACTTGTTCACGCCGGATCCTGCCAGTTCTCCCCCGTCGGCGGAGAATGCGTATGATCTGGCGGTTGCGGCGCTGGTTCCCTACAAGCGACTGGATCTGGCGGTGCGCGTCTGTTCTCGACTGCAGCGGCGGCTGCGGGTGGTCGGGGTGGGCAGCGAGGCGTCGCGACTGCGCCGGCTTGCGGGGCCGTGCGTGGAGTTTTTGGGCGTGGTTTCGGACGAGCAACTGCGGGACCTGTATCGCGGCTGCCGCTGCTTGATCTTCCCGGGCGAGGAGGATTTCGGCCTGGCGCCGGTCGAGGCCCAAGCATGCGGCCGGCCGGTTGTCGCGTACGGGCGGGGCGGCGCGGCGGAGTCCGTCGTGGACGGTGAAACGGGGGTATTGTTTCAGCCGCAGACGGAGGCGGCGCTAGCCGCGGCGCTGGCGAGGGCCGACACGATCGTATGGGACGCCGAGCGAATCCGCCGCAATGCGGAGCGCTTCAGCGAGGCCGCGTTTGTCGAACAGTTTGACCGGGCGATTTCGGCTTGCATGGCGGGTACGGAGGCGAGCCGATGAGCAACGCGGTGCCGCTGCGCGAGGCGGGGTTCAGCCTCGGCTCCAACCTGGGCGACCGGCTCGCGAACCTTCGCGCCGCGCGCGCCGCGCTCGCCGCAACGCCTGGCGCGCGCTTGCTGGCGAGCGCGCCGGTATACGAGACCGAGCCGATCGGGGTGCGACCGGAGCATCGGCATCTGAAGTTTCTGAACACCGTGGTGGTGCTCGAGGCGCCACTGGACGCGGCGGCGTGGATGGTGAGGGCGCGTGAAATCGAAACAGCGCTGGGCCGCGTGCGCACGCTCGACCGCTACGCGCCGCGCCCGGTGGATGTGGATCTCTTGTACTGCGGCGAGCAGGCCGTGGACGAACCCGAGCTGCGCGTGCCACATCCGAAGTGGGCCGAACGGCGATTTGTGGTGCAGCCGCTGGCGGATGTGCGGCCATCGCTGCGGCTGCCAGGGTGCGAGGGTGACGTCCAGCAGGTGCTCGCAAAGCTTGCCGACTCGGCGGCGGGGGTCCGCCTGCTGTTGCGGGAGTGGTAGAGGATGCGCTCGACCCGATCGACCGTGTCTCGGTTCGCCGATCGTCGCAGCGGCCCGTACGGTGCGGTGTGTGCCGCGCTGCTGCTGTGCGTGAGCGGTGCACGTAGCGGGGTCACCGTCGGCATGGAGGAGCTCGACATTTCGCGGATGACCTGCGGATGGGCGAAGCCGGTGACCAACCGAAACGTGCGGGGCGGACCGATGCAGATGGGGGGACGCGCCTTTGAGCGCGGCGTCGGCACACACGCGGAGAGCCTGCTGCGGCTTGCGCTGCCGACGCGGTCCGCGAGGTTCTGTGCGTGGGTCGGCGTGGACGACGCGGCGGGTGCGGGCCGCGGCAGCGTCGAGTTTCGGGTGCTGGGCGACGGGCGGCTTCTCTGGAGCAGCGGGCGGCTGCGCGGTGGCGAGCCACCGCGGCGGGTGGAGCTGACACTGGGCGAGATTCGGCAGCTGGTGCTGCGCGTGACCGACGGGGGTGATGGCACCACCGACGATCTGGCGAACTGGGCGGAAGCGATCTTCGAACTCGAGGGAGGAGCAATTGAGGTGCTCGATCCGGTGCCCGAGGAACCGCGGAAGATCCGCACGCCGCCGCGGCCGCGGCGGCCATGTTTCCGAGGCGCGGCGGTGGTCGGCGCTCGGCCGGGGCGGCCCTTTACCTGGACGTTGCCGCTCGAGGGAGAGCGGCCGCTGTTCGTGCGGGCGGCGGGGCTGCCGGAGGGACTGGTGCTGGACGAGTCTCGTGGCCGCATCAGCGGCCGCGTGCCGATGCGAGCGGGCCGCTATGAGGCGTTGCTCGTCGCGTCCAATGCGTACGGCGTCACACAGCGGCGATGGCGGCTGGAGGTAGGGGAGCGGCTGGCGCTGACGCCACCGATGGGCTGGAACAGCTGGAACTGCTATGGCGCGAAGATTTCGCAAGCGATGATCGAGGCAACCGCGCGCGCGATGGCGGCGGAACGGCTGCAGGAGCTGGGGTGGACCTACATCGTGCTCGACGACGGCTGGCAACGTCACCCCGACACGCAGGACCCCGACCTGGTCGGCCCGGAACGGGACCCGCGCGGCCGGATTCTCCCCAACCGGCGGTTTCCGGACATGAGCGCGCTGGTCGCGACGATCCGTGAGCTCGGGTTCAAAGCGGGTATTTACTCCTCCCCCGGTCCGATCACCTGCGCCGGCCACACTGGCAGCCATGGCCATGAGAGCGAGGACGCCGAGCAGTTCGCCGAATGGGGGTTCGAGTATCTGAAGTACGACTGGTGCTCCTACAGCCGAATCGCTCGCGGCAGCACGCTGCCGGAGCAGATGCGGCCCTATCTGCGCATGGCGGAGAGGCTCGCGCAGCAGCCGCGGGACATCGTCTTCAGCATCTGTCAGTACGGCGTGGGCAACGTGTCCGCGTGGGGACGAGCCGCTGGCGGTCACCTGTGGCGGACCACCGGGGACATTGAGGACACGTGGGAAAGCGTTCGGCGGATCGGTTTTGGTCAGGCGGGGCTGGAGCCGTTTGCGGGGCCGGGCGGATGGAACGACCCCGACATGCTGGTGATCGGACGGGTCGGGTGGGGGGAGGTGCTCCGTCCCTCGCGTCTGACCCCGAATGAGCAGTACGCGCACGTCACGCTTTGGTGTCTGCTGGCGGCACCACTGATGCTGGGTTGCGACATGACGCAGCTCGATGATTTCACGCGGGGGCTGATCACGAACGGCG
Organism: Kiritimatiellia bacterium; assembly: GCA_026417735.1. Classification (NCBI taxonomy): domain Bacteria; kingdom Pseudomonadati; phylum Kiritimatiellota; class Kiritimatiellia; species Kiritimatiellia bacterium. The sequence goes on from JAOACR010000024.1 coordinate 9,464, forward strand.
AGGTGCTGGACGTGAACCAGGATCCTCTGGGCCGTGCGGCCTCGCGTGTCGCTGTGCGCGGACCGACCCAGGTCTGGGCAAGGCCGCTGGCGGATGGTTCGGTGGCGGTGGGTCTGTTCAACCTCGACGAGGAGCCGCTGGAGGTGGAGGTCCGTTGGGGTGAGGTCGGGATCGCCGGCGCATGGGCGGTGCGGGATCTTTGGCGCGGTCAGGACCTCGGTGTGTCGACGAACGGATGGTCAATGACGGTTGCGCGGCACGGCGCGGAGATGCTCCGGTTGACACCGGCGGATGCGACCGCCTCAAACACTCCGCCCCGCGTGCCGTGGACCTGGCAGGCCGACGCGCGGGATGGGGGGTGAGCGGTCGCGCGGTCACCGGGCGGTCCGCGGGCCGGCGGAGTCACGTCTGCGGGAGGGTCGCGGATCAGGGCAGAACCAGCGGACGCCACCGGGCCCGCGCAACCAGGCGCCGCGCGTCGTCCAACGGATCACCGCGCCCGGCGCCAGCGGTGTCTTGCTGCGGCCGCCGCGCATGTCCACCACAAAGGTCGGCATCGCGAGGCCGCTGAGCCGACCGCGCAGCGTTTCGACCAGATGCAGCGCGCGCCGCAGCGGGACCCGGAAGTGACCGGCGCCGCGCACAGGATCACAATGCAGCAGGTAGTAGGGACGGACGCGCGCGCGGACCAGCCCGCGAAACAGTGCCCCCAGCGTTTCGACGGTGTCGTTCACGCCGCGGAGCAACACAGTCTGGTTGCCGAGCGGAATGCCTGCATCGACGAGCCGGCCGCAGGCGGCCAGCGCGGCGGCGGTGAGTTCAGCGGGATGATTGAAATGGGTGTGCACCCATAGCGGCGCATGGCGGCGAAGCATCCGGCAGAGTGCGCGGGTGATGCGCATCGGCAGCACCACCGGCATCCGTGTACCGAGCCGGAGCACCTCCAGACTGGGCACGGAACGAAACGCGGCCAGCAACCGGTCCAGCTCGGCATCCTCCAGCGTGAGCGGGTCCCCGCCGGTGATGAGCAGTTCACGAACCTCCGGGTGCTGGCGGAGCCAGCGGACCGCGGCAGTGGGGTTGCGAGGCGGCGGATCGCCCAGCTCGTTGCGCCGCGTACAGTGCCGGCAGCGCACCGCGCACTCGCCAGTCGCCCAGAATGCGGCGCGGTCCCTATAACGGCGCACCAGCCCCGGTGCGACACGGTGGCCGAGCTCGTCGAACGGGTCGGGCGGCAGGCGCTGCTCGGTCAGTTCCTCGCGCGAGGGCACGCACTGGCGGGCGATGGGGTCGGTCGGCGCGAGGCGGCGGATGAGCGAGGCGTAGTAGCGCGTCACCGCCATCCGCCAGCCGGTTCGTGCAGGTTCGACCGCCCAGTCGCCCTCGAAGGGGCGGCCGAGAAAGGCGGAAAGCTCTTCGAGCGAGCACAACCGTTGGCGCCACTGCGCCCGCCAGCCGCGGCCGGCGGGCGGCCGCGCTGCGGTGGGGGGTGCTCCAGTCGGCGGGCTCACGTGGCGGAGCGGTGGATCAAACTCAGAAACTCGGTGCGGGTCGCCGGCGAATTGTGAAAACTGCCGAGCATCGCGGACGTCACCATCACCGAGTTTTGTTTCTCGACGCCGCGCATCATCATGCAGAGATGCCGGGCCTCGATCACCACACCCACGCCTTCCGGCTTCAGGTGGTCCATCACCAGCCGTGCGATCTGGTGGGTGAGCCGTTCTTGGATCTGAAGGCGCCGCGCGAAAATTTCCGCAATGCGCGCGAGCTTGCTGACGCCGATGACCCGGCCGCGCGGGATGTATCCGATGTGGCAGCGGCCGAAGAAGGGCAACAGGTGATGTTCGCAGAGACTGAAAATTTCGATGTCGCGAACGATGACCATGTGGTTGGCCTCGCTCTCGAACACCGCGCGGTTCACGATCTCATCGGGATCCTCCGCATAGCCTTTCGTCAGGAACGTCCAGGCGCGCGCGACGCGCTCGGGTGTCCGCGCCAGTCCCTCCCGCGCGGGGTCTTCACCGATCGCGCGCAGCAGTTCGCGCGTCAGTTGTTCGATGCTCTCGATCCGGCGGGCGTTGCTGGATGTCGGGTCCATCAGTTACCTCTCTTTCTCTGACTTCGGCGCGCGGGCGTCTCCTCCGCACCGACCGGTGGGCGCAGCAGCCGGATGATCACGGCGAGGATCGCTGTGGCGGCCACGCCAACCATCAGCACCGCAACGGCGCTGCTCCCGCCGGATACGGCGCCGGGGCGGTGCCGCGGATTTCGCTCGCGCGTCCCGAGCTCCCGAATCGGGAGGTTCGCAATGGCCGACGCCTCAAGCCGGCGCGACAAGTCGTGCTCCGGCGCGCGGACATCGGCGGCTCCATAGTGCAGCACGGCGGGCCCGTCGGCGAGCGGCTCGATCACCAGCCATGCGACGCGCCGCCACGCGCGGACGCGCACATCGGCGAGTGGGGGATCATCGCCGCGAAAGATGTCAATGCGCCAGTAGCGCCCTCCTCCGGCCACATTCACTCGGGCGCTCATCTGCGTTCTGACGCGGTGAATGGATTCCGAGGCGGCCAGCATCCACTGGCCGGTGGGATGAGTTGCGGCCCACACGATGACCGGCCGCGCATACTCGCCGGCGGCCTCGATCTCAATGAGGTGCAGCGGCGTGGTGCGGATGCCCGTGTCGAAGAGGAGTGATTGCCACATCGGCCGGTCCGTCGGCGGGGTGAGCGGGGTCCATTTCACGATCTCCAACGGCGGATCGGCTGCGCCGGCCGGTGCCGGGAGCACCTCGAGGCGATCCAAGGAGGGGGGCTCCCCGACACGACGCGCATCGGGACCGATGCGGATCCGCAGCCGGGGGAAGTCGGCGGGGGAATAGCGGACCAACTCGCTCTGCACCCGATCGCCCTCGTGCGGCAGCCGCAGAATGTGGCCGGCCGCCACGGTGGCCCACTCGCCCTCTTCGTCGGCACCTTGGATGGTGACCGGCCGAATCCAGTCGTCGCCGCGCAGGAGGATTCGGACTGCCGTGTGGACGGGCCGGTGCTGCGCGGTGGAAGGATCCAGCTGTACATCCAGGCGCAGCGTGCCGGGGGGCTCGGTGGTGGAGAGGTTGAGCACTCGTGCGCGCAGGGGAACGGCGACGGTCCGGGGTGGCGGTTCGCACCAAACGATGCACGGCCAGACACGGTCGGCCGCATCGAACACGCGTAGATCGACGGCCGGTCCCTCGACGCAGCCGTCGTAGATGTCCCCTGTGATGCGCACGCGAAAACGTTCCCCGGCCCGAGCGTCGTCAAGGATCGGTTGTCGCCACTCGAACTGCGCGGGCACGGGCGGCACGGCGGCGCGGCCGGCCGGCGGGAGCGGCGCGGCCGGCACCAGCGCGACGGCAAGCAGAAACGACGAACCCTTCACGGTGGTCCGGCCTCCGAGTGGGTCGCAAGCCGCGTTCTCGCGACGCTCTGGTAGAGGTACGAGAGACCCACCAGTGCTGTTCCTGCCGTGAGGAATGCCGCAACGCGGTGGAGGCCGTCCAACGCCGCAATGTCCAGCAGGAACAGTTTTGTGGTCGCCACCGTAAACACCAGCAGACCCAGTTGCCGCAGATGGGCACGGCGCGTTGCCAGCCCCGCAATCACCAGCGCCAACGCGGCCGCCACCCACCAGATGGTGATGTATGAGGAGCGCCAACCGCGCCCGGTGCGAGCAAGCTCCAGCGTGACGGTGATGATCGCGGCGACGAGCGCGGCGACCTGCGGTGCGGTGGTCCATCCCCGGGGCGCGCCGGTGCGGCGACCGGCGGCGGCGAACGCGAGGGCCATCGTGCCCAGCCACGACCAGACCACGACGGCGCGAAAAGGGGCGATGTTTGCAAGGTGCAGGCGGGTCAGCGGCAGGTCCACCATCACCAGCTTGAGCGCGGCGGCGAGCAGCAGCGCCCGGGCGAAGAGCTCGGCCCGGTCGGCCGTTTCGCGTCGTGCGATCGTGGAGAACGCGAGGGCGAGCATCACGAGGGTCGCCGTGGTGATCGCTGCGCCGACGGGGTCACGCCAGCCGCGCCACCAGCCCACATCAGCCCATACCGCGGCGGCCGCCGCCAGCAGTGCCGCGGAGAGCCACGTCAGGGTCGGGCGCTCTGCCGCGGACGCGCGCGGCATGCGCCGCGATGGCCCAAGCCCCGCGAGCGCGACAGCGCCCAGCAGACTCACCGCGAAGCGCGCGTTCAGAAACAGGCGGGGCGGCTCCGGATACAGCGTGGCGTCGTACAGCAGCGATTTGCCCAGCCCGGCCACGCACATCATCACCGACGTTTCGCGCAGCAGCGGGATCTCGAGGTGACCGCCGAACCGTGCGATGAGTGCGCCGCCAAGAATCCAGCCCGCGGAGACCCATGCGCCGTCGAGCTGCGCGGGCAGCGCGAGCGCCGCGAACATCAGCGCGGCGAGCAATCGAACGGCGACCGGTGCGGAGGCCAACCCGAGCCGCCGCCGCAGGCCCAGCGCCCATCCAAGGTGCGCAACTGCTGCGGTGAGCAGCGCGGTACCGAACCAACCGGCGAGGTCGGATGTGTCGAACCAGTGCGCGAGCGCGCCCAGCAGCGCCAGAGAGTTCAGCGCCAGCAGCGCACCGGCGGGGCGGTGGTGGAGACGGTCCGCGCTCGCCGCCACCTGCGCCCACAGAATCGCGGCGATCGCGGTTCCGCGAATGCTGTGCCCCTCCCCGAGACCCGACCACCCGCTGCCCACCGCGATCGTGTACTGCAGCCAGGACAGCGCAAACATTTGGACCCCCAGCGAGGCCCAACGATGGCGTGCGATCAGCGCCAGCACCGGCAAATTGATGAGCGCGACGATCGCGAGTACGAAGAGACCCTGAGGCCGGTCCACCGTGGCGATGAACGGCGAGCCGTGCGCCCCCAGCACCGCGAGCGCGGCGATGACCGGGCTGCGGTACAGCGAGGCCAGCGCGAACACAGCGGCAGAGACGAGCAACAGTGCCACAAAGGCGACTGTCGGGCCGAGCAAGCCGTACCGTGCGCTGGCGGCGTACACGCTGTAGTACAGCAGACCGGCCCCGCCACCGGTGAGCAGGCGGGCGAGCGCAGTCGGCGGCTGCGGCCGCAGCGCGAGGCGATGGCCCACGACCACCATGCCGGCTCCGGCCAGCACACCGGCGGCGACGCGGATCTCCGGCCCGAGCCACGCGCGCTGGATTGCGTAGACGACAAAGAACGCCACACCCAGCATCAACGCGACGACTCCCGCCCAGGCCGCGGCGCGGCCGCCGAGCGTTTCTTCGATCGCGGGGGAGGCGCAAGCGGTCGTCGCCGGCGGCGGCGGTGGGAACATGGACGGCGGTGCGCGCTCGGCGGCGCGCGGGGGCGTGGCGGGCGATGAGGTCGAATCGGGGTGACGAAGCGGCGCACAGGGGCCGCCGGGAAGGGGCGGCGGGCCGCCGGGCCCGGTCAGTCCGCGCCGGAGCCCCTCCATCTCCTTCCGAAGCTCGTCGAGGCGGGTGGAGAGCCGGGATGAATGAACGAGCGCCCAAATGGACAAGGCCAGAGGCAACCCCACAAGGCCGAGCACGAACAGCAGCAGAAGCGCCCCCGTCACGTGCGGATCATACCGCTGCCGGTACCGCACGCAATCGGTGCCGGCGGTGCGTTCCGGCTGTTTTCATGGTGCCGGCCCGTAGCCGCGCCAGTCGACCACTTGCAGATCCGCCTCGGCGCGACCGTCTCGCTCCCGTCGTTTCAGCTCGACGGCCACGTCCACCGCACCCGCGGGTTGCGGCTCGCCGGCCCGATGAAATGCCACCGCGCGACACCGATGCGAGCCCTGGCTCAGCTCCATCATCACGTGGCGATCCTTTGCGATCTTCCAGTCGGTGATCCGTGCGCGACGGATTCCCCACACCGGTGACGGAAAGCCGTGGCCGTAGGGGCCGAGCCGTTCGATCCAGTCGAGCAGCTCCGCGGACACTTCGTCCAGTCGGAGGGTGGCGTCCACCTGCAGCAGCGGCTCAGGTGGCCGACCCTGAAGGTGACGTCGCACCGCCTCGTTGAACGCCAGCGCAAATGCGGGCACCCGGCGCGGGTCGATTTCCAGACCGGCCGCCATCGCATGGCCACCGACCCGTTGGAGATGTGCGGCGCAGTCGCGTAGCACGCCGGCGATGTCCACACCCGCGATGCCGCGCGCGGATCCGCGTGCGGTTCCGCGCTGTCCGATCGCGATCACCACGGCCGGCCGGCGATACATTGCTACCAGTCTTGCCGCGACGATGCCGACCACCCCCGGGTGCCATCCCCGGCCGGCGGCGACCACGCCGAATTCGCGATCGGATGACGGCGTCTCTTCGATCTGACGGACGGCCTCCTCCAGCACCTCTCGTTCGAGCCGCTGGCGGCGGCGGTTGGCCTCTTCGAGCTCCGCGGCCAGCCGGGCAGCGCGAGAAGGGGCGGAGGCCAGTAGCAGCTCCAACGCGACGTCCGCCGCGCCGATTCGTCCGGCGGCGTTGATGCGCGGTGCGAGCACAAACGCGATTTCCCACGCGCCGCGCACCGCGGTCACCTCGGCGGTCTCCATCAGCGCCGAGACGCCGGGGAGGGGGGCGGCGCTCATCGCCTCGATACCTGCGCGGACGAGGGTCCGGTTGACATCCGTCAGCGGGACGCAGTCGGCGATCGTGCCGATGGCCGCCAACTGCAGCATCGCGCCGGCAGCGGACGGCTCCAGCGGCCGGCCGAGTCGTTCGCCGACTGCGCAGGCCACTTCCAGCGCGAGACCGACGCCCGCCACTGGTCTCGACCCCGCGGTGAGATGGGGGTTGACGACCGCGGCGGCCGCCGGCAGACGCCCCTCGGGGAGGTGATGGTCGGTGATCACGACGTCCACGCCGGCAGAGCGCAGCTCCCGTATCGCTTCGCGTGCGGTGGTGCCGCAATCCACCGTGATGATCAGCTGCGGGGACTGGCGGCGAAGGCACCGGCGCACCGCGGCGGGACTCAGGCCATAGCCCTCGCCGATGCGGTGGGGCAGAAAGGGAGAGGCGGCGGCGCCCAGTTCGCGGAGTCGGCGCGTCAGCAGCGCGGTGGCGGTGACGCCGTCGGCGTCGAAGTCGCCAAAGATCGTGATTCGCCGGCGGGCCCGGATCGCTGTCGCGATCAGTTCCGCGGCGCGATCGAGATCCGGCAGTGGGTGCGCAGCGCCAGGTCGCCAGGTGCAAGGCTCCAGCAGTGCGCGTGCAGCGTCGGGCGTCGGCGCGTTGCGGGCGACCAACAGCCGCGCGATCGGGACGGGGCAGCGGAGGTGCGCGACGAGGCGCCGCACCGCGGCGGCATCCGGTTTGGGCCACCGCCAGGTTCGCGCTGCGCTCCGCATCGGCGGGGGGCTCGGCGTTAGCCACCGCGACGGCCGCCGCGCCGTACGGTCGCGGGCGCGGCGGTCGGGGCGGTCATGGGCGTGCGGTGCCAGAGGAGCATCACCGGCGTCGCGATAAAGATGGAGGAGTAGGTGCCGATCACGAGGCCGATCAACAGCAACAGCGCGAAGTCGTTAATCGCGCCGCCGCCAAAGAGGTAGAGCGCCAACACCGTCAGGATCGTGGTGCCGGCGGTCAGCAGTGTGCGGCTGAGCGTCTGATTGATCGCGAGGTTCGCGACCTCCACATAGGAACGGCCGCGCCACAGTTTCAGCCCCTCGCGGATGCGATCGAACACGACGATCGTATCGTTCACCGAGTAACCGACGATCGTCAGAATCACTGCGATCATCGGCGCGCTGAGCTGCCGCCCGAGCAGGCAGAATACGCCGACGGACAGGATCGCGTCGTGCACCAGCGCGACGATCGCGCCGATCGCGAACGCGAACTCGAACCGGAGCGAGATGTACACGACCATGCCGACCAGCGCCCAGAACAGCGCGAGCAGGCCGCTACGCTTCAGCTCCGCGCCGATGTGCGAACCGATCTCCTCGCGCTGTACGATGCGAAAACCGGCGTCCGCAAACCGTTCGGCCAGCGCCGCCTCCGCCGCGGCGGCATCGTCCGGTCCCACCTGCACGACGAGCCGACGACCCGCTGCATCACCGAGAATTTCGCGGTATTGAACCAGCGGTTCGCCCTTCACGCCCGCCGCTCGCAATTGGGCGCGCAGCTCCGTGTCCGGGACTGCGCGCTGGTACTCGATGGTCAGCGCGGTGCCGCCGGTGAACTCGACGCCGAGCGTGCGCGTGCCGCGCACCGCGAACACGCCGACCGTCAGCGCGAGCAGCGCGCCGGAGATCGCCGCGGCCAGCCGGCGGTGCCCGAGGAAGTCAAACGAAGGTGAACGGATCCACTCCATCATGCGCAGCTGGGTGAGGCGGTTGCGAGCGGTCAGCGCGCTGAACGCCATCTTCGTGACGACGACCGCAGTGTACAAGCTGACCAGGATGCCGGCGGTCAGCATCACCGCGAACCCGCGGACCGGGCCGGTGCCCCACCAGAACATCACGATCGCGGCCAGCACCGTGGTCACGTTGGCGTCGAGGATGGTGACCCAGGCCTTTTCGTAGCCGGCGAGAATCGCCGCGACGAGGTGCTTGCCGGCTTTCAGCTCCTCTCGGATGCGCTCGTAGATGAGCACATTCGCGTCCACCGACATGCCGAACATGAGCGCGATGCCGGCGATGCCGGGCAGCGTGAGCGTGGGCAGCTGGGGCATGCCGGGTGTTCGGGCAAACACCGCGAACAGACCGGCGATCAGGAACAGGCCCAGCGGCAGCAACACCGCGTTGAGTAACAGCGCGAGGTCGGCGATCGCGCCGGCGACGCGGTAGTACACGAGCATGAACGCCGCGACGAGCGCCAGGCCGATCAGGATCGCGTTCCGCCCGGACCGCACCGACGCGCGTCCGAGCGTCGGATCCACGGAAAATTCCTGAGTGATTTTCATGGGTGCGAGCAGCGCACCGGTCTTGAGCACGTTCACGAGCTGACGCACTTCGCGCAGGTCCATGCCGCGGCCGCTGATTTCGCAGGAGCGGATCGTTTGGTCGTGCGGGAAACGGTCGGTGATCTCCGGTGCGGAGCGGAGCACGCCGTCCAGAATGATCGCGAGCCGGCGGCCGCGCTCGTTGTTGCGGTTCATCTCGCCGTTCGGCCGGTAGTCGCGCACGATCTGCGTGAACTTGCGTGCGCCCGCGCGGGTGAACTGCAGCTCCACCACCGGCCGCCCGAGCTGGTCGCTGTCAGGCCGAGCATCCTGCACCATGCTGCCGGTCATCAGCGGCGTGCGCTCGACGTACATCGGGCGCCAGATCACGCGCCGAGTCTCCTCGTCCTCGTCGCGCTGCAACATGAAGTCAGCGCCCTCGCGCGGTGCGAACCGGCGCAGTTCCGCCCAGAACCGCGAGTCCATTTCCTCGTCCGGCACCGCGGCGGGATCGCGCACGTAGTGGAAATTGTCGGGGCTGGTGCCCTCGATGCGGAAGCCGCGCGGCGCACGCTCTTCCTCGAACAGTCGTCGTACCCATTCGTCGCTGTTCTTGTGCACCAGCCGGAACTCGAGGAATGCAACGCTTTGGATCGCGCGGCGGGCCTCCTCGCGCTTTGCGGCGTCGACGCCGGGCATCTGGACGATGATCCGGTCCGAGCCCTGCGGGTAGATCTGGGGCTCGGCGATGCCGAGGCCGTCAATGCGGTTGCGGATCGCCTCGAGCGCGACGTCGCGAGAGGCGCGCGCCTCTCGCTCGACCGCCGCTTCCAGCGCGTCGCCCTGGAGGTCCGGGCTCTTTTGCTTCAGCTGGTTGCGGAGCTCGTCGCGGTCCACCTCGACGGTGAACGAGGTGCCACCGCGAAGGTCCAGGCCCAGCCGCAGCTTACCGCGCCGGACGATGCGGCCGTTCGCGTCGGTGCGGTCGAACGGCGGCCACACCACCGCGGCGGAGGCCAGCAATGCCGCGGCGAGGATCATCCACTGCCACCAGGGTGTCTTCTGCATGAAGGGTCTCCCGTTGGAACCCGAAACTGCCTCAGGTGCCGCGCGGCTCTTCGGCGGGCGCCTCGTCCTTCGAGAGCACCTGTGTGATCGCGCCGCGCAGCGCCTCGACCTTCACGCCATCGGCGATGCGGATCATACAGGTTTTCTCGCGCAGCCCCGTGATCATGCCGATCAGCCCGCCCGCGAACACGACGCGGTCGCCGATTTTCAACGCGGCGAGCATCGCCTGCCGTTCGCGTTCCCGCCGTTGCTGCGGGCGGATGATCAGGAAAAAGAACATGGCGATCATCAGCAGCAGCATCATCGGCATCATCAGGGGGGACTGTTCCGGCGCGGCGGTGCCGGTCGCCAGCCAAGTGCACATGGGGCTCATCGGTGGGTCTCCGGTGGCGCCGCGGCGCGCAGGTGCTCCTGCGAGGGCTCGTGATACGTCGCGGCGATCTCCGCGCGGAGCTCGCCGAACCGTCCCGCCTCGATCGCGGCACGGACGCGACGCATCAGCGCGGCGTAGAACGCGAGGTTGTGCAGCGTGAGCAGACGCAGCCCGAGCATTTCGCCGGTCTGCAGCAGGTGCCGCAGGTAGCCCCGGCTGAACGAGCGGCACGCAGCGCAGCGACAGCCGTCCTCGACCGGCCGGGGGTCGTCCGCGTAGACGGCCGCTTTCAGCGGGAAGCGGCCCTGCGAGGTGAACGCCGTGCCGTGCCGCGCAAGCCGGGTTGGCATCACGCAGTCGAACAGGTCCACGCCCGCGCCGATCATGTCCAGCATCTGCACCACGCCTCCGACGCCCATCACATACCGCGGACGCTCCGGCGGCAGGTGGGGCACGGTGGCCTCGACTGCCGCGAGAATCCGCTCCTCCGGCTCGCCAACGCTCACTCCGCCGATCGCGTAGCCGTCGAAGCCGATCTCGCGAAGCGCGCGGGCGCACCGCGCGCGCAGCGCGGGGTGGCCCGCCCCCTGCACGATGCCAAAGAGCAGACTGCCGTCCGCCCGCGGCTGGCGCGCGCATCGAATCGCCCAGTCTAGGGTGCGCTCGACGGCGCGGCAAGCCGTCGCGTCGTCGCAGTCGCCGGGTGGGCACTCGTCGAGCACCATTGCGATGTCCGAGCCGAGCCGTCGCTGGATCTCCATCACCCGCTCCGGTGTCAGCAGGTGTCGCGTTCCGTCGTAGGGCGAACGGAACTCGACGCCCTCGCTGCTGACGCGCCGGAGGCTCGAGAGGCTGTAGACTTGGTAACCGCCGCTGTCGGTGAGGATCGCGCGCGGCCAACCCATGAAGCGGTGCAGTCCGCCCAGCGCCTCGATCCGCTCGATGCCGGGCCGGGCGAAAAGGTGGTAGGCGTTCGCGAGCACCACTTCGTAGCCCAGCGCGAGCAGCTCCTCCGGTGCGACCCCTTTCACCGCGCCCGCGGTGCCCACCGGCATGAACGCGGGGGTGTCGATCGGGCCGTGCGCGGTGTGCAGCCGGCCGCGCCGCGCGGCGCCGTCGCGCGCCAGGAGCTCGAATGTGCCGGGGCCTGCCATCCGCGTGCTCCGAAGGCGCGCGAGCATAGCCCGTATGCACCGCCAAATCGAGCCGCTGCGGCCGCGGCGGCGGCGGGGGACGGCCTTCCGCGATGCAAGGCTGAGCGGTGGGCGGAAGCGCTTGCGCCGCGGAGCGCAGGCGGCATATCGTTCGCAGAACAAGGAGGCGGTCGGATGCATCGACGCTCGGTGGCTTCTGTCGCGGGGTGGGTGATGGCGCTGGGGCTTACGGCCTCCGCCGCGCAGCGGCCGAACCTGCTGTGGTTGATCGCGGAGGACCTCGGACCTGAACTGGGCTGCTACGGAACCCCCGAGGTGTTCACGCCGCACCTCGATCGGCTCGCGGCGGAGGGCGTCCGCTACACTCGCTTTTTCAACGGCCACGTCTGTTCGCCGAGTCGGTCCGCGTTCATGACGGGGATGTACGCGACCAGCATCGGTGCGCACAACCACCGATCGCACCGCGGCGACGGCTGGCGGTTGCCCGACGGCGTCCGGCTGCTCACCGACTGGCTGCGCGAGGTCGGCTACTTCACCGCGAACATCCGGGAACTGCCCCCCGAATGCGGTTTCCGCGGCACCGGCAAGACGGACTGGAACTTCGAGACCGATGGCTCGCCGTTCGATTCCGACCGCTGGAGCGATCTTCGGGCGCACACGCCGTTCTATGCGCAGCTGAACTTCAGCGAGACGCACCGGCCGTTCCGGGCGCCCCGCCGCGCGGACCCCGCGAAGGTCGAGATCCCGCCCTACTATCCCGACCATCCCGTCACCCGTGCGGACTGGGCGGCGTATTTGGACGAGATCAGCGAACTCGACCGCAAGGTCGGTCTGGTGCTCGAGGCGCTCGAGCGCGATGGGCTGGTGGACACGACGGTGGTCGTCTTCTTCGCGGACAACGGGCAGGCACACGTTCGCGGCAAGCAGTTCTGCTACGACTCGGGCCTGCGCGTGCCCCTGATCATCCGGTGGGCGCGAGCGCTGCCGCCGCCGGCCGGCTTCCGTCCTGGAACCGTAGACGATCGGCTGCTGCACGGCATTGACCTGGCGCCGACGATGCTGGCGATCGCGGGCGCACCAAAACCACCCCGAATGCAGGGCCGAGTATTCCTCGGTGAGCGCGCCGAGCCGGAGCGAGAGTTCGTGTTTGGTGCCCGGGACCGCTGCGACGAAACGGTGATGCGCATTCGCACCGTCCGAGACCGCCGCTGGCGATACATCCGCAACTTCACCCCGGAGGTGCCACTGCTGGCGCCCAATGCTTACAAGGAGCGGCAGTACCCGGTGTGGAACCTGCTGAAGGAACTGAACGCGCGCGGCGAGCTGACCCCGCTGCAGGCCGCGCTCTGCGCGCCGCGCATGCCGGAGGAGGAGCTGTACGATCTGGACAGCGACCCATGGGAGACGCGCAACCTGGCCGCGTCCGATGATCCCGAGGCGCGCGCGGCGCTCGCACGGCTGCGACGCGCGCTGGACGAGTGGATTCGGGAGACCGGCGACATGGGGGCGACGCCGGAGCCGCCCGAGGTCGTCGCCGCTGCGCTCGCGGCGGCGCGGCGTCGCGCAGCTCCGTTCACCAACGCGCCCGCTCGCGGGCCCGCAGGGAGACCTCAACCATGACCACACTACGCCGACGAGACTGTCTGCGTGTGGCCGCCGGCTGGATGATCGTCCGACCGTGGGTGGTCGGGCGTGGTGGCGAGCCTCCGCCCTCCGAGCGGGTGCGCATTGCCGGCATCGGTGTGGGCGGGAAGGGGATGAGCGATCTAGAGGGGGTCGCGCCCGGCAACGAGATTGTCGCGCTGTGCGACGCCGACCCGAACCGCGCGCAGGGCGCTCGCAAGAAGTTCCCGAGTGCGCGGTTTTTCACAGATTTCCGGCGGATGTTCGATGAGATGAGCGACTCCTTCGATGCGGTCGTCATCTCGACGCCCGATCACATCCATTTTCCGGCGGCGCTGTGGGCGATCCGGCGGCAGAAGCATGTGCTGGTGCAAAAGCCGCTCACGCACTCGATCTGGGAGGCACGCCAACTGACGCTCGCCGCGCGGCGGTACCGCGTTGTCTCGAAGATGGGCAACCAAGGACAGGCCTCGGAGCAAACGCGGCGGTTCATCGAGATGATCCGCGCTGGCGCGATCGGTGAGGTGCGCGAGGCTCACATCTGGACCGACCGGCCGATCTGGCTGCAGGGCGCAACGCGGCCGGCGGGTGCGGAGGCTCCGCCGCCGGGCTTTGACTGGTCCAGCTGGCTCGGCCCGGCGCCGGAGCGACCGTTTGTGGCGAAGTGGCCGGCGGATCACCCCGCCCGCGCGATGCGAACATTTCGCCACGAGGCGGTGTATCACCCCTTCGTGTGGCGCGGCTGGTGGGACTTCGGCACCGGTGCGCTCGGCGACATCGGTTGTCACGAGATCAATCCGATTTTTTGGGCGCTCGATGAAATGAAGGGCCCCTTTTCTGTGGAGGCCGAGAGCGGACCGTTCACGGAGGACATGTATCCCGAGTGGTCCATCGTCACCTACACGTTTGCGCGGCCCGCGGGCCGGCCGCCGCTGAAGCTGATCTGGTACGACGGCGGTCGGAAACCTCCCCGGCCGGAAGCGCTGGAGCCCGAGCGCGACTGGGAGAAGATGGATCACGGTGAGCTGTACATCGGTGAGCGAGGTGTGATGCTCGGCAGCCGGCTGCTGCCGGAGGCCGCGATGCGCGAGTATGCAGGCCGGGCACCGCCGCCGTCGCTGCCGCGCTCGCCGGGCCACTACGAGGAATGGATTGCGGCGATCAAGGGGGCGCCGCGCGTGGACAACTCCTTCGATCACGCGGGGCCGTTGACCGAGCTGGTGCTGGCCGGCAACATTGCGATTCGCACCCGACAAAAGCTCGACTGGGATCCGGCTGCGCTGCGGTTCACGAACAGCGATGAAGCCAACCGCTACGTCCGGCGTGAGTATCGGGCCGGCTATGATCTCTGAGCAGCTGCGCGCAGAGGTCCGGCAACGCCTCGCCGCTGCAGTGCGCGAGTTGCGCGAGGCGGTCGCAATCGAGCTGGAGGAGGGCGTGCGCGAGAGCGGGGTGAGCCCCGCGACGCTGGAGAGGCTCGGGCGCTCAGTGGCCGCTGGTTGCATGACGGTGCCTCGGCCGGTGGAGGCTGTGATGCCGCCGCCCGCGGCGACGGTCACGGGTGGTGACCCCGAGTCGAGACTGGAGGAGATCGCCCGGCGCATTGCGGTCTGTACGCGCTGTCCTCTGCATCGCACGCGGAACCGCACCGTGCCGGGTCAGGGCTGCGCGCGGCCAGAGCTAGTGTTTGTGGGCGAGGGGCCCGGCGCGGAAGAAGACCGGCAGGGGCTGGCGTTCGTCGGGCCGGCGGGACAGCTGCTCACCCGGCTGATCACGCGCATGGGGTTCACGCGCGAGCAGGTGTTTATCGCGAACATTGTGAAGTGCCGTCCGACAGAGGGCGGGGCGGGTGTGCGGGACCGGCCGCCGAGCGAAGAGGAAATGGCGGCGTGTCTGCCGTACCTGCAGGAGCAGCTAGAGGTGCTGCGACCCAAGGTGATCGTCTGCTTGGGGGGTACCGCAACGCTGGGGCTGCTGGGGCTCAAAGGCATCACGAAACTGCGGGGGCGCTGGCACGAGTACCGAGGCATTCCCGTGATGCCAACCTATCATCCCTCCTATCTGCTGCGCGCGGGCGGCGACCAAACCACCCGCTTCTGGGAGGTCTGGGACGACATGTGTCAGGTGCTGGAACGCCTCGGCCGGCCCATCCCGCCGACGCCACGCCGTCCGCGTTAGAGCTTGCCGGGATCAACGGGCGGCAACGGAGGGGGGACGGCCCGCGGAAACGACGCGGAACCCCACGTTGAATAGACGTCGCCAAGGGGGATAGGCTGTGCGGATTGTCGGGCGGCACAGCGGGGGCGGATCAAAGAACGAGCCGCCCCTGACCACTCGTTCACCGTCCGGCAGGTCGTCGTTGCGGCCGTCGTGCTCGGCATAGGGATAGGGAGCGTAACGGCTCCGCGTCCACTCCGCGACGTTGCCGATGAGGTCGCACAAACCCAAGGAGTCGGCCCCGAGGGTTCCGACTGGCGCCGTGACGATGTGGCCATCGTCGCCGACGGCCGGCACGCCGGTTTCGCCGTCCAGCAGCAGGTGTTCGATGCCGCCGGTGACGCGCGCGAGCAGCGCGGTGTTCGCAAGACCGAGGAACGTGGCATCGGCGGCGTTCAACCGGCGGGACTGCAGATCCGGCACGCGCGGCCAGCCGGCGAGCCGTGCCGCGTACTCCCACTGCGCTTCGGTGGGAAGATCAAACGGTTCGCCGAGCAGCGCGGACAGGCGCCGGCAGAATTCGCGTGCCTGGTGCCAGGAGACGCGGACCACCGGCTGGGTTGGCCCGTCGAGCGGTAGACCGGGGTCGTCCGGCTCGCGATGTCGCTTTCCGTAACGGCCGCTCAGGTGGCCGGAGACCAGGCGTGCAAACTGTTCGTTCGAAATTTCACAGACGGACATCCAGAATCCCTCGACCTCAACCTGCGTTGCCGGCCGCTCGTCGTCGGCGCCGTCCGCATCGCCCATTTGAACGGTACCGCCCGGCACCCACACCAGCTGAAGGGACAGGCCCTCGCCGAGCGAAATTGTTCGCTGGCGGGCGGTGACGCGGTCGGTTTCGCATTGCCGGGGCCGGGGCGGCGGCAGGGGCGGAGCTGGAGGTCGCGTGGGCGGCGGCGACGGTGGCGTGAAGTCGGGCGGCGGCCGGTAGCGGGGGGTCTCCGGTACCGCCTCAGGGTCGTCGCGGGGCCCACCGGTGATCCGCCACAGCGCCAACCGACGCGCCGGCATGCCCTCCGGCACCGGGACCACCTCGCCCCACGTGCCGTGGTAGGGCGCGTTCAGGTCAATCCAAGTGACCAGCCGATCCCAAGCTTCCGCATCCAAGTGTACGCCGTGGTGGCCGCGTCGCAGCATCTGAACGAGCGGGGAGGTGTCGACGTGGTATTCGCCCGGTACAAGTCGGTCGACCACGTCCTCGATGCCGACCCGGCGGATTCGGGAGACCAGGGCCTCGTAGGCAGGTGAAAAGCGGACCCGGTCGCCCAGCGCCGCGCGCACCGCCGGGTGCATGCGCTGCAGGGTGAGTTTTGAGGGCGTTACGCCGACGTAGCCGGGAACGGCTTCGGCGGGCCGCAGATCCGGCCGGCCGGGGACGGTGCCGTCGTGACACGGACGGCAGTGGTGATCGAGCACCGGCTGAACTTCGCGGTGAAACGCGAAGCCGCGGGGCGGTCCCCGCCATGGTTCAAGGTCGCGCGGCGGGCGTGCGAGCGCGGCAGTGGGGCGTGCCGGCGCGGCTTGGGGTGTCGTCTCGTGGCAACCCACGCACGAGACGTATTCGCCGGGCATCGCGGTCGTCCAGCTCCGCATGAGTTGCACGGCGGCGCCATGCTCGTCGAGAGTCTGGAACGCGATCGGCGTGCGAGCCGGGACGCGGAACAGCGCGGAGCCGTCCTCTTCGATCGGCACCGTTCCGATAATCCGCAGCGGCTCCCACGGACCGTTCAGCCCGATGTAATCAGGGCCGGCAAGGTTGAGGTAGCCGTAGTGATAGGCAATCACCCGGAGCCTGCGGACGGTACCCCGCGGCACGCCTTCAAGCCCCGGCCCCTGGTAAACGTCGTGGATGTAGACGAGCGCGTCGTCGCGCGAGGGATCGGTTCGGTCCGGCAGTGCGGGCGGCCGCGGGCGTGGCGCCAGCGGCATCGGCTCGATCAGCGCGTAGCCGGGCAGCTCGAAGACCGGCGCAAGATTGTCGAACGTGTCCGCCACCGCAAGGCACCACGACGAGGTCGGCGACGCCTTCATCGAGACCAGCAGTGTGGTGTCGTCGATCGGATAGGGCGTGAGGAACAGCGGCCATTCGTTCTGAACCAGCTGGTCGGCGATTCGCCGCTCCCGCGGCCGGCCATCGCCCGTGATCTCGAAGATACCGGCGCCTTCGCCGGCACCGAGCCGGGTATCCACGACGACCAGCCGGCCGCAGCGATGGGGGCCGTGGTAGCCGGACAGAATCGCGACAAGCCGGCCGGGACGCCCCGGCAGTTCGCGGGGAAAGTACAGCGCGTTCGGGTACCACGAGTTGCTGCCGTAGATCGCGCGCTGACCGGTGCCGTCCGGATTCATCACCATCAGCAGCCGCAGGTAAATATGGCTGATGCCAGCATACTCCCAGCGGCTGTACACGATCTGGCCGTTGGAGAGCACCGCGGGGTGCAGGTTGTGATCCTGATCAAAGCAGAGCTGACGCCAGCTCCGCCCGTCGGGTTCCAACCGGTAGAGGTTCGCGACCTTTTTCTGGCCGTGCCAGCAGGGAACAGACTGGAATGTTGCCGTCGCGCCGAACACCAGGCCGCCATCGGGGAGCCACGCCGCATCAAAGACGTCGACGTCGTCCGGAAACTCGCCGATCACTCGAACTTCGCGGCCGTCCGGCGTCATCGTG
Organism: Kiritimatiellia bacterium; assembly: GCA_026417735.1. NCBI lineage: Bacteria > Pseudomonadati > Kiritimatiellota > Kiritimatiellia > Kiritimatiellia bacterium. The sequence continues at coordinate 27,484 of JAOACR010000024.1, forward strand.
CAGAGCCGCCACGCATGCGGGAATGACCGCGTGAACACGAGGCGCTGTGCGTCCCAGTCGAGGTCAAACTCGCCCACGTAGCCGCCGTCGGAGGGCTCAAAGATCGTCGTCCAACGGAAACCGTCAGCGTCGCGGTCCAAGCGACCGATCGCGTTGTCGTGTCCGTCGCGCTCGATCGAGCTGTTGCACTCGTGGTTGGAGGGCAGCGCAATTTCGCGACCGGGGTCGCGGCTGATCGAGAGCCGCGGGTTGGCGCCCACGCGCCGGCGTACCGCAACCGGGTTGTGCGGCCGGCGACGGACCACCAACAGCGGCGTGTTGCGCAGCCGAGGGTGATCGAGCATCACGGCCCGGCGAAACTCCTGCAAGCGGCTTGCAAGGTCCTCGGCCACCTCGGGCGCGGTCGCCACATCGAGGTCGCGTCGGAGTGCGGCCAACCGCTCCAGGTGCGTTTCTGCCCGCGCGGCCGAACCGTAGCGCGCCGCTCGGTCGCGCAGCGTCCGCTCAAGGGCCGGCAGACGGTGCTGCCGCCACAGCTCAAGCTCGTCTGGGGATGATCGCGGAGCCGGCAGTTCCGCTCCTACAAGCCCCGCCAGCGTGACACTCCAGCCGGTCGCAATTGCGAGGGCCTGGTGCATCGTCACCAACAGTAGTCGGGAGCAGATGCTCCCACGCGAGTCGGATCGCGTCAAACCCCGCTGGGTGTTGCGCTCGTCGTGCCGCAAGTCGGGGGCGGGTCGTCCCGGCCGGCCGCAAAGGAGGTCCGGACGGTGTTGAGCGCAGCGATCGCGCGGGCGGCGAACCTCTGGGCGCGTTCCGTCCGCGCGCACGGTGTGGGGAGGGGCGGCAGGAGCCCGAGATTCGCCTTGATCGGCTGGAAGGTGTCGGGCGCAGAGGTCACCAGCGCGCGCAACAGGCTTCCGATCATCGTTTCATCCGGCCAGGCGGGAGGGGGACGACCGAGGACCGCGGCCGCGGCGGCACAGCCCGCGACCAGGCCGGTCGCAATGTTGCCGAGGTAGCCCTCAACACCGCAGAGCTGCCCCGCGATCCAACAGCCGGCTACGCCACGCAACTGCAGCGAACGGTCGAGCAGCAGCGGTGCACAGAGGTAGGTGTTGCGGTGCATTTGTCCGAACCGAAGAAACCGTGCATTTTGCAAGCCCGGCACCAGCCGGAACACCCGTTGCTGTTCCGATTCGCGAAGGTTGGTCTGACATCCGACGAGGTTCCAGCGCTCTCCGGCGGCATCTTCCCGCCGCAATTGCAGCACCGCGTACGGGCGCCGCCCGGTGCGCGGATCGCGTAGGCCGACCGGTCGCAGCGGTCCGAACGCCGGCGCCTCTCGTCCGCGGCGCGCCAGCAGCTCGATCGGCAGACACCCTTCAAAGAGGGGGCCCTGGCCCGCGCGCACCCCCTGCTCGATGTCTCGTTCGAACTCGCGCAACGGCGCGCGCTCCGCCGAAATCAACGCATCCACGAACCGCTCGTACTCCTCCCGCGTGAACGGACAGTTCAGATAGTCGCCTGCGCCACTCGCGTCGCGCCCGTACCGCGAGGCCGCAAACGCGATCGAACGGTCCACCGTGGCGCCATCCACGACCGGCGAGATCGCGTCGAAGAAGAACAGATGATCCCTACCGGTCAGTCGTGCGAGCGCGCCGGCCAGTGCCGGTGAGGTCAGCGGACCGCTGGCGATGATCACGGGCGACGGCGGCACCGCGAGGACCTCTTCGCGGATCAGTTCGATGAGCGGTTCGGCCTCAATGGCGGCGGTGACGGCCGCCGCGAAGCGGTCGCGGTCCACCGCGAGTGCGCCTCCGGCCGGAACCGCGGTCACGCTCGCGCAGCGCAGCAACAACGAACCGCATGAGATCAGTTCGGTCATCAGCAGCCCGGAGGCGCGGTCCGGCAGCATGGATCCAAGTGAGTTGGAACACACCAGTTCTGCGAGCCGGTCGGTGCGGTGGGCACCGGTCATCCGGGCGGGACGCATTTCAAACAGACGCACCCGGATGCCGCGACGGGCCAGCTGCCAGGCCGCTTCGCAGCCAGCCAGCCCGCCACCGACCACCGTGACCGGTCCGGTCGAGGTCATTGTGCGGAGGTGATGCCGTCGCCGTCCCGATCGCGGGCGGCGGCCCGGGACCGGGATCGGGCGCCCGCCAGCAGCGCGGCCAGTAGCGCGGCGGCCGCGACACCGGCCCCGATCCATCCGAGCAGCGAGAGCGCGGTGACGATCGCACCAGCGATCAGCACCCCCAGCGCAATCGCGCCCATCGAGCGGACCGGCGGCATGCCGAGCAGAGCGGCCGCCATCGCGCCGGTCCAGGCGCCGGTCGCGGGAAGCGGAATCGCGACAAACAGCGCCAACCCCCACCACTCGTACCGCGGGATGTCCGCCGCTTTCCGCCGCACTCTCGCCAGCAGCCGCTCGACTAGCCGTTCTCCAAACCGGCTTCGACTGGCCCACCGCGTCACCGGGTTCAGCAGCAGCAGGATCAGCGGGATCGGCGCGAGGTTGCCGACCACCGAAACCGCGAGCGCCCGCCACCAGCTCATCTTGAAATGATGGATGCCGATCGGCACCGCACCGCGCAACTCGACCACCGGCAGCGCCGCGATCGCGGCGACAGCCAGATCGTCCGACGCGCCGCGCGCCCGCAGCGCCTCCGCCACACGTTCGCCACGGCGGGACGGCTCAACCCCCTCCGTACCGGCGCCGACGGCAACGGCCGCCAACCACACGCCCAACACAAGGCCGCCGAAGTGCATGGCGGGTCTTATCGCGTCCGTCCCCCCCGAATGCAAGACGCATCGCTGCTGGCCGACCGGATTGCCCTGACGGCGGAGCGGGCGGATATTCAGGACCATGAACCGGATGCCGACCCCGGACACCAGCCGGCCCCGACAACGGATTCTCTACCTTTGCACCGGGAACTCCTGCCGGAGCCAGATGGCGGAGGGGTGGACCCGCGCGCTGAAGGGCGATCAGTTCGAAGCGTGGTCCGCCGGCATTGAGGCGCACGGCCTCAATCCTCTTGCGGTGCGTGTGATGGCGGAGGCGGGCGTGGACATTTCCGGGCAGCGGTCCAAGCGCGTTGAGGAGCTTGGAGATTTGCCGTTCGATGTGATCGTGACCGTCTGCGACCACGCGCGGGAGAGCTGCCCGGTGATCCCTGGTGGCGCACGGCGGGTGCATCGCGCCTTTGAGGACCCTCCGCGGCTGGCGGCGGGCGCCCGAACGGAGGAGGAGGCGCTGATGCATTACCGGCGGGTGCGCGACGAAATCCGGGCCTTCGTCGAGCGCCTGCCGGAGAGCCTCATGGACGATCCGCCCCCCCCGGCAGCCTGTGCCCGCTGAGTCGGGGGCGCGAGTGAAGTCCGAGCAATCGATTTGCATCCGGGGTCGCCCGGCGGTATACGGAGGACCGCATGCGCGGCGGGCTCCGGATGCGCCCGCCCCGTGAATCCAGCAAGGAGAGCACGAATGAGAACGAGACTGTCGAGGCGATCGTTTCTGAAGACCGCCGGCGCGGCGTCCACGATTGTCTGGGGCGCTCCCTCCATCCTGCGCGGTCAGCTCAACGAACAAAAGCTGCGTGTGGCGTTTGTTGGTGTCGGCGGGCGCGGGGCCGAACACGTGAAGCAGGCGTTCGACAACGGCTGCGAGTGTCCCTGTTATTGCGACGTAGACACCCGGCGCTTCGGTGAAGCGGCGAAGCGATGGCCCAACGCGCGCGCCTACCAGGATTACCGCAAGATGTTCGACAAGGAGGCCGGGAACTTCGATGTGGTGATGGTCGCGACGCCCGACCATCAGCACTACGGGCCCACCGCGCTGGCGATGCAGGCCGGCAAGCACGTCTACACGGAGAAACCTCTGACGCACACGATCTGGGAGGCCCGGCAGCTGTTCCTCGCGTACCAAAAGTATCCGAAGCTGGTGACGCAGATGGGCAACCAGGGCCATGCGAACGAGGGGAACCGGCTGATTGTGGAGTGGATTCAGCAGGGGGCGATTGGAACCGTAAAAGAAGCCCACTGCTGGACAAACCGACCGATCTGGCCCCAGCCGGTCACGACGCCTGAGGGTGAAGACCCTGTGCCGCCCGAGCTGGACTGGGACTGCTGGATCGGGCCGGCGCCGTGGCGCAAGTACAAGGCGAAGTCGCCCAACGGCAAGGACGTCTATCACCCCTTCTCCTGGCGCGGCTGGTGGGACTTCGGTGGCGGTGCGCTGGCGGACATGGCCTGCCACACCATGGACTGCGTGTTCTGGGCGATGGACCCGCTGGCGCCGGTCGAGGTTGAAGTGCTCGAGTGCGGCGAGATGCCGGAGGGCAACTTCCCGGCCTTCTCGAAGCTGCGCTTCCGGTTCCCGGCGAAGGGCAACCAGCCGGCGTTCGATTTCTACTGGTATGACGGCGGCCAGAAGCCGGCGAAACCGGAGATCCTCGAGGCTGATCGCGAGCTGCCGAAAACCGGTGCGCTCTTTATCGGGACCAAGGGCGGGTTGCTCTCGGCCGGGGACTACGGCGACAGCCCGAGGCTGATTCCGGAGTCGCACATGCAGGCGGTGGGTAAGCCGAAGCCGACGATCGAGCGTTCGCCGGGGCACTTCAAGGAATTCTTTATGGCCTGCCGCGGCGAGAAACCGCGGGAATATGCGCGCTCGAATTTCGGCTATGCGGCGCGTTTCACGGAGCTGGTGCTGCTGGGCAATCTGGCGCTGCGCGCCGGACGGGGCAAGACCTTTGGCTGGGACTCCGCCAATATGAAGGTCACCGGCATCCCGGAGCTGCAGCAGTTCGTGGACAAGAAATACCGCGCTGGCTGGGAGTACCGGACAATCTGATCCGGGCGGTCGGCGATTTCAACGGGCGGGCGGGGCCGGAGGGCTCCGCCCGCCGACGTTTGCGGGCTCCATCGCGGCGGGCGATTGACACGATGCGGTCGGTGGCATCGAGGGCCGTCGTGAGTGCGCCATGGCGTTTGATGGCCAAACCCGTCGGGCCGCAATGCAATTTGGCGTGCCGTTTTCGATCTGGCGAAGCGGCGCGGTCTGCCCGCCGATGTGCCCTCACGGATGCGGACGTGTTGCTGGCGGCGTATGTGCGCCGCGTGGCGGAAGCGGCCGGCGGACCGCTGGTACTCGCCTGTCAGGGAGGCGAACCGACACTGGCAGGCCTTTCGTTCTACCGGCGTGCGGTTGCGATCGCGTGCAAGGTCGCCTCCGGCCGCGAGCTGCGGCTCTCGCTTCCGACCAATGGCCTGCTGCTCGCTGACGACTGGTGCGGCTTTCTCGCGGAACACCGCGTGCTGGTCGGTCTCAGTCTCGACGGTCCGTCGTCGGCGCATCACGCGTTCCGCCGCCGGTGAAACGGTGCCGCGACGCACGAGGCGGTTGTGGCGGCACTGCGTCGCCTTCCCCGCCACGGCGTGGGGTTCAACGTGCTGGCGGCGGTGCACACGGTCAACGCCAGTCGGCCGCTCGAGGTCGAGCGCCACCTGCGGGATCTGGGCGTCCGTTACATTCGATTCATTCCGATCATCGAACGCGTTCCGGATGCGGCTCAGTACTCCACCGGCCTGGATACGGGCCGCGCGGGGCCCGCACCGCGCCGGACGAGATGGAGCGTGGCGCCCGCGGAGTACGGCAGGTTTCTGATCGCCGTGTTCGAGGAGGGGCGCCAGCGCGACCGTGAGCGCCTGACGCTCCAGATCATCGAGTCCGCCATTGCGGCCCGCCTCGGCGCCGGCGCAACCGTGTGCCAGTTCGCACCAGAGTGCGGCCGCTGCCTAGTGGTGGAGACGAACGGCGATGTGTACGCATGTGATCGCGACGTTCAACCGTACCACCACCGCAGCAACCTGCTGGACAGCCCGCTGGCCGACATCCTGGATTCACCGGCCCCGGTGCGCTTCGGGCGGGACAAGGCGGATCGGCTGTCGTGGACCTGCCGGACCTGCGCAGTGCTCTCCCTGTGTGGCGGCGACTGCCCCAAGCACCGCTGGCTCGCCGATGCCGACGACCCGCATCGTCCCCGCAGCGTGCGATGCGAGGCGTACCGGCGTTTTTTCAATCACTCGTGGGCGACGATCGAGGAGAGCGTGCTTGCGCTGATCTGCGGGACCGCCCCGAATGCGGAAGGGGCGGGGCACGACAATCCGGTACTGTGACCGCCAAACGCAGGTTGCCGCTGCAACCACGGCCGCAAGGACGAGCCGTCCGGCCGGCGGATCCGCAGCTGAGCCGCGATGACGGTATCACCGCCGGCCGATACAACGCTCCAACAGCGCAGTTGCAAATCGCGCCGCCTCCAGCGACTGATCCGCGTCCGCCGCGGTGTACAGAGAGGTGGGGATCAGGTCCGCCTCCCCGTAAAAACTGAACTCCCGCTCCCTGCGCAGGCGACGAGAGTCAGCGGCCAGCCGTTCCAGCTCTTCGCGTGACAGCGCCGGACATCGGTCGGCGTATTCCAACAGCAGTTCGCCGACGTCGTGAATCTTGGGCGGGTCGATCCCGATCGAGCGCAGAATCCCTTTCGCGGCCAGCTCCACAACCTCTTGACTTTCGCGAACGACGTCCGAGTGCGCCTCGCGTGCGCGCAACACCTCAAGTGCGGCCAGACGGTCCCCACATTTCCGCAGATAGCTCCGGGCCAGCTGGTCGGAAGTCATAGTCGGATCACTTCCCCCGGACGCGCGTCGGGTTTGTAGATCCAGTAGTAGCCACCACGGAAGGGGCGTCGTTCAGCACCGAGCTCGCGCAGGCGTTGAGCGAGCGCGGCGAGGTAGCCGGCAAAGAATCCGTTGCGGTCATGTAACAACAGCACGTGCCGGGTCATATCGAGAAACAGCGGGCTGCCCTCTTCCACCTCCGCGGGGGTTTTGAAGATCGGAGAAATGTCCAGCGGTGGCGCCGCCGACCCCCATACCGTGCGGCGGAGCGGTGCAAGTTCGGCCTCGATCGGTTCGAATTGGCGAACGCGGGCCAGCCGTCCTTCGGGCAACGGCTCGGCGACAATCAGCAGGTCGAGATCGGAATACGGAGTGGCGGCGTTGCGGGCCCAGGAGCCAAACACCGCCAACGACACCAGCGCATCGCCGTAGTGACGCCGGCAGGCATCCGTCAGCGCTCGCAAAAGATGTTGTCGGACCGGCTCGGGCATGGGGGCAGTGTACGCGCGGAGGGATCGACCGGCAACGGAATTTGCGCACGCCGGAGCGGCGGCCGCGAACATCGGGTTCGTCCGGCGCCGGTTGCCGTCTGTTCCAATTCTTGGAAACGAGTGCGCCACCCGCTTCCCAACGTTGGCAGCCGGATGCGCGCGAGTTGAAGGCCGTTGGGATCGCCCGTTGACAACGCCGCGACGTTGTTTCATGCTGCGGCCGGCCAGAGTCGAATCCGACGACGGAGAGGAGCCCGTCATGGCGGTGCTGATCGGAATGTCGCCCGAGGTAAAGGGCAAGAACTTTGAGCTCGACCGCGAGAAGATCACGATCGGTCGTAACGCGACCAACATGATCGTGCTGGACCATCCGACGGTTTCCGGCAAGCATTGTCAGATCAGCCGCATCGGCAATCGCTACACGCTCACGGACCTCGGCTCCACCAACGGGACGCGGGTCAACTCTCAGGAGATCAAGGAGATTGATCTGCATCCGAAGGACCTTGTGCAAGTCGGCAGCATCGAGTTCCTGTTTGACGCGGAGGGAGCGGAGGTGAGCGCCCGCGAAGAGGCGCGGGTGCAACCGGAGGTGGTGGTCACGACAGGCCCGGCGACCGCTCCGATTTCCTTTACCAGCATCTCGCCGTTTGGCCCGCGCCGGAAGGAAAATCAGGCGATGTGGTATGTGACGATCGGCATCATCGGTTTGCTGGCGCTGGCCGGCGTCACGCTTTTCCTGCTCAAGTTCCTACGGGTGTGGTGAACGGGGGGAGCGGTCGCCACCAGGGGGGCGTCACGCTGATCGAGGCGGTCGTCGCGGTGGCGCTGACCGCGGTGGTGGTGTTGCTGAGTGCGGCGGTGATGCTATCGGTCCGTCGTGCGCTTGCCGCCCGCCCGTCTTCCCGAGCATGGCTGGCGGCGGACGCGGCGCTTCGCGCGTGGGGTGGCGACGTCGAATCGGCGTTTGCGCCCGAGGGCGAGACGTCATTGCGGCTTGAGGCGAAGGCGGCGGACACGGGACAGCCGCGCCTGCAGTTGGTGCGCTGGGGCGAGCCCGATGCGGAGGGGGAGGCGGGGCCCTCCGAGGAGATTGTGTGGCGCGTGGCCGGCCAAGATCGCGGCGAAACGGTTTGGGAGCGCATCCGTCGGGTGCGGGTCGGACCCGGTGCGGACTCCGCGCCAGTGACGACGCGGCTGGTGCGAGGGTTGGTGGCGGTGCGGATCGAGGCGACTGATGGCACCAACTGGTGGGCCGACTGGCCGCCAGCCCTGGACGAGGCGCGCCGCGAGGCTCCGATGCTGCCGGCGGGCATGCGGGTGACGCTCGTTCCCGCCCGCGGCCAGCCGCAGGAGGCGCTCGCCGCTATCCGGGCAGCAATTGAAGTTCTGCCGCGGATCGAACGCCGCGCGGAGGTAAAGCGCGACCGGTGAGCTCGTGCAGAAGGGCTTCGAGGCGGTCGACACTGCGGTCCCATGACAGCCGTTCGCGCACCAGCTCGAGCGCACGCTGCGCCAGCCGGCGGCGGAGCGGTTCGTCGTCGAGCAGCCAAAGGATCTGTTCCCGCATCACGTCCGCATCGTCCGCAATCAGGCAGGTGCCGCCCGGCTGTACCGGGATGCCCTCAACCGCCGCCGAGGTGGCAACGACCGGCACGCCGGCGGCCATGGCCTCCAGCACCTTTCCGCGAAGGCCGGATCCCATTCGGATGGGGCACACGTACACTGCGGAGCGGTGGAGATAGGGGCGAACGTCCGCGACCTCCCCAGTGACGACGATCCGCGGGTCCCGCCAGGGGCTGTCACGGATGTCGGGTGGTGGGTTGGGGCCCACGACGTAGAAGAATAGTTCGGGGTGTTGGTCCCGGATGCCGGGCCAGACGCGGTCGAGAAACCATCGCACCGCGTCTCGGTTCTGCTCGTGACCGAAGTGGCCGGTGAAAATGATGCCGTCGATCGGCGTGGGCCGTTCGGCCGGACGAAACACCCGCGTGTCCACTCCGCTGGGGATCACCACGGTTCGCAGGTCCGGCGCGTACTCGAGCACGTGGTACCGTTCTTGCGGCGTCAGCACGGTGATGACGTCCGCGGCACGGTACACCTCAAACTCGTAGACGGCCAGTCGGTCTCGCCGCCAGCGTTCGAGCAAGCCGGCGGTCGAATAGTTCAGCAGTTCGGCGCGGCGGCGCGCGGCGACGGTCTCGCATTCGTGCACCGAGACCACTCGCCGCACCGCCGGCAGGTACGGGTTGCGGAGAAACACCTGCGCCATGACCGAAAACTCCGCGATGACGACCTCGTAGCGGGAACGCTCGACCATGTCACCAACCAGTCGGCACATCGCCGGGCTGAACCACTCGGAGAAAGGCGGCGGTGCACGGCGCATCCAGGCCGGCAAGGGCGCCCAGCGCCGCGTGAGGGGGGGAGGCGGCAAGATTTCGAGCTCCAGCAGTCGGCCTGTCCACTCCGCCGCGCGCGGTTGATCGGCTTGATCCGCGAAGCACGCCACACCCACCTCGTGGCCGCGGGCCAGAAGCCGTTGGAGCCGCTCATAAACGATTCGATGTCCGCTGATCACCCGGGCGTGCGGCAGTTCGGGGCACAACACCAGGAGGCGCATGGCGGTTCAACCCGCTGCCCGCGGCGAGCCGGGCGGCGGGTGCGGTGCCTCGCGGGTGCCGCAGGAGGTTCCACAGACGGTGCACCGGTACTCGAGCAGATCGCTGCGGGGCAGCGCCAGAAGCAGGCGTTCACGCACCGGCTGGGCAGTGCGGCAGCGGGGGCAGTAGAGCTCGGTCGCGCGGAACTGCTCAAACTGTGGCGGCAACGAGGAATGGCCGGGGCGCGGTCTCACGGCGGAGGGCTTGAGTGCACGTCGGAGGGGTCGGAGCTGTCCACCAGTTCGTCGTTCTGCCAGACCTGTCGCTTCAGCAGTCGTCCGTCCGCGTCCCAGTACTCGTTGGTGCCATGGCGCCGGTTGTGCTCGAACCACGTCGCGGCGCTCCGCCGGCCGTTGGGATACCATTCTTCGACGAGCCCGTGCAGCTGGCCGTCGCGCATCGGATATCGCGCCTTGAGCCGGCCATCGCGGTCACGGAGTTCCGCGACGCCGGTGAAGGGACGTCCGTCCAGCAGGAAACGGCCGTCTGACCAGGCCAGCTTACGGTAGTCAACCGCGGCGCCAGCGGTCGTGGAGCCGCTGGCCGGCGGCGCGTTTGTCGGCGCCGGTGCGCCACCCGGACGCGCCGCGCTGGCCAGCAGCACGGCCGCGAAAGTGACGATACGGCATCGGCTGCCGTTCATGGGCGGTTCCTCCATGCCGCCGGCGGCCGCACACTGCGGCGCAACAAATGCCGGCGGTAAAAGGCAAGCTCCGCGATCGAGGCATGCAGGTCAAACAACGCGTCATGCCGACCCCCGACGGCGGTCCATGGGCCGGGATACCATCGGCGGAGGTCGGCGGTGTCCGCTTTGTCAAAGTCCAGCCGCGGGCAGAGCCGCCTCCACTCAAACTTCAACGTGGACACATCCAGCCGGCGATAGTGGAGACAGGCCTCGAACCGGGGGAGGAACCGGCGGATCAGCCACCAGTCGGTATGCACGCTGTTGCCCGCCAGCACCGGTCGGCGTTCGACCGCCGCGGGGATCGACCCCACCGCGCGGCGTAACGCGCGGACCAAATGGCGGTCGGCCTGCGCCTCGGTGACCGCCTCCGCACTCCGCGCCGCCGTCACCAAGCCCGGCAGCTGTTCCCGAACCCAACGGCTGACCGGCACGCGCGGTGGCAACCGGATGGTGAGGCACACATCATTGTCCGGCGGTCCGAGACGACGCAGCTCGCTGTCGGTGACGATCATCGCCACCTGCAAGAGTCGCGCCCGCTCCAGATCGAGCGTGGTGAACTCCGCGTCGAACCAAACCAGCACCGAGGAACGATCGCGACGGGCACCTTGCGTGCGCGCTTTCACATTTCTCTTGAGCGGCCGGCGCGCTTTACAGGCCGGCCACGGGGGCCTAGCGTATCACGTCACAACCGGAAGCCCAAGAGGACAGCACCATGGCGGGCATTTTCAAGGCGTACGACATCCGCGGCGTCTACGGGCAGACGCTGACCGACGACATGGCCTGGCGCATCGGCTGCGCGTTCGCCGCGTGGTTGAAGCCCCGCACGGTGGTCGTCGGGCGCGATTGCCGTCCACATTCGTTGCCGCTGATGGAGGCGCTCGCGGCAGGGCTGATGCGGCACGGCGCGGACGTGCTCGACCTGGGACTGTGCAGCACGCCGATGTCCTACCACGCCAACGGTGTGCTGGGTGCGGACGCTAGCATCATGATCACCGCCTCGCACAATCCGGCCGAGTGGAACGGATTCAAGCTCTGCCGCGCACAGGCGGTGCCGATCAGCGGCGCGACCGGCATCGCGGAAATCGAGCGAATCGTGGAGAGCGGCCGCGCCGAACCGCCCGCGCCCACGCCGGGTACGTTGCGACCCGTCGCGATTGCGGACCGCTATCGCGAGTTTGTGCGCTCGTTCGCGCACCTTCACCGGCCGCTCCGCATCGCGATGGACTTTGCGAATGCGATGGGCATCCTCGAAGCCCGCGCGCTCGAGGGGCTGTTCGACACCGTGCGGTTGTACGACACGCTCGATGGCTCGTTCCCAAACCACGAGGCGAACCCGCTGAAAACCGAAACACTGGACGCCCTGCGGGAGGCGGTCCGTCGGGAACGTTGTGATTTTGGAGTCGCATTCGATGGCGACGCGGACCGCGCCGGCTTTGTGGACGAGCGGGGCGAGCCCGTTCCCATGGACATGGTCACCGCGCTGATCGCCGCCGCGATGCTCGAGCGGCACCCCGGCGCGACAATCTTCTATGACCTGCGCAGCAGCCGCGCGGTGCGCGAGGTGATCGAGGAGCGGGGCGGCCGGCCGATGATGTCCCGCGTGGGACATGCCTTCATCAAACAGCAGATGCGCGACCACAACGCGGTGTTTGCGGGCGAACTCTCCGGGCACTACTACTTTCGGGACAATTTCTACACCGAGAGCAGTGCGCTCGCGGTGTTGCACGTCGCCAATCTGGTCAGCGCAGCAGACGTGCCGCTCTCAGAGCTGATCCGGCCGTTCCGTCGTTACTGCGCCAGCGGCGAGATCAACTCGCGCGTGGACGACGTGGAGGCGGTGTTTGAGCGGCTCGAGCGCGCCTACCCAGGAGCGAAGATCACGCGGCTGGACGGTCTCACCATTGAGTTCGATGACTGGTGGTTCAATGTGCGCGCCTCAAACACCGAACCGCTGGTGCGGCTGAACCTCGAGGCGGCAACGCCGGAGGAGATGGCCCGGCGGCGCGACGAGGTGCTCGCGCACATCCGTGGCTGAACGGCGGCGGCCCCTTGCGGGCAGAAGCGGGGGGCTGTCGGTGACGTGAGAGAACAAGGCAAAGGAGCTGAGCTGCAATGAGCACCTGGTCCAGGTCGATGGTGACCGCGGTAATGGCGCTGGGCACGGCGTTGGCGGCGGCCGAACCGCCGGAGGGGTTCCGGGCACTGTTCAACGGTCGTGATTTCACCGGTTGGATCCTACCGGAGGGGGACCAGGGCCACTGGAGGGTCGAGGGCGGAGTGATTGACTACGACGCGCGCAGTGAGGCCCAGGGAGATAAGAACCTCTGGACGGAGCAGGAGTTTGGTGATTTTACGCTGATCGTCGAGTGGCGGATCAAGGAAACCCCTTACCTAAATCCGCGGGTCGCCTATGTGCTGCCCGATGGGACGCACGCGCGCGATGTGCGCGGGCAACCTCTCCGGCTCACTCTGCCGGACTCCGATTCCGGCATCTACCTGCGCGGGTCGCCCAAGCATCAGGTCAACATCTGGTGCTGGCCGATCGGTTCGGGCGAAATGTACGGTGTGCGGATGGATCCGAAGATGCCGCCGGCGGTGCGCGCCGCTGTCACGCCGCGCACGCAGGCCGACCGGCCGGTTGGGGAGTGGAACCGATTCGAGATCACCGTTCGCGGGCGGACCGTGTCGGTAAAACTGAACGAGGTGCTGGTGATTCCGGCTGTCGAGATCCCCGATCTTCCCGAGCGCGGGCGCATTGCGCTGCAGCATCACGGGAACCTGGTGAACGGCGAATGGACGAGCCCGCCGAGCCTCGTTCAGTTCCGCAACATCTGGATCCGGGAATACTGATGGTGGCCTGCCAAGCGCATGGCCACTCCGGCGACGAGCGGCGCGGCGCTCAACGTTCAGGGGGTTGGGGTGGGCGCACGACGTGGCCCCAGAACAGCGTGGCGCCAGTTCGACGGTCGAGAATCACAAACAGGAAAGGCCGGTCAGCGCGGAACACGACGGGCGATTCTTCAACCGGTGCTGCAACGGCTTTCACCACTACCGCGGTTGCCGCGGCGGCCTCGGTGCCCTTCTCCTGAACCTCGACGAACGCTTTGTGCAGGACCGCACTGACGTAGAGCTCCCGCCGGCCACTCATGCGGGAAAGATCCGCGCGGTTCGGATCGAACGCCTCCCCCATCCCCATCCGGCCGAACGCGGCGTCCAGCCGCGCTTCAGACTCGATGCGAAACCGCGGCAGATACACCTGCACCGTGCGCGGACGCAGTGCGCGACGCCATCCCGACAGCGCGCTGCCCGTCAGCCGGGGGGCGAGCGTTCCCCACTGTCCGGGCGACGGTAGCACAAGGAGCATCGCGACGTCCGCGCCCCGATAAGCCAGCTCGCAGATTTGCGCTCCGTCCGCTTCCGCATAGCGGACCGCCGGAAACTCCAGCTCGCGGTACATCAACTCGACTTCGCCCGATGGAACCCCCATCGCGTCATGAAATGGTGCCCGTTGGGTGTCACGCGGCGAAAACGCCTGAAGCCAGGGGCCCAGGAAATACACTGCGTTCACCAACACCAGCCGCGTGCTCGAGTTGAGCAGACCAGGCGGGACCAGCTCGCGAATCCGCCGACGGGTACGCTCTTCTACCCACTTGTTGATCTCCCGGCGAACGCCCTCCGCGTTGTTCACGAAATCCGCGAGGGCAGGTGTCGCCTCAAACACCGACTCAACCGAGCGAACAAAGTCCGGGAGCAGCCCGTAGTCGCGCTGGCTCCAGAATCGACAGGCCGATTCGAGGGTGACATCACGCTGGCCGCTGAACGACGCAATGCGCCGCTGAACTGATCGCAGTCGCGCTGCCCGCTCCACGCGGTCGGATGCCAGACGCAGCCCTCGGACCAGCTCCGCTTCGGTGGTGGTATCGGCGCCCGCGGCGACCATCGCCATGGCGGTTCGTACGCTGAATGGTGAGACGATCAGATTCTTCTCGTCGCTCGCGACCTCTCGGTACAGCGAGGCGGAAAACTCGTTAATCGCATCAACTTCCGCGGGCGAAGGCAATTCGTCCCCACTCTCCAGAGTGACGGCGCGGGACACCGGGGCAATCCCCGGCGCCATGATCGCAAACACGAAAAGCAGCGGAGCGATGTGCATGATGACGTCTCCATGGCACGGTTGCGCGAGCGGACTGGTTCCGGCTGCGAGTCAAAGCGTGCCACAACCGGATTCTAACATGCGACAACGAGTTTCGTATGGGATGCTGGGCCCGAGGTCTGCCTGAGGGCGGTCCGTGCTTACGCAGAAGGTCGGGGTCGAGGTGGTCTGTGTGTTGCCCATGCTGTTGATGGTGGGGAACGCGGCGGACGTGGAGGGCGCTCTTTCACGGGTGTCGCGAGGAGCCCGGTCGGCGTGGAAGCCGACCCTCCATACGGACGGGCCATCCGTAGACCTCCACGACCACACGTGGAGGGTTCGCTCCCACGCCGGCACTCCCCGTGCCTGCGGGCACATTCGGCCGGGCTCGCCACGCGGTCGGGGA